>JANODF010000445.1:0-2450 GCA_031412555.1 Archangium sp. | reverse complement strand
CAAACGATGTCCGATCCGGAAGAGACGGTGCAGCCTGTGGGGGCCGAATATTGAGTCGTGGCTGGTCAGGCTGCGCTTTGGTCTTCGTTGATGAGGCCGTTGCGTTCGTCTCCGAAGACCAACGCCCAGGTCTCGTCGGTGCGTTCACTGCCCACTTCGGCCAGCTCGCGCGGCGTGAGGCGGCGCTTGCCGTCGATGAGCCGCATGGTGGTGCCCACCACCCAGCTGCAGTCGGCGATCGCTTCTTTGAAGGTGTCGACGCGGCGCACTGACTCGAGCAGTTCACCCGACTTCACTGCGAGGCGGTTGAGGCCGGGAACTTCGAGCAGCAACGGGTTGGGCGAGACGACCACCCAGTCCGTCAGGCCGAAGTTCTTCATCGCGCGGGCGATGGCGCCGAGGTTGTCGGCGTTGCGGGGGCGCAAAAAGACGAGGCGCGGGGGCTTCATGCGGCGGCTGATACCACACGTGCTCCCTCTCCCCTCGGGAGAGGGTCGGGGTGAGGGCCAAACCTTTGCTATAGGGAGTGCACCGTGTCGCTCGCCATCATCTCGCCCGTGAAGGACTTTCTCTTCTTCTTCGCGTCCGCCGGCGTGGTGTTGCTCGCCTGGTTCGCCTCATCGGTACTGCACGTCGACGGCTACACCATCCTGGCCACCGTCGCGGTCGCCTCGAACGGTCCGCACCTCGTCTCCACGTGGACACGCGTCTACTTCGACCCGAAAGAATGGCGTTCGCGCCCCTTCGCCACCGTGGGCATGCCGCTGATCATCTTCGCCCTGGTCTTCCTCCTGAACTGGAAGCTCGAGGCCTACGGCCCGCGCGTTCTCAACTCGACCATCCTCTACTGGGCCACCTGGCACTTCGTCGCTCAGAACTGGGGAATCCTCCGCATCTACCAGCGCAAGTCAGGCGAGCCGCTCACCTCGTGGGCGACGAAGCTCGAGCGGCCGCTGCTCATGCTCATCGTGCTCTTCTGCGTCTCGCACCGCCTCTACACCGGCCCGCGCATGCTCTTCGGAGTCGAGATCTTCTACCCGACGCTCCCCCGCGCACTGGTGTTGGGCCTGCTCGCGCCCCTCGTCTTCCTGCTCGGCGCGCTGCTCTTCGCGCGCATTCGTGAACGCCATCAGCCCTGGGCGAAAGCGTCGTGGCTGCGTCTCGCGTTCATCGGCTGTTCGTTCCTCGGCTTCTTCGTGCCGTTTCAGCTGATCACCTCTGACGACACGTCGGCGTTCGCCGCGGCGGCCTGCTGGCACGGTTTTCAGTACCTGGGGATGATGCGCCACTACAACTTGAACGCCTGGAAGGGCGGGGTGAGTGAAGACGCGAAAGTGATCTCCTGGCTCTCGCAGCCGGGGTGGACGCGCGGCTTTCTCTACTGGGCGCTGCTGATGTCACTCGCAGGCGCGGTCTACGTGGTCGTCTTCGCGCTCTCGCTGGTGACCAGCTGGAGCTTCTACACCTGGGCCGGGGTGATCTGGGTCAGCCTGACGCTCTCGCACTATTGGATCGACGGCGTGATCTGGAAGCTGCGGCGCCCTGAGCTCGCGGCGCGCGTGGGCATCACCTCGCCCGCGTAGCAGCCGAACTCAGAAGACGAACCCGAGCCCCGCATACGGGCCCATGAAGATGTCGCGGTGCTCCACGCCGTCGACCACGCCTTGATCATCGAGCAGCTGCGTGCGCCAGCCGACCCGAATGCCCAGCGCACCCATGCCGACCACGAAGCCCGCGCGGCCGTCGATCTGCCAGAACGGATACACCGAAGCGTAGAGGCTGGCTTCGAACGCGAGCGGCCCGGCGATCCACAACGTGCCCGAGAAGCCGATCGTCGGAGCGGTCACCGTGACGTCAGCCGCGAAGATGGTGTCGACGCCCGCTTCGGCGCGAAGACGGCCCTGCGTGCCCACCAGCACCGCGTAGCTCAACCGCACGCTCAGCTGCTGCAGGGTGTCGTCACCCGGCGTTCCATCATCGGTCGCCACGCTCAGGTGCTGGCCTGAGATGCTGCCGCCGATGCGTTCGATCTCCACGCCCGCATTGAGGCCGAGCGCGTACCCGCGGGTCTGGTTGGCGAAGTAGAGAAACTCGAGGCCGGCCGTGCCACGAACGATGGAGGGCTCGGAGTCCTCCTCGGGTTCCACCACCGTCGTGGGGTACGCGGCCGCTGGAATGCCGTAGCCGTACATCGGCACGAACGCGCCGTTGAAGTACCCCAGCCGGCGGCGGGGCCCGAAGGAACTGCCGGAAGTAGAAGATGAAGAGCCGCTGTTCGAAGACGAAGACGAGCCAGGGGAATCCACTGGCACGGCGGCGTGCGTAGGTTGCGAGCCCCCACCGGAGCTGGGCTTCGATTCGCCCCCACTGCTCTTCTTCCCGAAGCGCGCCTCGGCGATCCCGGCGTGCAGCGATGCGATGAGCAACACCACCTGTGAGATCCGCATGAG
>JANODF010000444.1:0-8168 GCA_031412555.1 Archangium sp. | reverse complement strand
GTCGGCAACCCGATCCACGAGGCGAAGCGCTTCAACGAGTGGAACGTCGATGAGCTCATCTATCTCGACATCTCTCGTGACGGCTCGTACGACCTCCGGCGCGACGACCACAAGGTGAAGAGCCTCTCCGCCCCCATGGATATTCTGGAAGAGGTCAGCAAAACTTGCTTCATGCCGCTCACTTGGGGCGGCCGTATCCGGAGCGTTGACGACATGCGCCAATGCTTCCTCCATGGCGCTGACAAGATCGCAATCAACTCAGGTGCGTTTCGAAACCCAGAGTTGATCACCGCTGGCGCCAGGCTCTTCGGGAGCCAGGCGATCGTCGTGTGCGTGGACGTAAAGCGCCACGCCGATGGGCGAGCTGAGGTCTTCATCGATGGTGGCCGTGAGGCGACGGGTGTGGACCCGGTCGACTGGGTGACGAGAGCCATCGCTGCAGGGGCTGGAGAGGTGTTGGTTCAGAGCCTCGACCGCGACGGCACCGCGCGTGGGTACGACGTCGACCTCATCCGTTCGGTGGCCGAAGTGAGCACGGTGCCCGTCATCGCGCTGGGCGGCGTTGGCCGCTATGAGCACTACGTGGAAGGCGTGCGGGCAGGAGCAGATGCTGTTGCCGCCGCCAACATCTTCCACTTCAAAGAGCTGTCAGATCGAAACGCAAAGCGAACCATGAACAAGGCTGGAATTCCGGTGAGGCTCTAATGGCTGTCCGTTACTGCACGCAATGTGTCTATCCATCGGTTGCCGCGACGCCGCTGACCTTCGACGAGCGCGGGGTGTGTTCCGGCTGCCGCACGGGCGAGAACAAGGCCAAGATCGACTGGGCCGAGCGCTTTCAGTGGCTCAAAGACATCGCTGAGGAGCACAGGTCGAGCAGCAACTACGACATCCTCATCCCCGTCAGTGGAGGCAAAGACAGCTACTACCAGACGCACGTCGCGGTGCATGAGCTGGGGCTCAAGCCGCTCCTGGTCACCTACCACGGCAATAACTATCTCCCGGAGGGTGAGTACAACCTCAACCGCATGCGCGAGGTCTTCGACTGCGACCACGTCATCGTGCGGCCGAGCATTCCCACGCTCGTGAAGATGAACCGCATCGGCTTCAAGCTTCAGGGTGACATGAATTGGCATGGTCACTGCGGCATCTTCACCACGCCGATTCAGGTGGCCGTTCGCTACAAGGTACCCTTGATGATGTGGGGCGAGCACGGCTTCCTCGATCTGGGCGGCATGTACTCGCTGAACGACCTCGTCGAGTTCACCGCGAAGTTTCGGTTGGAGCACGCCCTGCGTGGTTACGACTGGGACGACTTCACCGACGAAGGCCTCGACAAACTCGGCCGCGCCGATCTGAAGGAGGGCCTCCGCGAGAAGGATCTGCTCTGGGCGCAGTATCCCTCCGACGACGAGATCGATGCCGTTCGCGTCAGAGGCATCTACCTGGGCAACTTCGTGAATTGGGACGCGAACCCACAGACGAAGCTGGTCATGGACAAGTACGACTGGCGGCCCGCCGAAAAGCCCTTCGAGCGCACCTATCGGCAGATGTCGAACCTCGACGACATGCACGAGAACGGGATGCACGACTACCTCAAGTTCATCAAGCTCGGGTACGGCCGTGGGTCCGATCACGCCTGCAAGGACATCCGCGCGGGTCATATGTCTCGTGAACGAGGCGTCGAAATGGTTCGGAAGTACGACCATGTGAAGTCGGGTGACCTGGCTCGCTGGTTGACCTACGTCGGTATGACCGAGCAGGAGTTCGATTCGGTCTGCGACACCTTTCGGGATCCTCGTGTGTGGTGGATTCATGACGGGCAGTGGTGGAAGGACACAATCTGGGGTGAGGCTGTGTCGTGTGGTCCTGTGCACCTCAGCGAATCAGCTCAGGCGAAGTACAAGGAAGGCAAGGCACGATGAGCACCACGACGCCCCCCGTTCGATTGACCGAAGAAGAGATCCGCCCGCAGGCCCTGATGGCCGAACAGCAGCGTCGCTTCGCGAACGACATCGCCAGGCTCCACAAGAACAAGGCTTCGTTCGTTCAGGTGGCGTGCCCGGCGTGCGGAGGTTCGCGCAGTGCTCCGTCGTGGGTGAAGTACGAGCTGAGCTACGTCACCTGCCTCGACTGCCAGACCATTTACATCAGCCCGCGGCCGCCTCCTGCCGTCCTCGAGGACTATTACCGTCACTCGGAGAACTACGCCTATTGGAACGACGTCATCTTCCCTGCTTCAGAGACCGCTCGCCGGGAGAAGCTGTTCAAGCCCCGTGCTCAGCGCCTTGTGGAAATCTGCAAGCGCCACGGTGTCGAGGGAGGCACCCTGCTCGAGGTGGGTTCAGGCTTTGGTACCTTCGGGGAAGAGGTGAAGCGGCTCGGCTTCTTCAGTCGATTCATCGCGGTGGAGCCGACCCCGAATCTCGCGGCGACTTGCCGCGGTCGCGGGCTCGAGGTGCTCGAGTCTCCCATCGAGCAGGTCGCGCTGCCTGAAGGCAGCATTGACGTCGTCGCCTCCTTCGAGGTCGTCGAGCACCTCTTCTCCCCGAAGGACATTCTGGAGAAGGCGCACCGGCTTCTCAGACCCGACGGCGTAATGATCGTCAGCGTTCCGAGCTGCGGTGGCTTCGACGTGATGCTCCTCAAGGAGAAGAGTTCTTCCGTCGACGTCGAGCACCTCAACTATTTCAACCCCGCGTCCCTGGCTCGGCTCTTCAAGAGCTGTGGCTTCGACACCCTCGAGGTGCTCACTCCGGGAAAGCTCGACGCTGAGCTGGTCCGAGCGAAGGTGCTCAGCGGCGAGTTCTCTGTCGCGGCCGATCCCTTCCTGCAGACGGTCCTGGTGGATCGCTGGGACGAACTTGGCGGACCATTCCAGGAGTTTCTGGCCCAGAACAATCTCTCGTCACATCTCTGGTTGGTGGCGCAGAAGCGCTGAGCGTTGGGTTACGTGGCCTTCTGCGCGATGTGCCGGTTGATCTGCGCCAACTCTGGTTCTGCGTCGAACAGCGCGATGACCTCGGCCATCGAGGCCTCGTCGGCGCGAGGCCCCAAGCGCTCGAAAACCGCGTGCAGCAACCGATAGTCATCCAGCGTGTCGAGCGTCCATCGGAGCGAGGAGCGATCTTCGAGCCCTTCCGCGACGACGGGCAGGCACCGGAAGCGGTCAGGGTTCCGATAGAGATGCAGCGTGACGTGCTCGCGCTCGTCAGGGCTCTTCGCGTCGCGGTCGGCCTGCTCGAGAGCGGCGCGGCTGAACACCTCCGTATCGAGGCCGCGCGGTAACCGGCGCTCGAGGACGTTCGCGGCGTAGTCGACCCCGCCTGGCGCGTTCAAGAAGCGGTCGATCACCATCGAGCTCAGCGCAGGGTCAAGTAACGGACAGTCCGAAGTGCAGCGAACGACGACATCAGCGCTCGCCTCACGCGCAGCCTTGGCAAAACGGGAGAGCACATCAGTCTCGCTGCCGCGAGTGACTTTGGTGCCGAGGCGATGGGCGACCGCTGCGATGATCTCGTCTCCGGGGCGGTCTGAGGTCGCAACCACCACCTCGCTCACGTGGGAGAAACGACGCGCACGCCGAAGGCACCGTTCGAGCGCAGTCACTCCTCCGAGGTCCAGCAGCACCTTCGCCGGCAAGCGTGAAGAGGCCAACCGCGCCTGAATGATGACCACCACTTTCACGAGTGAAACCTCGCGATGCGGCGTTCGCAGCGCAGCAAGCTGCCCGCTGCTGCCGGCTGGACGAAGGAGTAGAAGCCCGCCCGCTTGAACGCCTTGATGCTGGCCTGGTTGTCCCGATGGATCTCTGCGATCAGCGTGGTGACGCCCAGTTCACGGGCGACCGGCTCCAGAGAGCGCAGCAGCCACGACGACAGCCCACTACCGCGCGCCTCGGGCGCGACGGTGATTGAGACCTCCGCGGTGGGCCCCTGCTTGTCGAGACGCACCTGACCGACAGGGCGCCCCGCCTGCTCGGCGACCAAGAGCCGCCGCTCGGCATTCCCGAGGGTCGCCCTCAACCAGCTGAGGTGCTCTTCGTCGCTGACCTCGGCTTGGCTTCGCGAGTTGGCACGGGTGGTGGGGTCGTTGCGCCAGTGACGAAGGAGGGCTGCGTCGTCGAGGGTTGCAGGCCGGAGTGAAAGTTCTGGTCCAGCGGAGGCAGGGCCGACCATGTCCCAGGTGAGTGGCTCGGCCGCCTTCAATGCGCGTTGCGCGGTCCGTCCGAGCACCTCCGGGAGATGCCTGGCAGGCAAGCCGTTCGCCGGGCGCACGCTCCGAACATCATCGGTCGTGAGCGTGGTTCCCGCCGCGACGTCTCGGGCGACGAAGAGCGATCGGCGGAAAGCCCAACTTGCCATCTCGTCGGGAGAGGGCCCGAACCGGGGCTTACCCAACGAAGCCTCGCAGGCACGCACATCGGCGATCAGACGCTTGAACTGATCAGGCTCGAGCGAGAAGAACGAATCAGGACCACCCCACGAGCGATCAACGATGAAGTGTTTTTCGATGAAGCGGGCCCCAAGGGCAACGGCGGCCAGCGCGGTCACGTTGTCGGTCGTGTGGTCCGACAGACCAAGTACGACGCCGAAACCGCGAAGCACCTCGAGGCTCCGAAGATCCATGGTGGCTGGATTGGCAGGGTAGGCCGACACGCAACGCAGCAGGGCGAGCTCGCGGTTGCCGGCTCCGAAGCAGGTCTGCACCGCGGCCTCGATGTCGGCCAACGAAGCCATACCGGTCGAGAGAATCATCGGCTGGTGCTGCCTGGCGATCAGCTCGACCAGGGCGAGGTCACCCAGCTCGAACGACGCGACCTTCCATGCGGGCACTTTGAGCTCCGCCAAGAACTGCACGGCAGTCGCATCGAAGGGCGTCGAGAAGCACGCCATGCCGAAGGAAGCGGCCGCCTCCATGATGGGCTTGTGCCACTCCCAGGGCGTCATGGCCTCGGCGTAGAGGTCGTGCAGCGTTCGACCTGCCCAGACATTCTTGGTCTTCACCACGAACGGAGGCGTCGCGCTGCGGAGCGTGAGGGTGTCGGGCGTGTAGGTCTGAAGCTTGATCGCGTCGGCACCAATCTTCGCGGCCGCTTCGACGGCCTGCAGCGCGCGCTCGAGGCTGTTGCCATGATTGGCCGACAGCTCGGCCACGAAATACACAGGGGCGTCGTCGCCGACTCGTTTGTTTCCGATTGAGAAGCCAGCCATCGATCAGATCTCCTTGAGGCGTTCCACGACACGGCGAGCGCCCTTGCCGTCGACCAGGGCGCGGGAGGAAGAGACGAGCGAGGCACCCCGTGCAGGGTCCTCCAACACCTTCTTGACCAGGTCAAGCCAGCGAGCCGCGTCAGGGCAGGTTCGGGCGTCGCCGGCATGTTCAAGGGCGCCTCGCCGCTGAAGCTCTTCTGCGAGCCGCACCTGATTGTCCGCCAAGGAGAGGCCCACGCAGGGCACTCCGAGCAGGCCCAACTCCCAGACCGTTCCGCCCACCGCCGCCAGCGCGACATCCGCCTCGAGCATGACGGTGGCCACGTCCTCCACGTCGTGGAGCAGCCTGACGCTGTCGCCCGCCTGCGCCCGATATTCCTCGAGCCGCGGGTTTGCGGCGCCCACGAGCACCGTGGTGGTGAGCCCCCGGCGATCCATCCGGAGTGCTTCGAGGATTCGCCCCGTCGCGTTCGGGGGGTCAGCGCCTCCCATCGTCACGAGCAGCCGCGTTCCTCCCGTGCGCCGCGACGTCGCCGCGCCATTCCGAATGACCGCGCGGATGAGCGCAAAGGAGGGACCCAGCAGCGACCGGCACTGCGCGTTCCTTCGCTGGTACATCGCGTCGGTGGCGTGCACGTTGACATTGAGGATCCAATCACACTCGTACGGTTGGTTCTCTGCGTTGTCATCCACGACCATCAGCCGGAAACCAGCGGCCCGCATCGCCCGCTGATACGCCTCTGGGAAGTGGTAGCCGTCGGCGACGACAATACGCGCACCGACTTCGTGAGCACGCGCGATGGACCACCGTGCGTCATTCTCGTCGGGGGATCGGGTGAAGATCAGGGCGTCGATGGCCCGGGCGCGGCGGGAGAGGTCGGAGGAGAACGAGCCCCCGAAAGCGACCTGGCCACCCGTTTCAGCCCAAGCTTCTGCGAGCGCCAGCATTCGCATGAAATGGCCAGTGCCGAGCTGTGCGCCTGCATCGGTGCGGATGAAGAGTGTGTCGCCCATCAACGGTTCGTCTTGGTGAGCACCTCACCGACGGCATTGACGACGCGATCAACGTCAGCGTCGGTCATGCCGGGGAACATCGGCAGGCTCAGGCAGCCGGCATAGTAGGCGTCGGCCCCAGGGAAGTTCCCCTCGCTCAAGCCCGCGCGCTGGTAGTCGGGCTGGGTATGCACCGGGATGTAGTGGACCTGCGGCGCGATGCCGCGCTCGCGCAATCCCTCGTAGAGCGCACGCCGCCGCGCCGCCACGGATGACGAGGTCTCATCGGGGGCGGGCGTCAGGCGAACGACATAGAGGTGGTAGGACGACTCGACGCCTGGCCGTGCTGCGAGCGGCTTCAAGAGCTCACGGAAGGGCGATGCACCGAACGCCTGGTTGTAGCGCTCTGCGATGGCCCGCCGCCTAGCGACGAAGCGGTCGAGCTTCCCTGCCTGCGAGACGCCGAGAGCGCACTGAACGTCGGTCAAGCGGTAGTGATACCCCAGCGACTGTTGCTCGTAATACCAAGGACCGTCGACCTTGGTGAGACGGGCAGGGTCCTTGGTGATGCCGTGGGTGCGAAGCTCGAGCAGCTCGCGATACGCGCCTTCATCGTTGGTTAGGATCGCCCCGCCTTCACCCGTGGTGATGTGCTTCACAGGGTGGAACGAAAGGATCGCCAGCTGTGCGTGGCGGCAGTTGCCCGCCTTGAGCCGCTCACCTTCGCGGCTGGTGTAGGTCGCGCCCAGAGAGTGCGCCGCGTCTTCGATGACCATCGCGCCGACCTCATCGGCAATCGCCCTCACGCCCTCGAGATCCGCGACGCTGCCAGAGAAGTCGACCGGCACGATGACGCGGGGTGGCTTCCCTGCGGCCTTGAGGTTGGCCACCACTGAACGCAGCGCGGGCAGCGAGATGTGCCCGGTGGTGGGTTCGACGTCTGCGAGGGCCGGCTTACCGCCCGCGTAGCGGATGCAGTTGGCCGACGCGACGAAGGTCACATCTGAGGTGACCCCCGTGTCGCCATCACGAACCCCGGCCGCGAGCGCGGCGAGGTGGAGGGCCGCAGTGCCGGAAGAGACTGCGACGGCGAATCGGGCCCCGGTCAGCCCGGTGAGCGCCTCTTCGAACTTCGCGACCATCGGACCCTGCGTGAGCCAGTCACTTCGCAACTGCGCGGTCACCGCCGCGATGTCGTCTTCTTCGATGAGCTGTCGGCCGTAAGGAAGCATCGTCGCTCCTTTCACCATGCCCAGCGGTTCTGCTCCAGCCACGAGCGGGTCTTGCGAATGCCCTCTTCGAGCGAAGACCTCGGCTGCCAGCCGAGCAGCTCCCGGGCAAGGCTCGCGTCACAGCAGAGCTTCATAATCTCCGCTTGTGGGTGATCGTGAGGCACCTTCTCCACGCGATTGCCCGCGGTGCAGCACAGCTGGGCCAGGTCGTTGACCGAGACGTCGTGACCGGTTCCGGCGTTGATGATTCGGCCTTCTGCCTTCTCGGAGCTCGCTGCCGCGACGACGAACTCCGCGCAGTCTTCTACGTAGAGAAGATCGCGCGTTTGTTGCCCCGAGCCCTTGATCAACAAGGGGCTGCGCTCGATGTCTCGTTTGAGAAAGATCGAGACCACACCACCCTCGGAGTTGCTCTTCTGAAACGGGCCGTACGTATTGAAGGGACGAACGACGGTCACCGGCATCCGGTACGCGTGGAAATACGAGAGGGCGAGCATGTCGGCCCCAATCTTCGCGGCGGCATACGGCGAAGCCGGCCGGTAGGGGTGCACCTCTCGAATGGCGGCGTCACCTGCGAGGTCGTAGACCATGCAGGTGGACATCACGGCCACCCGGGGAGCGCGGCGAACGAGCTTCGGAACGTCGCGGTCGAAGTCGAAATGTTTCGCGTCGAAGTTCAGGCCGTTGCGTTCGAAATACTGCCGACGACAGGCCTCAAGCACCTGAAAGG
>JANODF010000443.1:0-13878 GCA_031412555.1 Archangium sp. | reverse complement strand
GCGGTGGAGGCGGTGGAGGCAGTGGAGGCACTGGAGTTTTCTGCGAGAGCAGGCTGGGTCTTTGTTTCGCCGCCCAGACTGCGAGTGCTTCGCGCTCCAGCTTCGCGTTGTGTCGGCGATCGACGGGCAACGGACCGAAGTGCAGCAACGCTGCGTGCAGGCCTTCACTGCCGATCTTCGCCTTGAGCGACGTGAGCATCGACGCTTCCCAATCAGGGGCGAGTCGCGGCTTCTCGCCGGCCACCTCGAAGATCACCACGCCCACCTGCTGACCACGTTCACCCAACCCCACGAACGCCGCTCTGGAGAAGCGGTCTTCTTCAGCGACGGCCTCCACCGGAATCGAGTGCAGCGTGCCGTGCTTCGTCTCCACCCGATGCGCCTTGCGCCCGCAGAACCACAGCCGCCCCTGCGCGTCGAAGTACCCGCAGTCGCCCATGCGATGCCAGAAGCCCTCAGGCGCGTTCGCGTCGAGAATCTTCGCCTTCGCGTTGGCCTCTTTCGCGCGCTCGCTGTGCGTTTCGTCGTACGCGCGGGTGACACACGGGCCGCGCACGATGATCTCTCCGATTTCACCGGTGGCCAGTTCACGCGCCTCGCTCAGCGTGGCGATGGCGTCATCGGTGATGGCGATGATCTTCACCGCCACATCCGGAGCCAGCGCACCCACGCACGTGCCCTTGCCCGCACGGGTCAACGCCGCGGTCTCGGCCAACACGGCCCGCCCATTCATGAACGCCACCGGCAACGCTTCCGTCGCGCCATACGGCGTGAACACGTCGCCCTCAGGCAACTGCGCCAACAACCGTTCATGCAACTGCGGCCGCACCGGAGCACCCGCGGTGAGAATGCGTTTCACCCCTTTGAGCTCGAGCTTGTTCTCCGCGAGGTAGCGCGAGAAGGGCTCCCACAAGGCGGGTGACGCGAAGGCGCTCGTCGCACCCTGCATCGCGGCGAAGATCTTCTCCGGCTTCGCCTTCGCGGGAAATCGGAAGTCCATGTCCGGGAAGACCGCGGTCATTCCCATCGCCACCGAGAACAAACCGAACGGGAGAAAACACGCGACGTCCACCTCACCGGGCTGGATGTGGAACATGTCGCGAATCGCCGTGGCCTGCCCCGCGAGCATGCCGTGCGTGTACAGCACGCCCTTCGGTGCACCCGTGCTGCCCGAGGTGTACAGCACCGCCGCGACTTCATCGGGCGCGGGCTCGTGCACTGCGGTGCCGCTCGCGGCCTTCTTGAGCGCCTCGAGAGACTTCGCACCGGGGAAGAAGCTGCCGCCCACCAGCACCTGAATGCGCACCGACGCGAAGGCGCTGCGGAACACCATGCGCAGCACGTGCGCTTTGGCGATGCCGATGAGCCCGACCGGCCGCTGCTCGCGCACGCAGGAGAGGACGTTCTTCGCCCCCATGCCGGGATCGATCAACACCGGCACCACGCCCGCCTGGAAACACGCGTTCACCAGCACCACGAACTCGATGCCGGTGGCCACGAAGAGCGCGGCGCGATCTCCGGGCTTCAACCCCGAAAGGCGCAACGCCGCCGACGTCTCATCGAGGGCCTGCTTGAACTGCTCGAAGGTGAGGCTGCGGCCTGACTTCTTGTCGACGAGCGCGAGAAGGCCGGGCTGCGTGGTGGCGAAGGCGCGCGGCAGCGAGCAGACGTTCATCAAGCCCTCAGAAAGGTTTCGACCAGCGGCAACACCCGCTCGGGCGCGTCTTCCATCACGTAGTGGCCCACGTCGGTCCACGCGTGCACGTCGGCTTTCGGAAAATGCCGCTGCCACGTCGCCCTGAACTTCGGCGTGAAGCAGAAGTCAGCGTCGCCCCACAACAGCAGCATCGGCTTCTCCGCCAACACCGGGAGCTTCTCTTCGACCTGCTTGAGCCGCTCCCACGACGGGTGGCTCGCCTTCATCGGAATGTCTTCCACGAAGCGCAGGGTGGCCAGTCGATCGTGCGCGTTGCCGTACGGCGCCAACAACCCGGCGCGTGCGGCAGGCGACAGCTTCTTCTCCACCGCGCGAATGGTGGCCACCACCGCGAAGCCGTTGAAGCCGAGCACCGCCCACTTGCCGAAGACCGGAATGCGGCAGCTCGCGATGGAAAGCGGAATGTCCTGGCTGCGGAACGCGGCGGTGTTGGTGATGACCAGCTTCTGCACGTCGGCCGGCCGCTCGGTGGCCACGCCCATGCCGATCGCCCCGCCCCAGTCGTGCACCACCATCGAGAACTTCTTCACCTCGAGGTGGCCCAGCAGCTTCTGCACGTTGTCCACGTGATCAGCGAGGCGATACGTCCACCCCTGCGGGCGATCCGAAAGTCCGCAGCCCAGATGATCAGGCACGATGCAGCGAAACTGCCCGCGGAGCGCCACCACCAGCTTGCGCCAGTAGAAGCTCCACGTGGGGTTGCCGTGCAGCATCACCACCACCGGCGCGTCGCGAGGGCCTTCGTCGAGGTAGTGCATCCACAACGGGTTGCCGCTGCTGCCCACGTCGAGCCACTGCGAAGCGAACGGATACTCCGAGGCCCACGAAGCCGACTTCAACTGCACCGGCGCCCGCGGACCACTCGGGCGATTCGACGGCTCGGCGGTCACCACACGACCTCCATCATCGCGCACGAGAGGCCTGAGCCGATGCCCATCAACGCGCAGCGGTCGCCCTCCTTCACGCGGCCGGCTTCCACGGCGAGGCCCAGGGTCATGGGCACTGCCGCCGGGCCGATGTTGCCGTGCTCGGGGTAGGTGAGGAACGCTTTGCCCAAATCGAGCTCGAGGCGTTGGCACAACGTGGCCACGTGAATCGCGCCGACCTGGTGACAGATGAGGTGGGCGAGGTTGTCGGGCGTCCACCCCAGGCGATCTTTCGCGCGGGCGAAGGTGCGGTGCGCGAGCTCGACGCCGCTGTTGAGCAGGCGGGGTGCGTCGGTCTTCATCCACTCCGCCGTGCCCAGGCACACCGTCGACGAAGCGCTGTCACCGAGCGTCACGCTGCCGCGCACCGCGTGGGTGGTGGTCGCGAGATCTTTGTGCACCAGCAGCATGGCCACCGCGCCCGAGCCGAGCGTCAGGGTGGGCAGCGCTTCGCGGTAGTCCTGCATGGTGGAGGTGGGCTGGTTCAGGCGCTGCACCGTGCGCTGCACCACGTGACGGCTGCTCTCCGCGACGACCACCAGCGCGACGTCGACGCGGCGCTGCTCGATCCACATGGCGGCGAGGTCCATGCCATTCATGAAGCCCAGGCACGCATTGCCGATGTCGAACGCTTCACACTCGGTCGACAACCCGAGCTGGCCCCGCACCAGCGCCGCCACGGAAGGCTCGAGGTAGTCCTTGCAGACCGAAGTCGAGATGACGAGCCCGGTGCGCGCGAGCAGGTCGGCGTTGCCCGCTTGCGCGTAGGCCTTGCGCGCGGCCGTAGTGGCGGCGTCGGCGATGGTGGTGCCTTCGGTCCAGAAGCGGCGCGCGGTGATGCCCACCAGCGACTCGAAACACCCTGCGGGAATGCCGAGGCGCCGGTACGTCGGCGACAGCTCGTCTTCGATCACCTTCGACGTCACGCGGTGCGGCGGCACCTCGAGGGCGAGGCTCTCGATGAACACATTGCGGTAGGGGGAAGGAGAGGACACTGAGGGGCCATCCGTGTCGCAGGCCGCCCCCAAGGTCAACCGATAGTAAGAGGTTTTCCCATGCGAATTTCAGCCCTGCTGCTGGCCCTGACCTCCACGTTTGCACTGGCCGATGAGTCGAACTGCTCGGTCATGCTTACGGAGACCGGCGAGCAGAAGATCAACGTCATCAAGATCGTCCGCGAATACACGTCGTTGGGCCTCAAAGACGCGAAGGACCTGGTCGAGGCGCCCAAGCCGAAGCTCATTCGGGATGGGCTGAGCCGGGCCGATGCGGATGCGCTGGTGGCTGCCCTGGCCGCGAAGGGTGCGAGCGCCGAGGTGCGCGCGAAGGGCGAACATCCGGTGCCCCACGCCCGCCCCGAGACGGCCGCCCGCTTCGACGTGAAGCTGGAGAGCTTCGGTCAGAGCAAGATCATGGTGATCAAGATCGTGCGCGACCGCACCGGCCTGGGCCTCGCGGAGACCAAACGGCTCGTCGAGTCGGCCCCGGTGGTGGTGTCTTCGGGCCAGAGCAAACCGCTCGCGGAGTCGATGCTCGCAGACCTGCTCGCGGCCGGCGCGAAGGCTTCGATCGTTCCGTCTCCCTGAGAAGATTCCGTGTCGGTCGAAGTTCGCTGACGGCTGTTGCGGGGGCGTGCCGACACGTGCGCGCGATACCTACGAGGGGTGATCAGCCGTCCGGCGTTACGATGAGTCGTGGTCTCGCCGTCTTCGCGATTGTGGTGGGTTCTCCTGGTCGCCAGCTGCGCTCCCTCTGAGCCGATCGCTCAACGACAGGACGAGCTGATCTCGCTGGGCGCGATGACTTCGCCTCGGTGGTGGCACGTCACCGCGCTGCTCGCCGATGGGCGCGTGTTGGCCGCCGGCGGGTACCCGACCATCGCGCAGAACGCGACCAACACCGCGGAGCTCCTCGAGCCCAACAACGGCGTGTGGACGGCGGTGGCGCCGCTCGCCGCGTTGCGCGCGCAGCCCAGCGCGACGGTGCTGCGCAACGGCAAGGTGCTGGTGGTCGGTGGCTATCGCGGGAGCGGCAACAACTCGTTCCCTTCCGCGGAGCTCTTCGATCCTTCGACGAACACGTGGGCAGCCACGCCGCCGCTTTCGAGCGGTCACGCGTATCACACGGCCACGCAGCTCTCGGATGGCCAGGTGTTGATCGCCGGCGGGTGGGACTCGGGCAACTCCATCGCGGTGGCCGAGCTGTACGACCCGGTCGTTGGCAATTGGAGACCCGCTGCCAGTCTCGGCGTGGCGCGCAACACCCACGCGGCGGCGCGCTTGCGAAACGGCAGGGTGCTGGTCAGCGGAGGCCGCGATGCCACGGGCGCATACGTCGCGAGCGCCGAGCTGTTCGACCCGGCCACCGGGCTGTGGACGCCCACGAGTCCCATGGCGTTCGCGCGGCAACGGCACACGCTCACCATGCTGCATGACGGCCGGGTGCTGGCGGTGGGTGGGCGTGACTCGGCCAGCAATGGTCTCGCGTCCGCGGAGCTCTACGATCCTGCGACCGGACTGTGGGCTGCCACGGGGTCGATGAGCACACCGCGTGGTTTTCACAGCGCGACGTTGATGCCTGACGGGAGCGTGGTGGTGAGTGGCGGGTGGAACTCCACCGCGAGCGCCGACGTGGCGAGCGTCGAGCGTTACGTGCCGGCGCTCGGTACGTGGACCCTTCAGGCGCCGCTCTCGGCCGCGAAAGATTCGCACACCGCGACGTTGATGCCCGATGGGCGCGTGTTGATCAGCGGTGGTTCGAACACCATCGCGCTCGCCGACACGGAGCTGCTCGAGCTCCATCAACCCACCGTGAGCCCGGCTGCTGCGCTGCAGGTGCCTCGCGTCGACCACACCGCCACGTTGTTGCCCGGTGGCCAGGTGTTGATCGCGGGCGGCGAGGCGGGTGCGGTGGCCCTCGCGACCGCGGAGCGCTTCGATGAGACCACCGGCAACTCGGTCTCGACCGGGCCGATGCAGGACCCTCGTACGTTCGCTGCCGCGACGCTGTTGCTCAACGGCAAGGTGCTGGTGACGGGCGGCAGCAATGCGAGTGGAGAGCTGGCGACCGCCGAGTTGTTCGATCCCTCCACGGGGGCGTGGGTTCGCGCGGGCTCCATGACGCTCGCGCGCAGTGGGCACACCTCGACGTTGTTGACCGATGGCCGGGTGTTGATCGCGGGTGGCGGCTCGCTCGCGGATGCGCGCATCTATGATCCTGCGACCGGGCGGTGGACCATCACCGGTGCGATGACCACGGCGCGCAGGTCGCACACCGCCACGTTGTTGTTCACGGGGAAGGTGTTGGTGACGGGTGGCGTCGGGCTCTCCAGCGCGGAGTTGTTCGACCCGCTCACCGGCACCTGGAGCCCGGCTGCTCCCATGTCCGTTGCGCGCAGCCGGCACACCGCCACGCTGATGCCCGACAGCAGAGTGCTCGTCATCGGAGGCATGAGTGCCGAGATCTACGAAGCCGCCGGCAATGGGTGGAGCCCTTCAGGTTCCCTGCTCGCCGCGCGTTCGGGCCACAGGGCGACGCTGCTGCAGAGCGGGGACGTGCTGATTTCGGGCGGAGGGTTGCAGAGCACCGAACTCTTCCGGCCCATGCGCTCGGTGTTCGCGGCCGGGCCTTCGTTGAGCGCTGCACGCAGTGGGCATGGAGCCACGCTGCTGCCGTCGGGCCGGGTGGTCTTCAGTGGTGCGGGCGCCAGTGAGCTGTTCGACGAGGGCCGCGCCGTGGCCGCTGCCGCACAGCCGTCGATCAGTGGCCCGCTGGCGAGCACCACTCAGGGTGGATTGATCAGCTTGAATGGTTCGTTGTTCACCGGCGTGAGCGAAGGTTCTGCGGGGAGTCATCAGTCGTCGCCTGCTGATCTCCCGCTGGTGCAATTGCGGAGATTCGACAACGAGGGCGCGGCGCGCTTCAGCCTGCGCGACTTCTCTCCCACGAACGTGCGGGTGCAGCTTTCGCTGGTGACTCAGCCGGGATGGTACCGCGTGAGCGTCACTGCCAACGGCGCGCCGAGTGTGGCTCGCACGCTGCTGGTGTCGGCGGGCGGTGAGTCGTCGTCGCTGGGGGCGAGCTGCACCATGCCCGGCGCGTGTGTGAGCGGCTTCTGTGTCGACGGCGTGTGTTGTGAGCAGGCATGCATGGATGGGTGCTCGGTCTGTTCGGTCGCGTTGGGTTCAGGGTCGAACGGCGCTTGTGAGATTCCGGCGGCCTCGTCGTGCTCGGCGGATGCGGGCGTTGCGGATGCGGGCATTGCGGATGCGGGCGTTGCGGATGCGGGTCTTGTTGATGCGGGTCTTGTTGATGCG
Organism: Archangium sp.; assembly: GCA_031412555.1. Lineage (GTDB taxonomy): Bacteria > Myxococcota > Myxococcia > Myxococcales > Myxococcaceae > Archangium_A. Next base: position 6,919 of record JANODF010000443.1, on the reverse strand, counting down.
GGTCTTGTCGATGCGGGTCTTGTTGATGCCGGTCTTGTCGATGCGGGTGTTGTTGATGCCGGTCTTGTTGATGCGGGTTCTGTCGATGCTGGCGCAGCCGACGCGGGTGAGTCTGTCGACGGTGAGGTCGACGGTGGCTCTTCGCGGCGAAACTTGAGTGTCGGCTTCAGCTGCAGTGCCGCTGGTGGTCCCGGCTTGTGGTTGTTGCTTGCTTTGGCCTGGGTGGCTCGCGGCCCCTCACCCCGACCCTCTCCCCGCGTTCGCAGGGAGAGGGAGAGCGGATTTGATGAGCTCGCTCGCGACGACTGACTCGTCGCCCTTCACCAACACCATGCCCACCCCGGGGCTCCAGCGCGGCTCGTAGCCTTCTCTGGCCAGGCGCACCGTCAGCCACTGCACCAGCCACGACACGGCATCCCGCCGCTTTGCCTCACGCGACATGAAGCGCATGCCGGTCGAGAGCCGCTCCGACAGCGATTCTGCGTCCGCCAGAAGCTGCGGCAGCGCGGCCACCTCGGTGTGCTTCGCGAGCACCGTGCCTTCCAGCCCTTTGTCGAACGCCTCGATCAATCTCGGACCCAGCTCGCTCCAGCTCAGCTCCTGCATTCCCTGCAGATCGCCGGTGAAGGTCATCTCCATCACCATCGTCTCCACCGCGCGCTCGTCATCACCCAGCAGCTGCAGCGCAGGAGGACTCGTCGACAGCCGGCCTTCACCTTGTGGCAACGCGGAGAGCCGCTGCTCCTGCGTCGGGTGCGTGTCCCACGGGCTGGGTTCCGAGTGCCGCAGACTCTCCAGCACCTCGCGGAAAGATTCGCGCAACGCTCTGGGCTCGGGGAGCGCCCGGTACCCCGCCATCACCGGCACCCGCAGTCCACGTTGCAGCAATGGCACCACGTCGAGCTGAAGATACGTCTGCCAGAGTGGACCGTTCTCGTGCACCAGGCGCAGCGCATTTCGCGCCGCGGTCGCGCCCGCCACCTTCGCGGACAACGCGTCGGCCGAGAGCTCCTGCGCGCGGGAGACCGAAGCGGTGAGCCGCAGGTACAGCTTTCCGTACGCGCGAAAGGGAACGTCGAGGAAGAACATCGAGTCGTCGAGCTGACCGATGGCCGCCGCCAGCGCGAGGCGCGTTCGGTACACCAGCGGACCCAACGTGACGTCATGCCCGACGTGGTGACCGAACTCGTGCGCGACCACCGCGGCCAGTTCGTCTTGCTTCATCCACATCAACAGCGGCAACCCCAGCGTCATGGTGGGCACGCGCTTGAAGAACCCGCGGCGCTCCAGGCCGGTGAAGGCGGTGGCTTCCATCGTGAGGCGCAGCTCGGCAGGCACGCGCGCTCCGGTGCGGCGCGCGAGGTCTTCCACGAAAGCGAACAACGCAGGCGCCTTGCTGCGCTCGAGCGAACGAGTCGCCTCTTCTTTCGGAGCGAAGCGCGGCCGGAGTGCCCACGCGACCGTGAGCCCCAGCACGCCCGAGATGACGCCCGCTCCGGTGACCTGCCGCGAGTAGGTGCCTTCAGCCCACGGCACCCAGAGCAACGCACCGGTCAGCGTCAGGCCGAGCAGGTAGAAGCCCGCCCACCAGGCCAACGCCAACAGCGCTCGCAGTCGTGCGCTCATCGCCTACTCGCAGGTGCACTTGCTGACCTGAACCACGCTGCCGTCGAGGCTCGGATCGCACTCGATGAAGCCCGGTCCCGCGTCACCGCAAGGACACCTGTCGAACTCAGTGACGAACTCCCCATTTCGTTCGCAGGTCAGCAGCCTCGGAGGTGGCTTCTTGTTGTGCACCAACACGCCGCTCGCCACGAAGTTGTGCAGCTCGTGCATGACGGTGAGATCGAACACCTCGGAGACTCCTGCAGAGACTTGCCGCGTGTGCACCTCGACTGCACGTGGCGCGGTTCCATCCTCCGGAACGAGCAACAGAGAAGAGCGCTGACCGAGCACCCAGTCTCCCGCCGGCGCCCAGGTCTTCGAGAGTGGGTCGTACAGCGGATGATCAGTCGTGCAGGTCAGGGAGAACCCTTCACCCTCGAGTTGCATCACCTCACGAATGGCTCGCGCGATCGCGGCGATCGGCGAGGCAGCCTTCTCTCCGGTCGTGGGATCGATGCACCACACCGTGTCCTGCTCGATGAGGTCTTCGATCGGCCGCTTGCCCCGTGGAGTCCACACCCACATCCCCCGAGCGATGCAGCAGGAGACGAGAGCCAACGAACCCAACAACGCCGCCAGAGGTTTGTTCATGCGCCCCAATGTCGCACAGGGACCCATCGAAATTGAGCGGTCCACTCGGGGAAGAAAACCAGACCACTCCGGGTTGCTTGAGCGCCTCTTGGGCCTCAGGGTCCAGCAGACAACTCCACTGCACAGGCTTGCGACCCAGACACAGCACGAACGAGTACTCGAACATCGCGACTTTGGCGCCCTCGAACGTCTTGCCCCTCGTAGAACGCGCCGTACCGCCCGAGCGAGCTTCGCAGCGCGCGCACGTTGCTCCACGGGTGGACCGCAGGCGGCGGGTGAGCCACACGCACTCGTGATTCAAATATCCGGCGGTCACGCCGGCGCGGTGATGCGTGAGCACTCCTTCGGCCAAAGCCGCCGCCAGCGCTCGCCCCACGTCCAGGCCCCACACGGGCTGCTGGCGCGTCAACTCGAACAGCGACTGCCCCCGCGGCACCGCCTGCAGCAGGTGCGGTCTTGGATCCCAGAAGACCTCGAGCGTCGGAGCGAGCCCCGGCCCACGCACCTGGCCCACGCGCGCTCCGTCAGCGAGCTGCGCCGCGGTGAACTGCGAACCGTCGGACTGCTTCAGACCTGCTGGCAACAACACGCCGTCCCATGCCTCACGTTTGACTGCCGCGCGCGCCGCATCGAGCGATGAGACCTCTTCGCAGGAAACCTCCAGATGCCGGCCCCGCACGCCGATCCACCAACTCGGCAGAGGTGAGGGGCCGGTCGAGCGATGGGCGAACCCAGCCTTGCGTCGGAGGCGGCAGGTGCCGTGGAACGAGTGAGGTCAAGCCTCGCCGGAGACGATGAACCTAAAACCTCGACCGGACGTCCGTTCACGCCCCTGAATGTCTCACAAGCCATCGCGGTGTTGCGCCCCGTGCGCGGCGTTGTGAACACATCGCCATGGCGCGGCGACTGACGTGGCTCACGGTGTGGTTCCTGCTCGCGGTGGGGTGTCGCCCCGCCCCGAAGCCAGCGAACCCCCCACCCCCTGACGCTGCAATGGTGCGGGGGCGCGTTCCGGCGCAACCCATGTCTGCCGGCGCCGAAGACTGGCTGGTGCGCCCTGAGCGGGAGCAAGAGGAAGCACCCGAGGCGATGCTCGACGCGCTGGGCTTGAAACCCGGGCAGACGGTCGCCGACGTGGGCGCGGGTGTCGGCTATCACGCGCTGCGCTTGTCGAGGCGAGTGGGGCCCTCGGGCCGGGTTTACGCCACCGACATTCAGCTCGAGATGCTCAGCCGGCTCGAGCAGAACGTGCGTCAGGCCGGGCTCACCAACGTGGTCGCCGTTCACACCACCGAAGACCAGACGGGGCTGCCGGCCCAGTCCGTCGACCTGGTGTTGATGGTCGACGTGTTCCACGAGCTGGCCAACCCCGAGGCGTTCCTCGCGGCGCTCAAGCCGGCGCTCAAACCCGGAGGGCGCGTGGCGTTGGTGGAGTTCCGGGCGAACGACCCCGCGGTGCCCATCAAGCCGGAGCACGCCATGACGGTGGAGCAGGTGGACAAGGAGCTGGGTGCGGCGGGGTATCACCGGGTGGGTCGTGTCGACGGCCTGCCCTGGCAGCACCTGCTCCTCTACGCGCTGTGACCTCGAGGAGTGCTACGACTCCGTGCTCATGAGTTCGACGTACCCGATCGGATCCCCCGGAGTGCCCTGGACCACCGCCGAGCGTGTTCGTTGGCGGGCCTCGGTGCCGAAGCGACGCAGCTACGTCGAGGAGGTGGTGAGCGCCATCGAGCGGCTCGCCTCGCGCTTCGAGATCATCTCGTATGGCGCGCTCGATTGCGGCGGTGACGGGCACTTTCCGCTCCTGCTGCTGAAGAGCCGTGGGTGGGTCGAGGGCCTGCCCGTCGCGATGGTGACGGGCGGCGTGCATGGCTACGAGACGAGCGGCGTGCACGGCGCGCTGCGTTTCGCCGAGCGCGACGCGAGCACCTTCGAGGGCCGGCTCAACCTGCTCATCGCTCCCTGCGTCAGCCCCTGGAGTTACGAACGCATTCAGCGGTGGAACCCCGATGCGGTCGACCCCAATCGCTCGTTCAAGCCCGACGGGGCCTCGGCCGAGGCTTCGCTGCTGATGGCGTACGTGGCGCCGTACCGCGGCCGCTTCCTCGCGCACGTCGACCTGCACGAGACGACCGACTCTGACGAGAGCGAGTTTCGACCTGCCCTCGCGGCGCGCGACGGCAAGACCTACGAGCCAGGCGAAATTCCCGACGGGTTCTATCTGGTGGACGACGCGGCCAACGCGCAGCTCGGCTTTCAGCAGGCCATCATCAGGGCCGTCGAGGCGGTGACGCACATCGCCGAGGCCGACGACCAGGGCCGGCTCATCGGTGAGCCGCTGCAGTCACGCGGCATCGTGAACTACGACGCAAAGCCGTTGGGCTTGTGCATGGCGCTCACCGGCGCGCGCTTCACCACCACCACCGAGGTGTACCCCGACAGCCCGCGCAGCACCCCCGCGCAGTGCAACGAGGCTCAGGCAACCGCGGTGCGGGCGGGTTTCGAGTTCGCGCTCGGGAGTTGAGGCTTCGAGCGGGAGTTTCGATCAGAAGAGGGTCAGTTGCGGACCTTCGGGTGGTTTGACGGCCCTCGGCCCACCCGGCTTGACCTGCGTCGGGTCGAACAGCGGCCCTTCGAACACCGCGGTGACCGGCCCGTGATCGCTGGTGCCGAACTCACGCAACGCGGTGCACTTGCGCGCCTGAGTGGTGAGCGCAGGGCTGCTGGTCACGAAGTCCAACCGCCAGCCGATGTTGCGCTCGCGGTACTGCCGCCACGGCGCCCACCAGGTGAACAGCGCGTCATCATCAGGCGCGAAGTGCCGCCCGAGATCCGTCAGCCCGTGCGCGAAGAGGGCCTCGAGCAACGCGCGTTCCCCCTCGGTCTGCCCTGCAAGCTTCGGGTCGCGCAGCTTCTCGTGCACGTCCCGTTCGGTGCGCGCGACGTTGAAGTCACCGCAGAGCACCAACCTCACACCCGCTGCGTGCCGCTCGGCCACGTACACCTGCATCGCCTCGAGGAAGCGCAGCTTGGCGGGGAAGTCCTTGCCGCCGTTGGGCACGTAGATGCTGGCCACTTCGACATCACCCAGCGTCGCCACCACAATGCGGCACTCCACGTCGAACGACGGTGAGCTGAACACCGGCTGCACCGGGCACAACGTCTTGCTGATCAGCAGCGCCACTCCGGAGTAGCCACCGAGCCCATGCCAGTGCGTCCAGTAGCCATCCGGTTCCGCGATGCTCACGGGGATCTGGTGAGGTGAAGCTTTGATCTCCTGAAGACACAACACGTCCGGTTTCTCCAACCGCAACCAATCGGAGATCTGCGACTCCCGCGCCCGGACACCGTTCACGTTCCACGTGGTGATCTTCACGGCGGCCAGTGATCCAGCGCGCTGATGACGAACCCGCTGAGCACCGCGTCTTGCCGCACCAGCTTCTGCAGCCGCTCCTTCTCCGCGGGCGCGACGCCGTCTGCCCGGCTGCGCGTCAGGTACATCACCGCGCGAATGAGCGGCGAGAACCGTTTGGTCTCCAGCTCCGGCTGACCCGCGGTGAGAAATCCCTCCAGCGTCTTCCGTTCGGAAGGCGTGAGGTGCGTGCGGCGCGCGAAGGTGGTGGCGGCGCTGTGTTTCCGGCGAACCGCCTCGGCCCAGATCAACACGGAGATCTCCGCGTCCAGGCCCTGCAGCTCTTCCATCGGCAGGTTGGGCAACTCTGCGAAGACCGCGTCACCGCTCTTGTGCACGGCGCTCAGGAATCGTGCGGTGCGCTCCAGGGGCGTGTGTTCGATGTCTTTCACCGGCAGACCCGCCATCAGCCGGGCGCGCTGCCGCTGCGGATCACTGGCCAACCGCGCGAGCCAGGGCCCGGTGTCCTGCTTCGCCGCCATGGCCAGCCGGGTGGCCGCGACCACTGCGTCCATGCCCATGGGGTTGGGGCAATCGGAGAGCGCCTCCAGCACTTCGCCTTCCTGGTGCAGGGCCACCGAAGCGAGCGCGGCGGGCTCGGCATCGCTGCAGGCGGACGAGGGTTCGTCGTGCAGGCGCTGCTTCCACACGGCCAGTGAACGCTCCCACTGCCCCTCGCGGATCGCGGCGTACTCCACCGAGCGGCGCAGCGGGTCGTGTGCCGGGTGTTTCTCCAGCGCGGCTTCCCAGGTGGCGAGGTTCTGCTTCTCGGGCGCGGCGCGGATCAGCAGGAACGCGAGGTCGGCGTCGTCGGGCTTGGTGGTCTTGCGCGCCTCGAGATCGAAGAGCAGCTCGTCGAGGTGACCGGTCTCTTCCGCGGCCCAGAGCACCGCGCGCTCCGTGTCGAGATCATCGCCCCGGCGTTGGTGGAGTTCCTTCGCCTGCTCCCACACGCCTTCGTCAGCACCGGACAGCAGGGCCGCGACCACCGGCAGGGTTTCTTCTTCCGGCTCGACTTCACCCGCGGCGCGCAGGGCCTTCACCACGGTCGCCAGGCGCGTGGCCTCACCCTTCATGTAGAGCTGCACCACGCAGGCAGACTGGCTCCCATCGCCGGGTTGCCGCCACGCTGCGCTGAGCAGGGTGCGGCTGATCACCTTGGTGCCCTTGCTCATCGACACCGACTTGTCCGGTTCGCGGAACAGGTAGTCGATGTTCGACTCCACCACGAGCCGTTGGCCGCACAGG
>JANODF010000442.1:0-16219 GCA_031412555.1 Archangium sp. | reverse complement strand
CCTCCACCCGTCGCGCCGCCGCCGGTGCCGCCGCCCATCGCGCCACCGCCGGTGCCGCCGCCCCACGCGCCGCCGCCGGTGCCGCCGCCCATCGCGCCGCCGCCGGTGCCGCCGCCCATCGCGCCGCCGCCGGTGCCACCGCCCGTCACGCCACCACCCGAACCGCCGCCCGTCGAACCGCCGCCCGTCGATCCGCCACCCATTCCTCCGCCGGTCATGCCGCCACCCGTGCCACCCCCAGTGGTGGTGCCGCCGCCACCGCCGTTGTCGAAGGGCAGGCAGAAGCCCGAGGCGCAGCGCGCGTCGAACTGGCACACCTGGCAGCTCGAGCCACCCGTACCGCAGCCGTTGTTGTCGAAGCCGAACTGGCAGAAGCCGGTCGCGTCGCAACACCCGGTGCACGTGTTGGAGTTGCAGGGTTCTTTGGCGGGTCCACAGGCAGGGGCGAGCGAAACCAGCAAACCGAGCACCGCGCCGAACAGGAACGTCGAGGACGTCTTCATGGCGGCATCTTCCGCTGATCCGGGGCGCGTGCCAAAGCCTTGCGTGAGGGGTCAGCCGCATGGTGAAGGGCCCCCATGCAGCGAAAGTACGTCTGGCTCGCGATGGTGGCCCTCGTCGTGATCGTGCTCGACCACTCGACCAAGTTCATCGTGCTCGACAAGCTGACGACGGCCTTCGACACCGCGCCCAGCAAGCTGGGGGTGTACTTGAGCAAGGCGCCCGAACCCGGCTTCGACGGCTACCACTTCCGCCCCAAGGAGCAGATCGTGCTCTCGGACGACTTCTTCCGCTTTCGGTACGCGGAGAACCCGGGTGCGGCGTTCGGCCTGTTCCGCACCGTGCCTGATCACCTGCGCGGTCCGCTCTTTCACCTCGTGTCGATCGCGGCGGTGATCATGATCGCGTTCTATTTCTCCAAGCTGAGAGGCGAGAAGAACGAGGTCTGGGCGAAGTGGGGCCTGCCGCTGGTGCTGGGCGGGGCCATCGGCAACTACATCGATCGCCTGGCGCGCGGCTTCGTCATCGACTTTCTCGAGGCGCACTGGTTCGAGCAGGCGTACTGGCCCGCCTTCAACATCGCCGACACCGCGATCGTGGTGGGCGTGGGCCTGCTGGTGATCGACAGCTTCGTGCGGAAGGAAGAGCCGAAGGCGAAGCCCGCGTGACGCCGCTGGCCAACCAGTGGCTCGAGAAGGTTCGCACCTGCGCGCTGGCACTCCCGGAGACGAGTGAACGGCTGAGTCACGGAGCGCCGTCGTTCTTCGTGAAGAAGACGAAGAACTTTCTGAACTTCACCGAGAATCACCACGGTGACGGCCGGCTGGCCATCTGGGCCGCGGCCACGCTCGACGCGCAGCAGCTGTTGGTGAAGGCAGAGCCGAAACACTTCTTCGTGCCGGCCTACGTGGGGCACCTCGGCTGGGTGGGCGTGCGGCTCGACCAGGGCATCGCGTTCAAGAAGGTGAAGGCGATCGTCGAGCAGGCCTGGCGGGTGCGGGCGCCGAAGTCGCTGCTCCCTTGAGTTCGCATTTTCCGCTCAGAAAGTTCTCCGCGAGGAAGTCGCTGAGCAGCCGCACCCTCGTGGGCACGTAGCGAGCGGAAGGCATCACCAGGTGCACGCCGCCTCCTTTCAATGCGTACTGGGGCAACACCCGCTGAAACGGGCTGTGCTTGCTGCAGTGCTCGAAGAAGATCGGCTGCAGCCCGATGCCCAGGCCCGCCGCGATGAGGCCTCGGCCGGTGGCGAGATCATCGGAGCTGACCAGGCCACGCACCTCGACCTCTTCATCACCGTTGGGTCCCTGCAGCTTGAGGCGCCCTTTGCCCTGCTTGCCGCGGAAGATGACCACGTCGTGTTCGGCGAGCTCGGCGAAGGTCTTCGGGGCAGGCCGGCGCTTGAGGTAGCCGGGCGACGCGTAGAGGCCGAGATGGGACGTGGCGATCTTTCGCGCGATGAGCGTGGAGTCCTCCAACTTGCCCGCCCGCAACGCGAGATCCACGCCCTCTTCGATCAGGTTCAGGTGCCGGTTGGAGACCACGAGCTCGACGTGGATCTTCGGGTGCAGCTTGCAGAAGCGCGCCAGCAACTCGGGCAGCGGCCAGGTCTCGCTGGGGATGGTGAGCCGCACCACGCCTTGCGCGTCGTCGGTGTGTTCGGTCAGCTCGGCCTTCGCTTCTTCGAGCGCCGCCATCGCGCCACGGGCCCGTTCGTAGAAGGTGCGGCCCGAGTCGGTCAGCTTCAGCTCGCGGGTGGTGCGTTGGAGCAGCTGGGTCTGCAGCGCCTGTTCGAGCGCCGCCACGCCCCGGCTGGCCGACGACTTGGGAACACCCAGGGCCCTGGCCGCAGCGGTGAAGCTGCCGGTCTCGACCACCTTCAGGAACATGGGAACGCGGCTCCAATCCATGTTGCTCAATTAGCAACGATGAGTTGCTGCGGCAATGACTGGTGCCGGGGTAGCAACAGCCGTATTTCGAGGTCATGAAGAAAATCGTCTCTGCATTGCCGCGTGTCCTCCTCGGTTTCATCCTCTTTGCCTCGGGCCTTGCCGGGCTGCTGAACCTGATCCCGCCGCCGCCCGAGCCGATGCAAGGCGCCGCCGCGCTCTACATGAGCGGGCTGGGGGGCACCTACCTCATCACCCTGGTGAAGCTGACCGAGGTGGCTGTCGGCGCGCTGTTGCTGGCGAACCGCTTCGTGCCGCTGGCCCTGGTGATCATCGCGCCGGTGGTGATCAACATCACGGCCTTCCACCTCTTCTATGCGCCCAGTGGGCTGGCTGTTCCGGTGGTGATGATCGCCGCGCAGCTCTACGTCGCCTGGCAGCACCGCGCCGCGTTCGCGCCCGTGCTCGCGGCAAAACAAGTCGCCGCCTAAGTCTCCCTCTCTCTTCTTCTGGAGAGGGTCGGGGCACGGGCCTCATGTCCATGACGCCGCCGCAGCGCGATCATCATCGCCAGCACCACGCTCAACTCACCGAGGCTCGTGCAACCGCAACCCACACCGAAGCTGCGGCGCGGTGGTGGGTCCACCCCGGCATCCGAGGTTCCGGCGTCGAACTCGCCAGCGCCTGCATCAGGTCCTGTCTCGTTCACGATGCCAGCGTCGGGTGTTCCCGCATCCACGCCGGCATCTGCAGTGCCCGCGTCGGGAAGTCCCGCATCGGGCCCCGGGTCCAGACCCGTCTCCGTGATGAACCGGCCCAGCGCCTCGAAGCTGCCCCGTGATTCGTCGAAGGCCTCCCAGGTGATCAACGCTTCGCCGAGCGGGCCCCGCGCGACACGCGGTGCACGATCGACCTCGGCAGTCGCTGCGATGACGATCGGCGTCGCGTCGCGCAACTCACCATCTTCACTCACGCGCGCAGCCACCACGTCACCGTCGCGTTGCCACGCCACCACGAAGTTCCTGCCCGTCCACCCGACCGCGGGCGCGAGGTCGATGGCGGGCCCGCCGCCCACCAGCAGAGGCGGCACGTCGAGGAGCACACCCTCCTTCGTCACGCGCGTCGCAAACACGTCACCCGCGCGGCTCCACGCGACGAGGAAAGAATTTCGGCCGCCACCCACCGCGGGATCGATCTCGTCGCCTGGAAGGTTGGTGATGGCGAACCCCAGCGGATCCAACAAGCCCGCATCTGCTTCGATGCGCGCGCCCCACACATCGAGCCCCGCATCGCGCGCGAGGAAGACCGACAACATCACGTCACCCAGCGCCTCGGAGTCGAGCTGTTCGACCGCGCCCCCCGTCGGCACCAGCACCGTCTCGGCCTGCACGAGCGCTCCCGCGGGTGAAGTGCGCCGCACGCGCAAGGTGTCGTTCTTGAGGAACGTGGTGGCCCACCCATCGAGGAACCAATGGCTGGTGCTCGTGTTCACGTAACCGGAGACATCGCTGAGCCGAAGCTGCGCCGACACCACGCCTTGCGACGACACGCGCTTTCCGACGAGCAGCCCGCTGCTCCCTTCGTCGCCCCACGAGACGAAGAACCCCGCGTCAGCGCCGCCGACCGTCGGGTAGCTCACCAGGTTCGCCGAGTTGGTGCTGATGCGCAGGCCACCGTCGAGGAGCCGCTGGCCCGTGCCCGCGGCGATCAGCTGCCCGAACGAATCACCGCCCGCCGTGCCCTGCGCCTCGCTGCGCCACACGCTCAAGTAGTTCGTGCCATCGAACGCCGCGCTCACCTTGCTCGAGTGGGTGCCGCCGTTACCGAGCAGCAGGAGCCCCGCATCGACGGTGAGCCCCGAGCTCAGCGAGACGGCGCGCCCGACCACGTCGTCGCCGGTGGTGAAGCCCCACGGGCCCCGCGCCACGAGCAGCGCATCGGTGCCCGTCACGGCCAGGCGCGGCGCGTCTCGACTGAAGTATCCGACCCGCGGTGCTGCATCGAGCTCGGCCGAGACGCCGCCGTCTGCTTCCACCGCGCGCAGGTACACCCCGGGCCCCGTTCCGCGCGAATCGGTCGAGGCCACCAGCACGGATCCACCGGCACCACTGGCGCAGCTGACCTCACTCAGCGGGCCGGTGGTCACCACCATCGCGTTGCCTGAAGGCGTGCCGGTGTTCGTCACCACCTGCGCGCGCACTTCGGTGCCCTCGATCCAGCTGATCAGCACGCCTGCTCCGAAAGGTGCACCACACGCGGAGCGCTGGGCCCCGGCGCTCACCCGCACTTGTGAAGCCGCGCCCACCACGCCTGCTGCTGAAATCGGCGCTGCGTAGACCGCGGGTGTTCCGGCGAGCAGGCGATCGTCGGACCAGGTCACCAGGAAGACGCCCATCGGCAACGACAGCACCATCGGGCTCGTGGCGTTGTTGGGACCGGTGGCGATCACGAAGTCACTGACCGCCAGCGTTCCATCGGCCGCGATGATCGCGCCGTGCACCTCGCGGCCAGCGCCGTGAGAACCCCACACCACCAACCACTGCGACGAGCTGGCATCCCACGCGATCGACGGCCGCTCCCCCATGCACGCGCCGGTGGAGAGGCGAAGCACCGCGCCTGCACTCTGCCCCATAGGGGTGAAGCGTTGCGCCATCACCTCAGAAGCGCAGACAGTGTCGTCGAGCCACGCCACCAGCACCGAGCCTCCACCGCTCATCGCCGAGGGGCTGGCCTGTTGCCGGGGCGCACGAAGGAGCGGGGCCGCGCGCGGGTCGAGCGGCTGACCCTTCCCGTCGAAGGTGCGAAACCAGAGGTCGATCGTTCGCGCATCCCGATCGTCGCTCCACACCACGAAGAAGCTCGAGCCGGTCCACGTGACGGAAGGAGAACGTTGATTGCCGCCGGCGGGCCCCAGCTCCGGCTCGTTCAGAACGAGGGGCGTGCCCAGTTGCTGAGCGAGTGAAACTCGAGCGACGAGCAGCACTGCGACGACGAGGGACCGCGATTCCATTTCTGGTGCCGCAGCGTACGCGGACCGCTTCGATCATCCGGATCCTTCTTTCGTCAGTCGGCTGGGTGCATTGGTACTCGCGTGCGCTTCTGGACTCTCGGTGCGCGAGAACGGCACTGATTCCGCGGGTGGGAGATGTGCGCGCAAAGTGCATCAGGTGCGCTCCTCACGCTGTTTCACCCGGAGCCACACCCCATGACCGTTCGATCGCTGCAGACCCTCAATCAACTCTTCACCCGTGACGATGGCCGCCTCGAAACGCCCGAAGCCGAACGTCTGCTCGACGCGAGCGGAGATCACGGCGCTGTCGCCGACGATGAGCGGAACGCGCTGCGTTCGATCGCCAGCTCACCACGCACGACCGCAGCTGCGCGCAACGTGATCGAGACGTTCCTCGCCCGGCCTGCGCCCGCGACGGGTCTGTTGAACGCAGTCACCGGGAACGACCCGGGCCGCTTCACCGATGATCGACTCATCCTCGGGCCCGACGGCGCGGAGCGCGGCACCTCGAGCGTCACGCCGTACACGCGCAGCTACGACTCGGTGCGCGAAGGGCCGATGCGCAAAGCCCACGGCAGCCCCGCGCCCCGCTCGAACATCCTGAGCCCCGACGAACAACACCGGCTCCGCGCGCAGACGCCGGCAGAAGCGCTCGACGCGATGGCGCGTGCCCGGGGCATCCGTCTGGGCCAGGGCTTCGTCGCTTTGGCGAACTCGAAAGACGCGTTCGATCCCACCGCGCCCGCCTGGTGGGGCAAGTGCCACTCGTGGGCCTGGTCGGCGCTCTCCAACGAACTCTCCGCGCGCGTCGACGTGGGAGGGCCGGAAGGGCAACGGGGCCTGTGGCTCTCGGGTCAGTGGATCAGCCGGGCTGATCTGGGGAACTTCTTGATGGGCGTGAGCGACACCATCGCGCTGAGCGACGGCAAGTCGATGTTCCACGCGCCGGTCACCGCGCTCGATCTGCTGCACGCGAGCGCGCAGTTTCTCCTGCGGGGTGGTGGCGGCGTGGTCGCAGATCGCCACAACGACGCGGCGCACGGCGGTGATCGCGAAGTGTGGAACCAACCCTTCGTCGCGGCTGACCTCGACACGCGCACGATCAACGGAGAAGGCGCTCTCGCCGTGCTCGCGCTCGCTTCGAACGAAGGCACGCCGGGGGTCGCGGTGAAGCACGTGCACCTGCTCGGCCGCTACGGCAACGAGCACGCCGATGGCTGGGAAGGGCCGTGGGTCTCCGAGAGCCGCAGCTGGAACATCTACGCGGTGACCGATGCCACGGGCGCGGTCGTCGCGGCGTACTCCGCTGATGATCCGCAGCTCGAGGGCGTACACGGTCTGCCCACGAGGGCCAGTCACGAGCTGCCCGAGTACCTGTGGAAGCCAACCCTGCGTGCGGTCGAGTCGGGCCTGACGGGCACGCCGGATCACACCATCGACGCCGACCCGCTCGGGCGCGAGTACCGCTTCTTCGTGGGCACGTTGCTCACGCGAGGGGTGCCCGGCTCCACGCGGTCCGCTTTCGAGACCGCGGTGAAGGCGCTGCCCCCGGGGCCGGTGAACGCCCAGTCAATTGCAGCTCTGCTGGAAGCGTATCCAGGGGTGGCCGCTGCTTACTCCGCGGAACAATGGGAGCGCACCTTCGGGAGCCGCGGTCTTTCCGCCACGGTCTTTGGTGGGAACGAAAAATGACGGTGGCGCGGGCATGGGTGCCGGGTAGCTTCCCGGCCCATGGTCGGCGTCGGCGGGTCGAAGCTCATCTTCAGCGGCGCGGTGGAATCGCTCTTCAAGGTGATGCAGGGGCGTCTCACGCCCGGAACACAGGCGAAGTTGGCGGCGATGCGCATGGGCCCGCCGCACAAACTCGAGCCCGCGTACCCGGCCGAAGATTGGGCGCGCGCGGTCAAGCTGATCAGCGCTGAGCTGTTCCCCGGAACTGATTTGTACGCGCAGCACGCGCAGCTGGGGAAGGCGACGGTGCTGCAGTTCGCCGACACCTTCATGGGCAAGGCGATGTTCGGTGCCGCGAAGATCATGGGCGCGCAGCGTTCACTCGATCGCATGACCCGCAACTTCCGCACGGGCGCCAACTTCATCGAGACGCGCTTCACCGTCATCGACCCGAAGACGCACGAGCTGTGGATGAACGACGTGAGCGACGTGCCCGGCTTCTACGCAGGCCTCATCGGCGCGGGCGCTGACGTCATTCCAGGCTGGCCCGATCGCATCGAAGTGAAGCAGCGCGACGGCGCGGCTTGCCTCTACGAACTCAAGCTGACGCGCTGATCCGTACCATCCAGGGGGAATGACATGACTGTGCCGAGTCGCCAGCAACCGGGGGTTGCGAGCCACGACGTGGATCAACGCACGCAGACGCCCAGCGTCACCGAGGTGCAGCTCGCCGTCGATAAGGCCCAGCGCGTGTTGTGGAAGACGCAGAAGCCCGACGGCAGCTGGGACACCCCCGGTGAAGTGGGGCCGTGGGTGACCGCGCAGGTGGTCACCGTGCTGCGCTACCTGAAGGTGCTCGACGAGAAAGACACCACGGGCGCGGCGCAGTGGCTCACCAGCCAGCAGCGGCCCGATGGCTCGTTCGGCATTCACCCGTATTCCACCACGGGTGACTTGAGCTCGACCGCCGCGGCGTGGGCGGCGCTGCACCTCTGCAATGCCTTCGAAGCCGCGGGCAAAGCGAAGGCCTGGGTGGTGGCCCACGGCGGCACGCGCGCGGTCATCGAGAAGATGAACGAAGGTGAGTTCGCCGCGGTGTTCCTGGCGATGGCCAACCTGGTCGACCCGAAGAGCGTGCCGTGCCCTTCGACCACCTTCATCCTCCCTCCGCCGATGCGGAAGTTCCTCGAGACGCGTTTTCACTCGGGCGTGTTGATGGGCGCGTTTCAGACCGAGCTGTTGCTCCGGCGGCTGCGCGGTGACTTCGGGCCCAACGGCGACCAGAAGAGCCTGGTCGACCTGCTCAAGTGCCGCACGGCGACCAAGCTGTTCCAGACGTTCCAGAATGACGACGGGAGCTTCAACGACTCCACCGTCATCTCGGTGTTGATCCTCCCCGCACTGCAGGCCATCGGGAGCGTGGAGAGCGGCAACATGCTCAAACGCGCGCTCGCGTGGATCGACGCGCAGAAGATTCACGACGAGCAGGGCATGCACTTCGCCGGCTTCGGCACCGAGGTGTGGGCCACCGCGTTCGATACCCGCGCGTTGCTGGCCGGCGGCATCAAGCCCACCGATCCCGACGTGATGCGCGCGCTCCATTGGATGGTCGACGCGCAGTGCACCCGGCCGATGCCCCAGGTCGACAACCGCAAGCCGAACGCCGTGCTCACCGGTGGGTGGGCCTTCCAGCGCACCAACTACACGATGCCCGACTGCGATGACGCGGGCGTGGTGCTCAGCGCGTTGGGGATCGCGCTCGAGGATCCTTCGTTGCCTGCGCCGCTGCGCACGAAGCTCGCTCGCTCCGCGGAGCTGGGCAAACGCTGGCTGTTCAGCATGCAGAACCCCGACGGCGGCTGGTCGGCGTTCGTGTGGGGCCTGCCGGGCAAGAAGCCGGGGCCCATGATGGAGAAGAACCCCCACATCGACATGAGCAACCCGCTCTCCATGCTCAGCGCGGTGATCGACCCGCCGCCGGTGACGGGCGATCCTTCGACGGAAGATCTCACCTCGCGCGTGCTCCACGGGCTGGGTCACCTGGGCGAGACCATCAACTCGTCGCCCGCAGTGCAGCGCGCGGTCGATTTCCTGAAGACGCAGCAGGCGAGCAACGGCGCGTGGTGGGGACGGTGGGTGGTCAACTACCTCTCGGCCAGCGCCTTCGTGTTGATGGGGCTGGCGGCCGTGCGCGTCGACATGAACGAGCCGTGGGTGCGCCGCGCGGTGCGGTGGATCGCCTCGCGGCAGAACGCCGATGGCGGGTGGGGTGAGAGCCCCGAGTCGTATCGCCGGGAGTCTGCGGCCGGCATCGGCCCCACCATGCTCCCGCTCACTGCGCTGGTGGTGCAGGCGCTGCTGGATGCCGGTGAAGGCGACAGCGACATGGTCAAACGCGCGGTGAACCTGCTGCTCAAGTCGCAGCGCGCCGACGGTACGTGGGCCAATGGCGAGTACCTGCACACCAACGTGCCGCCCGACACCTTCTACGTGTACCCGGAAGCGGCGCGGTTCTACCCGACCGAGGCGCTGGGCAAGTACCTCACGCATCGGAAGCACCAGTCGACCGCGGCCGCGCCCCGCGTTCGCTGGAGCGACGAGAAGCTCGACGCGTTCCGCCAGGTGAAGGACCCGATGGCCGATGAGGTGATCTCCAGCATCTTCGCGCGCGGCCAGGCCGATGCGGTCAACGCGCTGATGAACGGCATCTTCCGTTCGTCGGATCCGGTGCCCACGGGTTTGCCCGACGAAGCAGAGGCGTACTTCAACGCGACGGCGCTCCCGGCGTGGGCCGACCCCGCGCAGATTCAACTCGCCGAGCAGTTGTTCATGCGCAACGGGTGGCAGGTGGCGATGGGGCTGTTCTGCAGCTCGCTCCCGCAGGCCTATGCGGCGGCGAACGGCGCGCACGTCATCACCCAGACGCAAGGCATGACCCGGCACGTGCGGCAGCGCATCTTCGAGACCGCGCAGTTCCTCTTCGACGTGATGGACGTGGGGGCCCTCGCGCCCGGTGGCCGAGGCGTGCGTACCGCGCAGAAGGTTCGGCTGATGCACGCGAGCGTTCGGCACCTGCTGCTCAACCGGCAGTCACCGAAGTGGGATGGCGCCGCTCGCGGGTTGCCCATCAATCAAGAAGACCTCGCGGGCACGCTGATGACCTTCTCGGTGGTGACGCTCGATGGGCTGCGGCTGCTCGGCGTGCCGTACTCCGAGGCGGAAGGCGACGCGTGGTTGCACACGTGGAAGGTGGTGGGCCACCTGCTCGGGCTGCATGAGGAGCTGCTGCCGATCGATCTCATCGACGGGCAGGAGTTGATGGAGGCCATCCGCGATCGCCAGTGGCGGTCGTCGCCTGACGGCGGGGATCTGATCAAGCCGCTGGTGGAGATGATGCAGTCGTACTTCCCCGGCATCGGGCTCGACGGGTTGCCCATCGCGTTGATCCGCACGTTGGCGGGAGACCAATGCAGCGACCTGCTCGGCCTGCCCCCGGCGGATTGGACACGCCAGCTGATCGACGCGGGCACGCTGCTCGATCAGTTCATCCCCCGCGGCGATCCGCGCGCGCCGGAAGCGCAGCTGTTTGCCTACGCCACGCACCTGTTCATGGAAGGCATGGTGCTGGTGCAGCGCGAAGGCAAGAACGCGAAGTTCCGCATTCCCACCTCATTGCAGAACACGGTCAACCCGCGCTTCTGAAGGCGGGTGCACGTCGTGCTGCACCTCGAGCAGCGGTGAACGCAACACCCCCAGCAACGACTGCTGCTCGGGCGTATCGAAACCCTCCAGCCCGGTCTTCCCGGGCGGCTGGGCATCGGCCGGCGTGAAGGTACCCAGCAGGCGATCCCACCAGGTGAACACGGTGCCGAAGTTCGAATCGGTGAAGCGCACGTTGCGCGAGTGGTGCATGCGATGCGTGCGCGGCGTGGGCGTCACCAGGCTGATGGCTTTGTCGAGCCCGAGCGGCAGCTTGAAGTCGGCGTGGTGCCAGGCCACCGCCATCGCGCTCACCAACGAACGCAACGCCAGGGAGAGCGGGTCGATGCCCAGCAGCAGGATGAGCCCGCAGTAGTAGGAGTACGTGATGAGGCTCTCCACCGGGTGCCCTCGCAGCGCGGTGGTCGAGTCGACGTGCGGGTCGGTGTGATGCACGCGATGAAACCGCCACAGGAACTTCACCCGGTGGTGCAGGCGGTGACGCAGCCACTCGAAGAAGTCGAGGACCGCGAGCGCGAAGAGAAAACGCAGCACCCACGGCGTGTCGAAGAGGTTGAGCAGGCCCCACTGATTGCCCGTTCCCCACGCGGCCACCGCGACGGCCAGCACGTTGCCGAACGCAGCGACCACCGCGATGAAGAACGCGATGCTCAAGTTGCGCAAAGCGTGCCGCACCCGCACCTTGCCGGGCAACAACGGCACCAGCGGTGAGAGTGTCTCGAGGGCGAGCATCAAGCTCACGCCGGCCGCCATCGCAAAGGGGATCAGGTCTGCAACGGTCTGGGCGGTCAGCACGCATCAGATCTAAGAACCTGCAACCGCGCAGGCCTCGTCTCGCCATTCGCCGTTTCAGTTCTCCCCGAACACCGTGAGAACAAGCGCGCCCCACCTACAGACTCGCGTGCTCCAGAATCTCCTGGCCCATCAAGACGCACTCGGTGGACGCCTCGAGCCGCGCGTAGATGAGGCGCATTCGGTAACGCGCTTTGTAGATCGAGCCCCAGATTTCGAGGACCTCGAATGACTGCGCTTTGTTGGCGGGATTTTTGAGAGGAGGGAGCACCTTCACCGACCCGTCGATGGAAATGCGGTCGTCGGCTTCACCGAAATGAAACGCGAGCAGCTTCGCGGCCTGTTCCTTCGCAGCCGTGGCACAGCGGGGTTCGGAAGCGTGGGCAAGACCCGCGGTGAGCAGGATGAAGGCGAGTGCAGTTCGCATCAGTTGAGCCAGAGCAGGTAGCGGAGCTTGCGCTCGATGGTGTCTTCACCCCGGGCGATCTCTTTGCGCATTCGCTGCAGCCGGCCGATCAGTGGGGAGGGTGGCAACGAGCTCTTGTACGCGGGGCCGAGCAGGCGGCCGAGCAGCTCGGAGATGGCGCCGGGATCGTCGCGGCGCAGTTGTTTCAGCTCACTGCGGCCGACGATGAGATCGCGGGGCTGCGTCAGAAATGCGTCCACGTCGAGGAAGCCACCGGGCGGCATCTGGGTGCGGTGGTCATCTAGCTGGGCCAGCTCTGCGACGCTCACGCCTTCTTGCCCCTTGAGGAGCCGCTCGAGGTCCCCCAGCACGCCCGCCCAGGTCTCGAACAACGCGTCGTCGACTTCGAGGGGCATGGCGTGACTCTTCTGCCGCGGGTGCGGCAACCACTCGCGTTCGTCGTCGACCTCGGCGAGCACGAGCGTGCGGCAGTTCGCGGCGTGCGTGAGGCCTTCCAGCGCGAGGTCGCGGGCTGCGAGCAGCTTCTTCGGGTCACGTAGCTTGAGCACCAGCTTCTCCTTGTTGCGTGAGGCGAAGGTGATGTTCGGGTCGTACGCACTTCCAAACGCGAGCGCGGAACGTTGGAAGTGCACCATCGCGCGCAGCCAGGCCACGTCCGCCACGTCGAAGCGGAAGGTGGGCCGGCGCCGCGGGTCGTCGTCGGGCAATTGTTTGCCGGAGGCGTCGAGCTCGATCTCCAGCAGGTGTTGGTCGACCTCGTCGACTTCACCGCTGCGGTTCCAGTCGACGTTCCAGCAGGCGAGACAGAGGTCGAGCGAGAAGCCGGGATCCTTCTCGGCCACGGCCAGCGCGGCGTCGATGTTCTGCAGGCGCTTGTCGGCGCGCTCGAGCATGAAGGTGAGGAAGTCGGTGTTGACGATGTTGCCGCGCAGCAGCATCGAGGCCGCGAAGCTCGACGCAATGGTCATCGCGTCGGCCACGAAGTCGTGCACGGCCTGGCGGTAGAAGGCGATGGCGGCGATGCCGGCGGCGCGCGCGTTGTCGGGGTTTCGTTGCAGCGATTCAGCCGCGAGCGTCTTGGCTTGATCGAACTGCGCACCTTGCAGGGCAAGCAGTGCGGGTTGTGCGTCGGCGTCGAGCTCAGCCCGGCGCGCGGCAGAAAGGCCCGTCGCGCAGCCAGAGAAGAGGAACAGCAAAACAAGTACACGCACCATGAACTCCCTCTCCCTGCGAAGCGGGGAGAGGGTGGGGTGATGGGCCACTCGAGCCACCAGAGCCCCTCACCCGGCCTCGCGGCCGACCTCTCCCCGCGAGCAGGGAGAGGTGAACGACACCAACTCAGTCCTTCAGACGAAGCTTCATCTGCACGTCGCTCGACCAGTGATTCTCGAACGCCTTCACGCACGTCGACAGGTACCGGTCGTAGTTGTTCCACACGGTCTCGCCGTTGCTCATGAGCCGGCCGCCCCAACCGCTGGCCATGATCTTCTCCTTGTTCAGGTGGAAGCGGCGCAGCCACTCAGCCGTGGTCTTGCCGTAGTCGAGGCGGCGGGTGTTGAGCTGCACGATCTCCCACGACTGACCGCAAGCCGCGACGAGCTCCTCGAGGCGGGGGTTCAAGCCACCCGGGAAGATCACGTCAGCGGTGAACTTCAAGTGCGCGAGGTCTTCACGCTTGCGGGGCACGCGGTCGCGCAGAATCGCCTGGAAGCCGAAGCACGAGCCGGGCTTCACCCACTGCGCGACCTTGTTGAAGTACTCCCGGTAGATCGGCACCGCGAGGCCCTGCTGCTGCTGAGCGGGCGACACCAGGTGATCGATCATCTCGATGCTGGTCAGCGCGTCGTACTTCTCGGCCGGCACGAAGTCCTTGTAGTCGGTGCACCACATCGTCACGCCGGGCAGCTTGCGCGCGGTGATCTCATCGGCCTGGGCCCGTGACAGCGTGATGCCGTGCGCGCGCTCGACCTTGCGCTCGAGCACCAGGTACTCGAGGTTGGCGCCCCAGCCGCAGCCGATGTCGAGCACCAGCGAGTCTTTCTTCACCTCGGCGAAGTCAGCCAGCCACCGGCTCTTGTTGCGCTGGGCCTGCTCGAGGGTGGTGTGCTCAGCGTCGTAGACGGCGCTGGTGTAGTGCATCCGCTCGTCGAGCCAGAGGCGGAAAAACTCGTTGCTGATGTCGTAACCGATTTCAACTTCTTCGCGGGTCGAGGTCATGTGTGCTTTTTTCCTAACTGAAGAACTTCAGGCGACGGCGTCGCCGTTCATTTCACGGGTGAGGCGCTCGAGCTCTTCCTTGAGCACGTTCGCGGTGAGGAGGAGCTGCGCTTCCTGGTGGAGCGACGAGAGGAAGAAGCGCAGACGAGCCTGATCCTCCTCGACGGCGGGGTAGAGAATCGGCTGCACGTTGATGCCGCGCTTCTTGAGTGAGTCAGACAGCTGCAGCGCGAGCACGGAGTTGCCGACGATGGCGGGCACCACGGCGGTGTCCTTGGTCATGCCGGTGTTCACCCCACGCTCCTTGAGCAGCTTCACGAAGTAAGCGGCGTTGTCGCGCGCCTTTTTCGCCCGCTCGGGGTGTTTGATCATCTGCTGCGTGGCAGCCAGCGCGGCCGCCGCGTTCGGGGGCGCGATGCCCACGGAATAGACGAAGCCCGGCGTGGTGTACTTGAGGTACTCGACCAGCGCCTTGCTGCCGGCGATGTAGCCGCCGCACGAAGCGAACGACTTGCTGAGCGTGCCCATCCACATGTCCACGTCGGCGCGCACCACGTCGTAGTACTCGCCCACGCCGCGGCCGTTCTCCCCGACCACGCCGGCGGAGTGCGCCTCGTCGACCAGCAGCAGCGCTTTGTGCTTCTTCTTGATCTCGATGAACTTCGGGAGATCCGGAATGTCGCCGTCCATCGAGTAGGTGCCCTCGATGCAGATCAACACGCGGCGGTAGTGCGGCCGCAGGTTGGTCAGCATGCGGTCGAGCGCTTCCCAGTCGTTGTGGGGGAAGGGCCGGCGCTTGGCGCCCGACAACTTCGCGCCGCCGATGATGGAGTCGTGCGCGAGCGCGTCGTGCACGATGAGATCGCCTGCGCCGACCACGTGACCGATGACGGTGACGTTGGTGGCGTGGCCGGAGACGAGCACGATGCTGTCTTCGGTGCCGAAGAAGTCGGCGAGGGCCACCTCGAGCTCGCGGGTCAGCGGCTTCTCACCTGAAGCGACGCGGCTGGCAGACACCGAGGTGCCGTACTTGGCGATCGCGTCCTGGGCCGCCTTGCTCACCACCGGGTCACCGGAGTTGCCCACGTAGTTGTACGAGGAGAAGTTGAGCATCTCCTTGCCGTTGACCACCGTGGTGTCGCCGCAGATCGCCTCGTGCACGGAGAAGTACGGGTTCTGCAACCCGAACGCCTCGGCCATCGCGATGCGCTCCTTCAGGTCTTCGTACTCGGGGAACTTCGCCGGGTTCCAGCTCGACTCGTCGATCACCACGGCGGGCGGAACGGCTTCGACCGGTTCAGCCGCGACAGGCACGGCCACCGGGGCGGCCTTCACGCTGAACTGCGGGTCGCGCTTCTTGAACTCCGCGGTCATGCCCGTGAGGTACGCGACCATCGCGCCCTTCTCGTTTTGCCAGATGAGCGTGCCGGTGAAGCTGTCTTCGTTCGCCGCCTCGAACGTCACGGTGACCTTGAGCGGCCCCAGGCCGAACGGCGCGAGCTGCACGAAGCGGCCGAGCGAGAGGGGGAAACCCGCGCGCTGGTGCTTCACCCACGCCCAGTAGCCCGCAAGCTGGAACGACGCGTCGAGGATGAGCGGGTCGATGGTCCACTCGGTGCGCAGCGGCTCTTTGATCCAATCCGAGGGGCGGCAACCCTTCACCCAGCCGACCACGCCGTCTTCACCGAGCGCGTCGATGGCCGTGACGCCCTGGAGGCGCGGACCGTGGAAGGTGAACCCGGCGTAGAAGTCCTTGAGCGACAGCGGCAGCGTGGGCGTCGCTGCGAAGGTCTTCACCGAAGGCACCACCGAGCTGTCGGCGCCGATGGTGACCGTGCCCTGGTACGAGAGCGCGCGGCCCTGGCTCAGCGTGACGGCGAGCGTGTTGCGAACGCTCTGCTTCACGGTGGCCTCGAGCCAGATGGTGTCGGGCACCAGCACCGCGCGCTGCAGCTTGAAGTCGGTGACGGCGAACGGCGCGAACTGACCGGGCGT
>JANODF010000441.1:0-11057 GCA_031412555.1 Archangium sp. | reverse complement strand
GCCGCGAATGGTGCGGCCGTGGGCCAGCGCTGGTGTGCACTGCAGTTCTCAGGTCGAGGTTCGATTTCCTCAGGTAGGGTTCGTGAGAGGTGATCGAGCTCCGACACATCACCAAACGTTTCGGCGGTGTTCCTGCTCTGGAAGACGTGTCGCTCGAAGTGCGGCCGGGTGAGCGCCTGGCCCTCATCGGCGAGAACGGCGCGGGCAAGTCGTCACTGATGAACGTGCTGTACGGGCTCTACCAACCCGATTCCGGTGAGGTGTGTTTCGACGGGCAGGCCGTGAGGGTGAAGACACCGGCAGAAGCGCTCGCACGCGGCGTGGGCATGGTGCACCAGCACTTCACGCTCGTGCCCACGCTGACCGTGACGGAGAACGTGGTGCTCGGCCGCGAGCCGACCTCGTGGGGAAGGCTCGATCGCGCGCGCGCACAGAAAGAGGTCGCGGCCACCTGCACCCGATTCGGGTTTCAGCTCGACGTGAGCGCGGTGGTGCAGGAGCTGTCGGTGGGCAGCCAGCAGAAGGTGGAGATCGTCAAAGCGCTCCATCGGGGCGTGAAGACGTTGATCCTCGATGAGCCGACCGCGGTGCTCACGCCGCAAGAAGCCGACGAGCTCTTCGCGGTGACGCGCCGCTTGAGCGACGAAGGCCTGGCCGTGGTGCTGATCAGCCACAAGCTGCGCGAGGTGCTCTCCTTCTCGACCCGCATCGCCGTGATGCGCCGCGGAAAGAAGGTCGCAGAGACCACGCCCGCCGAAACCAGCCCTGAACAGCTCGCAGGCCTGATGGTCGGCACCGAAGTCCCCTCGCCCCGCGAGCGGGGAGAGGGTCAGGGTGAGGGGCCCACACTGGCCACCCTCGAAAAACTCACCGCCAAAGGCCTGCACGAGATCTCCCTGACAATCCGCGAAGGAGAAATCCTGGGCATCGCCGGAGTCGACGGCAACGGCCAACGCGAGCTGGCCGAAGTGCTCACGGGTCTGCGCGAGTGGAGCGGTGGAAGCTTCACGTATTCAGGCAACACGCTGCGCAGCTGGAACCCTCGAACCGCCCGAGAACAAGGCGTCGCGCACATTCCAGAAGATCGACTGCGACGCGCGATCATCAGTGACTTGTCGGTCGAAGAGAACGTCTCGCTCGGCCGGCAGACCCGCGCGCCGTTCGCGAAGGGGCCATTCATCGACTTCGACAAACGCCGCGCGTGCACCACGGCGTTGCTCGAGGCGAACGACGTACGGCCGCGAGATCCGAAGATCCGCGCGGGTGGGCTGAGCGGCGGCAATCAGCAGAAGCTGGTGGTCGGGCGTGAGCTCGATGCGGCTCCGAAGCTGTTGGTGGTGGTGCAGCCGACGCGGGGGCTCGACATTGCGGCGGTCGCGGCCGTGCGGGAGCAGCTGCGGGATCAACGCACTCGCAGATGTGCAGTGCTGCTCGTCTCGCTCGACCTCGATGAGGTGATGGAGCTTTCGGATCGGATTGTCGTTCTGTGCGGCGGGCGGGTCAGTGGCGAGTTTGGGAGAGCTGAGTTTGATGAGCGGTTGATTGGCCGGTGCATGTTGGGGGTTGGTGGGCCCCTCACCCCGACCCTCTCCCCGCTTCGCAGGGAGAGGGAGACCTGAGTGCGTAAGGCTTTCCCCAGTATTCTCTCGGTGATCAGCGCGATCCTGATCTGCTTCATCGCGGCCGGGCTCACGCGCGACTTCGGCACCGCGGTCGATGCCTTCATGGCCATGTGGTGGGGCGCGTTCGGTGACTGGCCGAAGTTCCTCGAGACCGGCGCCTCCACCACCCTGCTCCGCCCGCTCGGGGAAGCCGCGACCAAAGCCGCCATTCTCACCTTCACCGGGCTCTCCGTCACCGTCGCCTTCCGCGTCGGGCTCTTCAACATCGGAGCGCAGGGCCAGCTGGTGGTCGGCGCCCTGGCCGCCGCGGTGGTGGGCGCGAAGGTCGAGCTGCCCGCGCTGCTTCATCTTCCGCTCTGCCTGCTCGCCGCCGCAGCAGCCGGTGCGCTCTACGCCCTGGGCCCCGCGATTCTCAAACTCAAGCGCGGGGTGCACGAGGTGATCAGCACCATCATGCTCAACTGGGTCGCGGTGAGCCTGGTCGACAACTGGCTGGTCACCGGCCCACTGCGCGCCACCACCAGCGGCGACAACTCGGCGTCGGGCAGTGATCAGATCCACGCCAGCGCCGAGCTCCCCCGCTTGCTGGGAGACCTCTCGCGCCTCAACTTCGGCATCGTGCTCGCGTTGATCGCCGCGGTGCTCACCTGGGTCTTCCTCACCCGTTTCACCCGCGGCTTCGAGTGGAAGGCCATCGGCCTCAGCCAGGACGCCGCGCGCGCTTCAGGCATCGACGTCGAACGCGGCTTCATCGAAGCGATGCTGCTCTCCGGCGCCTTCGCCGGTCTGGGCGGAGCGGTGCTCATCCTCGGCACCGAGCTCAAGTACCCCGCATCGCTCGGAGCACCGTGGGGCTTCGACGGCATCGCCATGTCGCTCATCGGGCAAGGCCACCCGCTCGGGGTGCTCGCCATCTCCACCCTCTTCGGCGGCCTGCGCGCCGGCGGCACCCGCATGCAGTTGTTCGGCGTGCACAAGAGCTTCCCTGAATTGATCCAGGGGCTCGCGCTGCTCCTGGTGGCGGCGCGCATGCTCTGGGACAAGTTGATCGATCGCCTCTCACCCCGGAAGCCCGCGTGATCCTCGAGATCCTCTCTTCCGCCCTCGATGCCGCGCCCGCGCTCGTCTTCGCCGCGTTGGGCGCCACGCTCTCGGAGCGTGCGGGCGTGGTGAACGTCGGCGTGGAGGGCATGATGCGCGCGGGCGCCTTCGCGGCGGCGGTGGCGTCGTTGGCGATGCCCACTCCGCTGGGCGTGCTGGTGGGCATGGGCGCTGGGGCGGCGGTGGCGGCGATTCACGGGCTGCTGTGCATTCGCTGGCGCAGTGATCAGGTCGTCTCGGGCATGGCGCTCAACCTGGTCATGCTCGCGCTCGGCACCTTCCTGCTCGAGGCGGTCTTCAGCTCGCCCTCGTCGACGCCTTCCATCACGCAGCTGCCGTTGGTGTTCGGCCGCTCACCGCTCACGTGGCTGGCGCTGGTGCTGCCCTTCATCGTGCACTTCGCGATCTATCGGACTGCGTGGGGCCTGCGATTGCGCGCGGTGGGTGAGAAGCCACAAGCGGTCGCCGCGATGGGCGTTCGCGTGGCCCCGCTGCGTTTGGGGGCGGTGTTGATGTCGGGTGCGCTCGCCGGCCTGGGCGGGGCGGTGCTCTCGACTTCCACCCTCGATCGGTTCGAGCACCACATGCCTTCGGGCCTGGGCTTCATGGCGGTGGCGGCGATGGTGTTTGGAAGGTGGACTCCGCTCGGTGCAGCAGGCGCGGCGGCGTTCTTTGCGTTCGGCAACGCGCTGCGGGTGGGGCTCTCGTCTTCGGCTCCGGAGTTGCTGGAGGTGGTTCCCAAAGGCGTGCTGCTGGCGCTGCCGTATGCGCTCACCTTGCTGGTGTTGTCGCTGCAGGGCGCGAAGAACGTGGCTCCCGCGGCGCTGGGTCATCCGTACGATCCGGAACTTCGCTAAGCCCTCTCCCCGACCCTCTCCCCCGCGGGGGAGAGGGAGATCAGGGGATCATGGGTTCAGGCCGGAGGCGGCATGAAGACGGCGTAGCGCTGATCTTCCACCGCCTGGAACGCCTTCAGCTGCGCTTCGGTCACCTGCGAAGTGGTCGAGTCGATGTGCGCCCTCGCCTGCCGCAACACCGGCTCGTCACTCGGAGGGAGCAGCGCCTTCAAGGTCGCGATCTTCGCCTGCATCTCCACCACCTGGGCCTTGGCCTCTTCCAGCGAGACCTCTTTGGCCTCCAGCCGTTTGCCCAGCGAACAGATGAACCGCCGGCACCCGCCCGGGCGCGCCTCGTAGATGGTGCAGCACTTCCCCTCGAGCTTGCCGCAGGGCAGCCACATCACCGGGCCCTTGCGCTTCTCCCCCACTCCGATGCCCAGCCGCACCAGTTCCTGGCGCTCGGAACCACTGATCGCCACGTAGCGAAACAGGGTGCCGTCGCAACACAAGCCGCAGTCCAGACACAGCTGTGAAAGGGCAAGTGACATACCCGTCGACGGTGCAACACCCGGGGGGCCTCTTACAAGTGCTACTCACACACCCCAGAAGCACAGGCCTCTTGAAAGGCTCCAAAGCCCATGCGAGCAAGTGCCCATGGCTACCAGCACTCCCCTCACCAGCAACAAACACCTCCTCGGTTGGGTCGACGAGATGGTCACGATGTGCCAGCCCGACTCGGTCGTCTTCTGTGACGGCAGCGAAGAAGAGCGCAAGCGGCTCACCGAGTTCGCGGTCAGCAAGGGCATCCTGATTCCGCTGAACCAGGAGAAGCACCCGGGCAGCTACCTGCACCGCAGCAACCCCAACGACGTGGCGCGCGTCGAGCACCTCACCTTCATCTGCACCCCGAAGAAAGAAGACGCCGGCCCCACCAACAACTGGATGGCGCCCGCCGACGCGTACACCAAGCTGCGCGGCCTGTTCGAAGGCTCGATGAAGGGCCGCACGATGTACGTGATCCCCTACGTGATGGGGCCGCTGGGCAGCGAGCACTCCAAGATCGGCATCGAGATCACCGACTCGGTCTACGTCGTCTTGAACATGCAGATCATGACCCGCATGGGCAAAGCCGCGCTCGAGATGCTGGGCGAAGGCGACAACTTCAACCGCGGTCTGCACTGCACGGGCGACGTGAACCCCGACCGCCGCTACATCTGCCACTTCCCCCAGGACAACACGATCTGGTCGTTCGGCTCGGGCTACGGCGGCAACGCGCTGCTGGGCAAGAAGTGCCTCTCGCTGCGCATCGGCAGCTACCTGGGCAAGTCCGAAGGCTGGCTGGCCGAGCACATGCTCATCCTGGGCGTGGAAGACCCGGACGGCACCAAGACCTACGTGGCCGCCGCGTTCCCTTCGGCCTGCGGCAAGACCAACTTCGCCATGATGATCCCCCCGCGCCGTTTCGCGGGCTGGCGCGTGTTCACGGTCGGCGACGACATCGCCTGGCTGCGCGTGGGTGACGACGGGCGTCTCTGGGCGGTCAACCCCGAGAACGGGTACTTCGGCGTCGCGCCGGGCACCAACATGAAGAGCAACCCCAACGCGATGAAGACCATCTCGAAGAACACCATCTTCACCAACGTCGCGGTGACGAAGGACGGAGAGGTCTGGTGGGAAGGGCTCGACGGTGAAGTGCCCGAAGAGCTCACCGACTGGAAGGGCCAGCCCTGGAAGAAGGGCAGCACCGAGAAGGCCGCGCACCCGAACAGCCGCTTCACCGCGCCCGCTTCGAACAACCCCATTCTCTCCAGCCACGTGAACGACCCGCGGGGCGTGCCGATCAGCGCCATCATCTTCGGTGGCCGCCGCTCGACCACCATTCCCCTGGTGATGCAGAGCTTCAACTGGGCGCACGGCGTGTACCTGGGCTCGACCATGGCCTCGGAGACCACGGCCGCTGCGACCGGCGCGACCGGCGTGGTGCGCCGCGACCCGATGGCCATGCTGCCCTTCGCTGGCTACAACGTGGCCGACTACTTCCAGCACTGGCTCAACATGCAGAAGCGGGTGCCCTACCCGCCCAAGATCTTCATGGTGAACTGGTTCCGCAAGACGAAGGAAGGCAAGTTCCTCTGGCCTGGCTTCGGCGACAACATGCGCGTGCTCAAGTGGATCCTCGATCGCGCCCACGGCAAGGTCGGCGCGCAGGAGACGCTCTTCGGTTGGGTGCCCAAGCAGGGTCACATCGATCTCTCGGGCCTCGACATCGCGCCGGAGACCGTCGACGAAGCCACGCACATCGATGACGGTGAGTGGAAGGCCGAGCTGGAAGACCAGAAGAACTTCTTCGATCAGTTCGGCGAGCGCATGCCGAAGACCCTCGAGCTGATCCGTCAGCAGCTGCTCTCGCGGCTGAGCTGAAAATCACGGCCGGAAACGGCCGGGAATATGCGTGGCGCGGTCCGTTCTGGTGGGGGTCACCCCCATCAGGAGTTCCACACCATGCGAAGTCTCTTCCTTTCGTCGTGTCTCGTCGTGTTGTCACCCCTCATCGCCGCGCCGGCCTTCGCGCAGATCGGCGTCGATGATGGGCCCGACTACCAGCTGCAGACCACGCCCGGGTCGCGCACCCTGCTCATCAACGGCAAAGCGGCCAACCAGCCCAACGGCACGGTGAAGCTGGTCTTCACCGTGTACGAGAACGACGACGTGTTGTTCTCCGAGACGCGGAGCGTGACCATCAGCGCCGAGAAGTTTTCCCTTCGCCTCGGCGCGGGCACGCTGACGGGCATCCCCGCGGCCGTGTTCGCGGGCACCACCGCGGCCGAGGTGCGCTGGCGGCTGGAGAATTCTTCCACCGTGCTGGGCACGCTCCAGCTGGGCGCGGTGCCGTACGCGATGACCCTCGCGCCCAACGCGCAGGTGAAGTCGACTTCCGTCGCTCCGGCGTTGACGGTCTCCAACACCTCCGTGGCCCTCAAGGGCGTGGCCACCAGCTCCACCGGGCGCGGGGTGGTGGGTGAGTCGACCTCGAGCGCGTCGGCCAGCTACGGCGTGGAAGGCCGGGCGGCTTCGGCGAGCGGCGCCGCGGGCCACTTCGTCAACCCCGCGGGCGATCTGATCGTCGGCCGCAACGCCGTCGATGGAGACGTGAAGTTTCGGGTGGCCAACAACGGCGACGTCTACGTGCGCGGAACCAAGGTGGGCCAGCGCGGCCCCAAGGGTGATGTGGGCGCCACCGGGCAGAAGGGCGACACCGGGTTGACCGGCCCCCCGGGACAGCAGGGTGCAGGCACGGCCGATGTGTTCTGCCTGAATGTGACCGCCACCAACTGCAACAGCGCCTGCATGGGAGGCTCCTACCTGGTCGCCGCGACGGCCAGTCCGTGCGCGACCTCGATGGGCTGCCAGTGGAATGGCACCGGGGCGATGTGCTGCGTGTGCACCGCGACTCACTGAGGAGCGACCATGCGAACGCCTTCGAGATTCTGCCTGTTCTTCGCCACCCTGCTGCTCACCTCTTCTTTCGCTCTCGCCCAGAATCGCACCTGGAGCATTCCGTACGAGGCGAAGGTACCGGGCCAACAGTCCGGCTTCGCCACCATGGTGGTGCGCCTCATCGACGACACCGATGGCCACACGCTGTTTCAGGAGACCCTCAACGTGATGATCTCCGACAGCCACTTCAAGGGGTCGCTGGGGCCGCTCACCGCGGCGCTCATCACTCCCGAACGGAGCGTGTCGATCGAATACGCCCGGGCCTCGACGCCTGACACGGTCATCGGGCTCATTCCGCTCAGCGCCGCCGCCTATGCGATGACCCTCTCGAGCAACGCGGAGATCAAAGGCGCCTCGAGCTTCCTTGCCGGGCTGCACCTCGAAGGAACCCAGCGCGCCCTGACCGCGAAGAGCTCTTCGGGTGGGGCCGCCCTCGTGGGTGAAGCCACCACCTCGGGCACCGCCTTCAATGCGGGCGTGGAGGCCTTCTCGCCTTCACCCACCGGCGCCGCCGGTCACTTCATCAACACCGGCGGTGGAGACCTCATCCAGGTGCGCAACGTGGCCACCGGCGCGGCCGTCTTCCGGGTCACCAACCTGGGCAGCGCGGCACACGGCAACGTCTCCATTCCCGAGTACGGACCGCAAGGTGAGCGGGGCGACACCGGAGCGAAGGGCGGCCGGGGGAATCAGGGCGGGCCAGGCCCGCGCGGCCCGGTCGCCAACTTCCGCAGCTTCGGCATCGCCACCACCGACTCGGACTGCGCTGGCATCTGCATGGGCAGGGCGGTGTTGAAGAGCAGCGCCGCGGCGAGTTGCCAGCTCTCTTCGGACAGCGGGCCCGTGCACAACACCACCAGCGGCAGGTGCTGCGTCTGCGGCCTCTGACACCGAGGTGACTGAGCCGTATGGGTCGGCTCGACCGGGCGGGGAGCACCACCGGCAGCGCGCAGGCGTTAGACCTCGGAAGCATCCGTTTCCGAGGAGTGCGTCATGAAGCGTCTGCTGGTGGTGACTCTCCTCACGCTGAGCTGTGGTGCCCTGCTGAATGAAGAGGAGGAAGCCTCGCCCCCCGGCAATGGCGGCGCCGCCTTCGGGGGTGGCAGAAGCCCACGGGATGGCGGGGGCGATGGGGGCGGCCGTGGCGAGCCAGACGCCGGCCAGGACGCTGGCTTTGCAGACGCCGGCCCCGCACCCGGCAACGGCGATGGCTTCGGCGCAGGTGTTGAAGGCGACCCGTGCACCGCGGCGCCCGACTGCGGCCCCGGGCTGTTCTGCGCGCTGCAGATGACCAGCACCAACACCGTGTTCCGTTGCAGCGTGTGCGCGAGCGAGGGTCAACCGTGCGGCGCCGGCGGCAGCTGCCTCACGGTCTTCACCGCGAACCGCCCCACCCTGGTGTGCAGCGCAGGTCAGCCGGGCGAGCCCTGCCGCACCGGCGCGGATTGCCGATCCAACGACTGTGTCGCTTCGGTCAGCGGAGGCAGCGACCGCTCCACCTGTCGTTGAGAACCGCGCAGGGCGGCAGACGCGAGGTGGAGTTGGCCCCCTGCTGGGCTAGCATCGACGGTCCCATGCGACGCCTCGTTCTCTTCGCCGCATTGTCGCTTGCTTCGACCGCGCTGGCCGCCAACCCGAAGGCCTCGGCCCTCGCGAAGGACGCCGACCGTCTCTACAAAGACAACCGCTACAAAGAA
This sequence comes from Archangium sp., assembly GCA_031412555.1. Lineage (GTDB taxonomy): Bacteria > Myxococcota > Myxococcia > Myxococcales > Myxococcaceae > Archangium_A. Next base: position 2,300 of record JANODF010000441.1, on the reverse strand, counting down.
GCCGCCGAGACGCTGCGGGAGGCCTGGGAGGCCGACCCCACCGGGCTCTACCTCTACAACATCGCCCGCGCCTACGATCAGGCCGCCGAGCTGGAGCTGAGCCAGGAGTATTACCGCAAGTACGTCGCGCTCCCCTCCGAGGAGACGCAGCCTGATCTCGTGAAGAAGGCCAACCTCGCGATGGATCGCATTCGCACCCTGCTGGCCCGCGGTTCGGCCGACCGGCAGGTGCGCGACGCCGAAAAGCAGCGCCTGGAGAACGACGCGAAGAAGGCCGAAGCGCGCGCCGATGCCGAGGCCGCCGAGGCCCGCAAACAGCGCCAGGAGTTCGCGGAGAAAGAGCGCATTCGCAAAGAGGCCGAGAACAAGCAGGTCAACGTGCGCAAGCTGGCGGCCTACGGCACCGGCGGCGCGGCCATCGTGGGCTTCGGTCTGGCCATCGGTTTCGGGGTGGGGGCCAACGGCAACCGCGAAGCCTTCCGCACCGCCGACACGCTGACCCTCAAGCAGCAATACGAAGGCGCCACCCGCACCACCGCCGCCGTGGCTGACGTGAGCCTGCTGGTGGGCCTCGCCGCCGCGGCGGCCACCGTCATCTTGTACCCCAAAGGCGACGAGCCTGAAAAAGCGGTCAACGTCGTGTTCGCGCCCGTGGCCGGCGGCGGCATGGCCAGCCTGGGAGTGACCTTCTGATGAACCCGCGCGCCTGGTTCTTCTCGCTCTTGTTGCCCCTGGTGGGCTGCAGCTTCACCACCGCCGGCAACTTCGAGGAGTGCAAGAACGACCTCGACTGCGGCACCGTGGCCGCCTGCAGCAAGGGCTACTGCCTCACCCTGCCGGCGGGCTGCCGCCGTGAAGAAGCGGGCGGCTCGGTCGCCGCGTTCGACAAGACCGATCGCATTCCCATCGCTGCGTTGTTGCCGCTGAGCAACTCGGAGGGCTTGACCGATGACTCCGAGGTGCAGGGGCTCAACGCGATGCGCCTGGCCGCCTCTGAGGTGAATCGCACCGGCATCAAGGGCCGCCCGTTCGGCATCTTCGTCTGCGACATCGGCCGCTCGGATGGTGGTGGTGATGACGCCACCCGCAAGTACACCGGCTGGATGGTGGAGAACCTGCAAGTGCCTGCGCTCATCGTCTCGGGCAGCGGGGCCACCACCCAGGCCGCCACGCTCCCGGCGCGGCTCGACGCGGGCACCCTGGTCATCTCGGCGAACGCCACCTCGCCATCGCTCAGCTCGACCTTCCGCACCGAAGGCAACGTGTGGCGGGTGCCGCCGTCGGACGATCTGCAGGCGCGCGCGTTGACCAACCTCATCAAGGCCGATTTCCCCGATGCGGGCACCACCCGGGTCGACGTCATCTACGTCGACGACTCGGCCTATGGCACCAGCTTCGGCCTGCCCATGGTGGAGTCGTTGCGCGCTGCGGGCTTCATCACCGACGGCCGCCCGTTCCCCGAAAACGACCTCGCCGGTTCCATCACCCCCATCATCAACGGCCTGAGCAACGCGAGCCCCAGGGCCACCGTGCTCATCGCCTTCCCCCCCGAAGCGCGCGCGTTGATCACCCGGGCCAAGACCTTCCCCGCGTTGACCCGCGCCGGGGGGCACCGCTGGTACCTCACCGACGCCGTGAAAGACCCCGCGGTGCTCACGCCCGAGACGTTGACCGAGCTCGATCAGGCGATCGGCACCGCCCCCGCGCAGGGCGCTGGTAACGCCTTCCCCGCCTTCCGCGACAGCTTCCGCACCCGCTACGGGATCGACCCGAACACCTTCTCGTTCACCTCGCACAGCTACGACGCGATGTGGTTGGTGATGCTCGCCACCGCGGCCGCGCAGAGCACCTCGTCGTTCGCGGGGCCCGCGTTGGGGCAAGGCATGGGCAAACTGACCAACACCACGCAGCAGCCCATTCCCTTGCGCGCCGACAAGTGGACCGAGGCGTCCAACCTGCTGCTCGAGGGCAAGTCGATCAACGCCGAAGGCTCCTCGGGCGCGCTCGACTTCGATCCCGACGCGGGCGTGCCCGCGGCGCCGTACGAGGTGTGGCAGGTCTCGGACGGCGGCATTCGGGTGCTGCGCCTCACCAACCCGTAGGGCTTCGAAAAGGTCGGACTTTCAGGAGCACCGTGGCTACACGAGCCCGATGCCTCTGCCGTTCGACTCGATCATCACTCCTGAGCTGACTTCACCCGGCCGCTATCGGTGCGAGCTCCCCGAAGGTTGGAAGCAGGGCCGCGGCCTCTTCGGAGGCCTGGTCACCGCCGTGATGACCCGCGCCCTCGAAGCCCAGGC
>JANODF010000440.1:0-3365 GCA_031412555.1 Archangium sp. | reverse complement strand
ACCCTGACCCTCTCCCAGAGGGAGAGGGAATTCCACTTCTAGATGCTCGGCGCGGTGTGCATCGGGTCGAGCATCGGCGTGCTGCGCGGGCCCTGACCAAACCGGGTGCGGATGATGGCGCCCAGCGAGATGAAGGCCGCCACGAAGAACAACATCCACCCGAGCACGGGCACCTGGAAGACCAGCAGCATCGCCAGCAAGCCCACCGCCAGCACCAGCGCCTGCGTCTTGCGCAGCTTGCCGGTGGGCATCTTCGAGCCGATGGCGTTGGCCACCGCCGACAGGCCGACGATCACCAGGAAGATGGCCGCGGGCAGCGCCACCATCACCAGGGGAATGCCCACGAGGGTGATGGTGAGCATCAGGGCCAGGGGAACGGCTGCCATCAGGCCGAGCACACCCGCCAGACCGTTCTTGCCCGGCTCGGCACGGATGGTGGCCTCCAACGCCTTCATGCGCTGCGGAGCGAACATCATCATCATGAAGCCCAGGCCAAACAGCGCCGCGAACTCCAGGAGGAACATCGCCAGGCCGCGCCCGAACCCATGATCCGAATCGTCGTCAGCGGCTTCCGCTTCGTTGACCCGCTGCGAGCGCTGGGTCTTGAGCACGTTGCGAGCCACGGCGGTGCCGATGCCCGCGCCGCCCATGGAGACCGACTCGCCGTGAACCTGCGAGCCCTCTTCACGCACCACGTTGCCGCCGAAGGACACCGCGTCACCCTCGACGATGGCGCCCTTCTTGAGCACCACGTCGCCACCGAAGGCCACGGCGTCACCATCGACCACGGCGTTCTCTTCGACGATCACCGGCCCGCCGTAAGCGACCGCGGTATCCACGTGAGACCCCTTCTCGACGGTCACCGGGCCACCGGTGCTGACCCGGTGCCGCTCGAGCTCGGCCTGGGCCTGCGACAGATCGGCTTGCGCCTGCCCCTGCTCACGCATCGCTTCGGCTTGTTCACGCTGGGCCTCGGCCTGCTCCTGGGCGGCTTCACGCGCGGCTTCGGCGGCTTCTTGCGCCTGTTCACGCGCCTGCTCCCGGGCTTCCTGAACAGCCTCGCGAGCCTGCTCCCGGGCGTCTTCAACCGCTTCGCGCATCTCGTCGGCCTGCTCGCGCATCGCGTCGGCCTTCTCGCGCATCACGTCGGCCTGCGCGCGCGCCTTCTCGCGCAGCTCTTCTTTCATGCCGCGCATCCCATCGGCCTTCGCGCGCATCGTGTCGGCCTCTTCCCGCATGCGATCGGCCGCCACCCGGGCCTGCTCGGCCGCCTTGCGCGCGCTGTCGGGCGACACGCCGTTGAGCGTGACCAGGGGCGCTGCGGCGGGAACTGCCGGAGCGCCGGCGCGGCGAATGACCCACATCTTGCCGTCGGCGGCCTTGCCGGCCCGGGTGACCTCGAGGCCGTAGGCCTGCGCGATGGTCTCCAGCGCCTCTTCACCGTTCACGCCGGGGAAGTTGAGGTTCACCTTCTCGTCGAACTCGCCGATCACCACGAGGTTGAGGCCGCTCTTCTGTGCGAGCTGCTTGAGGCCGTCCTTCAAGGTGCCGTCGAACTCCAGGGTGACCGGGGTCGCGGCCAGCACCACTGCTGCCATCAGAGAAATCATCATCACGACACCGCCTTCACGTGTGCAGGCTGAACCAGGCGCCGGAACGCGGTGAGCGTCGCAGCGAGCAGCAAGGAGAGGCCCACCACGGTGGGCAGCGCCGCGGTGGTCCACAGGGCGAGCAGCGCGCTCCCCGAGGCGACCAGCGCTTCACGCAGCTTGACCACCATGGAAGCGAGGGCGAGCCCGAAACCACCGGTGACGCCGCCGCTGACCAGCAGGGCGATCACCGCCAGTGACATGGTGACGCCGACGATGGCCACGGCCGACCAGACATCGGCGCGGGACAGGGGGCGGGCAGGGGCCTCGGCCACGCGCGACATCACGCTGGCGAGGAAGTCGGGTGGTGGCAGGGGGTCTGCCAGGCGCAGCAGATCTTTTTCGAGCTGGCGGTGCTCCTCGAGGAGGAACACGCGCTCGGCCTCGGTGGGGGCGAGTTCCGCGAGCAGCGCTTCCAACTCGGGATCGTTGATCTCACTCATCACGCAGCTCCCTTGGTCTCATCGGCCGCCGTCATCTTGTTGCGGAGTTTTTCCCGGGCGCGAAACAACCGCGCCATGATCGTGCCGGGGGCGACGTCCATCACCTCGGCGATCTCCTTCGTGGTGCGCTTCTGCACGTAATAGAGCGCCAGCACTTCACGATCGTCCACCGAGAGGGTGTTCATCGCGTCTTCGAGCGACTTGCGCTCTTGCTTGGCGATGGCGCCTTCTTCGAGCGTGGGCTCACCCGAGCTGAGCACGTGGGCGTGATCCTCCACGTCGTCGGTCTTCATCTTGGTGCGGCGGCGCAGCAGATCGAGGCACTGGTTGCGCGCGATGGTGAGCACCCAGAGATCGAACGGCCGGGCGTCGTCGTAGCGATCGAGGTTCTGGTACGCGCGCAAGAAGGTCTCCTGCGCCACTTCGGCGGCTTCGGCTTCGACGCGCAGCAGGCGCAGGCACAGGCCGTAGACCTGGCGCTGCACCGACTTCACCAGGGCGGCGAACGCGTTCGAGTCACCGCGGCGGGCGCGGCGCACATCATCGACCCACGGGTGTGCCGGTTCGGTGGCCATGATGCCCAACGACATCGATGACAGCGGGGGGAGGACGTTCATCGCGTGCACGTCCATCAATACGGAGGGCTCTGCAGATCCATTGCCGCCCGATTGCGACGGCCCCCCCGTTCATCGTTCGCCCAGCAAAATCAGCGCTTTGAGTTCTCCATCCGGCGAGAGGCCTTGAGCTTCTTGGCGTCACGCTGCTGCGCCAGGAAGCCCCTGGGCCGATCCTGCACTGGGGCCACCACCACCGGAGGGGGCAGCTTCTTCTTCTCTTCGCCGCTCTTGTGGTCGACGCGCGAACGGGAGGTCTGCTTGGTGGACCGGGCCGCCGCCACAGGTGCAGGCGCCGCGGCAGCACCGGCCTTCCGGGGCGCAGCCGTCGCGACTTTGGGCGCAGGCGCGCCGGGCTTCGCCTCGACGGGCGTGCCTCCCGGGTTGGCGGAGCTCTGCGGGTAGTCGGAGTACGGCCGCGGAGCGACGTCTTCCGGGGTCTCCTTCTGCACGCCGAAGTGGAACAGGCGCTTGACCACCAGGGTGGCGTAGCTGCCAGGGGGCAGGGTGAAGGCGATGTTCACCTTGATGAAGCCGCGGTTGAGCTCGTCGGGGCGCGGCTTGCCGATCACCAGCTTGGCCGGGTTCACCAGCACGGGGCGCTCCTCGTGCTTGAAGAAGAGCAGCTTGGGCTGCTCCTCGATGCGCAGGTCTTCGAG
>JANODF010000439.1:0-19536 GCA_031412555.1 Archangium sp. | reverse complement strand
CAGGCAGATCACCAGCACGTCGCGCGGAATGCGGAAGTACTCGACGGTGCGCGCCAGCGCGAACGAGTTGGGGGGAATGATGCACTGCGGCCCCTTCACGTCGACGAAGCTGCGCGGGTCGAACTCTTTGGGGTCGACGATGGTCGAGTTGATGTTGGTGAAGATCTTGAACTCGTCGGCGCAGCGCACGTCGTAGCCGTAGCTCGAGGTGCCGAAGCTGACGGCCTTCTGGCCATTGAGCGTTCGCACCAGCGTCGGCTCGAAGGGCTCGATCATCTTGTGCTCGACCGCGAGGCGACGGATCCACTTGTCGGGCTTGATGCTCATGGGGCGGCGACCATGGCATATCGGGGACTCCATGAACGCTCGCATTGGCATCGTCACCCTGTCTGACCGCGCGGCGGCCGGCGTCTACGAAGACCTCTCCGGTCAGGCCATCCGGCAGACCCTGACGGAGTGGCTGCAGAGCCCCTGGGAGCCGGTGTACCGCCTCATTCCCGACGACCGCCCCACCATCGAGAAGACGCTGATCGAGCTGTGTGATCAGGAGCACTGCGGCCTGGTGGTCACCACCGGCGGCACGGGGCCGGCCCCTCGCGACGTGACGCCCGAGGCCACCGAAGCGGTGTGTCAGAAGATGATGCCGGGCTTCGGCGAGCTGATGCGCAAGAAGTCGCTCGAAAAAGTGCCCACCGCGATTCTCTCGCGGCAGACCGCAGGCATTCGGGGCTCGAGTTTGATCATCAACCTGCCCGGCAAACCCGCGTCGATCCGCGAATGCCTCGAGGCCGTGTTCCCCGCCGTGCCCTACTGCCTCGATCTCATCGGCGCGCCGTTTCTCGAGGCGACGGCCGCGGCGCCTGCGGTGTTCCGCCCGAAGCCGAAGTGAGCCCTGCCCAAACCCCGGGGTGAATACCCCGAAGTCTCAGGCGGCGCGCCTTGTCGGTTTCATGTGACGGCCTTACTCGTATTGGGTCCGGAGCGGCGGTGCTCCAAGGAGACCCGTACATGCCCCAGAGCGCCACTGCCGTTCGTCCTGCCGCGGTTGCCGGCGCGTTCTACCCGGGCAATGCCATTCAGCTCGCACAGCAGGTCGACTCGTTGCTCGCGCACGCGGATGATCCACACCTGCGGCCCAAGGCGTTGATCGTTCCACACGCGGGCTACATCTATTCGGGGCCCATCGCCGCGAGTGCGTACGCCGCCGTCGCCGCGATGAATCCCAAGCCGACCAAGGTGGTGTTGCTGGGGCCGTCGCATCACGTCGGCTTCAAAGGCCTCGCGTTGCCCGGCGTACACGCGCTCGCCACACCGCTGGGCCTGGTGGAGGTCGATCACTCGTTGGCCGAGCGGCTGCGGCAGTTTCCATTCGTCGGCGAGAGCCCGCTGGCGCACAAGCGGGAGCACTCGCTCGAGGTGCAGCTGCCCTTTCTTCAGCGCGCGCTGCAGAACTTCACGGTGCTGCCGCTGGTGGTGGGGCACGCGGCGCCCCAGGACGTCGCGGCGGTGCTCGATGCGGTGTGGGGCGGGCCTGAGACGCTCATCGTGGTGAGCTCCGATCTCTCACACTACCTGCCCTTCGAAGACGCGCGGGCGATCGATGCGCACACGGCGCACGCCATCGGGCAGTTGGATGGCAGTGGGCTGGCGGCGGATCAAGCGTGTGGGTCGGAGCCGCTGCGGGGGTTGTTGGTGGCGGCGCGTTCGCACCATCTCCACGTGCGTTTGTTGGACTTGCGGAACTCGGGAGAGACCGCGGGGGATCGCGCGCGGGTGGTGGGCTACGGGGCGTTCGCCTTCACCGACGGTCCTCCCTCTCCCCTCGGCAGAGGGTCGGGGTGAGGGTCAAAGATCCTTCAGCATCGCCGTCTGCGGCCCACCCGCATCACCCGTGTTCACCACGCCCGCGGGCTCCAGCAACATCACGGTCGCCAGCTTCTCAGCCCTGGGGCAATGCTCCACGCCGCGAGGCACCACGTAGAGCTCACCCGGCTTCAACACCACGTCGCCCTCTCGGAGCTGAATGGTGAGCTCGCCGTCGATCACCAGGAACAGTTCATCGGTGTCCTGGTGCGCGTGCCAGGTGAAGTCGCCCTCCACCTTGACCAGCTTCACGTCGTAGTCGTTGAGCTTCGCGACCCGTCTCGGTGACCACCGCTCTTCGAACGTGGCGAGCGCCGCGTTCAGATTCACGACCGGCATCACCGCCCCACCCATTCGCGGGTCAGGTCGCACAGCTTCTCGCCGCCCGCTTCACACACCCGGTGAAGCGGCGTGGTGATCACCGCCTTGGTGAACACGAAGGGCACCAGGCTGCGCGCGCTGGAGGCGGCATCGAGCTGCGCCAGCTCCTTGGTGGTGCCGCGGCCGCTCGAGTTCACGTTGCCCTTCATGCTCGCCTCGCCGCGCCCTTCGCAGAGCACCTCACCGGAAGGGAACGCGAGCACCCGCGCGCCGAAGCGGCCCGTGCCTGCCTCGAAGGTGGTGTCCGCCACGACGGGCATGGTCAACGATTCGTACCGAGCGACCACGAGGTACTGGAGCTCCCTCAGCTCGGGATCGCCGGAGCGCGCCCAGCCCAGGTGTCTGGACCAGCCGGTGAAGTCGGCCACGTCTTGAAAGCGCGGCAGCTGCGCGTCGGAGATCGCGTCGAGGTGCCGCTCGCTCAGCTGGAGCCTGAAGACTTCGTGCACGCCGAGCACCGCCTCGTCGACGTAGTAGTAGTCCTTCTCGAGGGAAGGCTTCATGCCCGGGAGCTTCGCGACGTACGCGGCGATGTTGCGCGGGCCGCCCGGCGTGAGCTTGCCGGCGCAGGCTTCGGCCAACGGCTTCATCTCGTGCGTGGGGAGCGGGGCGTTCTTCTCGCCCAGCTCCTTCACGCGTCGAAGCACATCGACGGACGCGGTGTTGAAGTTGAAGATCAGCCCCGCCACCACCGCCATGGCGGCGACGTAGAGACCCACCGCACCGAGCACGAGTTTGAGTTTCACCGGTTGAGCTTCACGCCCACCGCCTCGTTCGAGAAGGAATTTCCAGTGAGACCCGGGGCCGAGGAGGCCACTCGTGCGAGGTCGAGCCTCAATCGGGTGAGGAGCAGCTGCTGGTCTGCCAATCGCCCCTCGACCCGGTCACTCAAGGAGTCCACCTGATCGCGAAGCGACAGCAACATCGCCTCGAGTCTCGTCAGCGCGTCGTCGCTCATGCGCGGCCTTCTGACCGAGCCGTGTGAACCCCTGATGGGCGACTCGCAACATCGCAGTCACGGCCGCTTTAGTTGATGTCGGGCAGCTCAACCTGGCAGCGGCCCACGGCCGTGAGCCACTTGAGCGAGTTCAGCCAGAAACGCTCGACCTGGTAGTCGGTGTGCGCGCTCCACTCGGAGTCGTAGGTGATCCACTCGTCGCCCCACACGTAGACGCGGCCGCTCTGGTACTCGAGCGCTCTCGCCACGTCGACGTTGCCTGACTGCATGTCCCAGGCGATGCGCGTGCCGCCGCCCTGCACTGCGTAGCCGTTGTCGGTGCCCACCCGCGTGACCGAGTCGGAGAGCGGGTGCATCGGTGCCCACTGCGTGATGGGCCGCGTCGAGCCGCCGATGGAGCCGAGCACCTGCATGTTGCCGTAGCTCAGACCATACGGCGCGAGCAGGCGGTTCACGTTCACGATCTCCGTCGAGTCGCCGTACCCAATCAGGGTCATCACGCCACCACCGCTCCCGACCCACCCCTCGAGCGCATCGATCTCGGCGGTCGTGTACGCGCGGCCCAGCCCGTTGCCCACGCCCGAGGTTCCCGACTCGCGCACGTCCTGCACCACGATGACGTCGTATTGCGAGAGCAGCGCGGGGGTCAGGGTCTGCGCTGCGAGGGCGGCCACGCCGGCCTGGCTCTTTCCGTTGAGCCAGCTGGAGAACACGCTGCCGTTACCCCACTGACCTGCGTACCCGAGCGTGGCGATCTTCAAGCAGTCGCACACGCCATCACCGGCCACGTCGACGTCGTCGATGATGCCGTTCTGATCGTTGTCCACGCCGTCACAGACCTCGGCCGACAAACCACCGCCTCCGCTGCCGCCGGTACCTGCACCGGTGGCACTGCCGCCGCCCGTGCCCGCTCCGTTTCCGCCACCGTTGCCCGCGCCCGTGCCGCCGTCATTGGAGGAGCCACCATCACCGTCGATCCCCACGTTGGGATCGCCGCAGCTGCAGCCAGCGAGCGAAAGGCTGATCAACACCAGGGCTGCGAGTCGGAACGTTTGCACCCGGCGACTCTACCTTGGTTGGACGAGAGCGCCCTGCGCGCGTCTCCTTTCCGCCCGGGCTGGACACCGTGCTACGCGCAGCCGAGGTGGAACTCGTCCTCACCACATTGAACGCCCGTTACACACACGCCTCGTTGGGCCTGAGGTGTCTGCGCGCCAATCTCGGTGCGGTGCGCGAGCGCTCGGTCATTCGCGAGTTCACCATCTCGCAGCGGCCAGTCGACATCGTGGAAGCGCTGCTCGCGGAGTCACCGAAGGTCATCGGCCTGGGCGTGTACATCTGGAACACGCGCGAGAGCCTCGAGGTGGTGCGCCTGCTCTCGCAGCTCGCGCCCGAGGTGAAGCTGGTGGTGGGTGGCCCCGAGGTGTCCTTCGAGTTGATGGGCTCCGAGTGGCTCGAGCTCGTGGATCACGTGATCACCGGTGAAGGTGAAGTCGCCTTCTCCAAGCTCGCCCAGTCGCTGCTCGACGGCGTCAAGGTGCCGGCGCAGATCATTCCGGGCGCGTTACCCGACGTGAAGACGATGGTGCTGCCGTACGGCGAGTACTCCGATGAGGACCTCGCGCATCGCGTCGTCTACTTCGAGGCTTCTCGCGGCTGCCCGTTCTCGTGCGAGTTCTGCCTGTCTTCGCTCGACGAGAAGGTGCGCAACTTTCCCCTCGAGGCGGTGCTCTCTGCGTTGGCCCGCTTGATCGAGCGCGGCGCGAAGCAGTTCAAGTTCATCGACCGCACGTTCAACCTGTCGCCCAAAGTCAGTCACGCGCTGCTCGACTTCTTCCTCGAGCGGCAGGCGCTGGGGCTCTTCGTTCACTTCGAGGTGGTGCCGGATCGTTTTCCCGAAGCGCTGCGCTCCCGAATCGAACGGTTCTCACCCGGTTCGTTGCAGCTCGAGGTGGGCATTCAGACCTTCGATGGAGAGACCGCCCAACGCATCAGCCGGCCGCAAGACAACGAGGTCATCGAGGCGAACTTGCGCTGGCTCACCAGCACCGGCGCGCACGTGCACGCGGATTTGATCGTCGGCCTGCCGGGTGAAGACGCGGCGTCGTTCGGGCGCGGCTTCGATCGGCTCGTCGCCACGGGGCCCGCAGAAGTGCAGGTCGGCATCTTGAAGCGCCTCAAGGGCACACCGATCATCCGCCACGACGCGGCGTACGCCGTGGTGTGGAGTCACGAGCCGCCGTACGAGATCCTCTCGAACCGGTTGATTCCGTTCGCCGAGATGCAGCGCATGAAGCGTTTCGCGCGCGTGTGGGATCTCATCTCGAACCGCGGGCACTTCACGCACTCGGTGTCGCTGCTCTGGTCGCGTTCGGGTTCTCCGTTCGCGTCGGTGCTGAACTTCAGTGAGTGGCTCAACACCCGCGCGTCACTCGGTGGGGTGGCGTTGGCGCGCCTGGCTGAGCTGTTCCTCCAGTACCTCGTCGACCAGGGCCACGACCGCGAGGCCACCGGTCTTCAGCTCGCGAAAGACTTCAGCCGGCCCGGTCAACACGTGCCCGTGGTGCTGCAGCCCTGGGTGAAGACGGTGAACGCGGAGTTGAAGAAGTCGCTGCCGGCTCGTCAGGCGCGCCACGTCGCAGGCTGACGCTCAGTCGGGTGTGCCGGTGCCTTCTCGGTGAGCTCGAAGACGATCCAGGGAGATGAACGTGCTCCCGAACTGCGCTTTGGCGTCGTCTGCGAACAAACGCTGCAAGTCAGGCTGAAGCCGAGCGCCGAGCTCGCCGGCACGCTGGTCGTGAACGTCGCGCTTCAGGCGCGGGTCCTCAACGCGGGCTTCGCGACCGATGGCCTGACGATCGTGCCGGAGTGAATTTCACGCAGCGTTGATCGAAATGATGACCTCTGCTTCGCGCTGCAAGTGCCCCCTCGACTGGGCTCGGGGAGACCGGTGAGTGAGCCCGATCCCTATTTCAGCCAACCCTCTCGATGCGAACGGTGGGGCCGCTCACTTCGCCTTGCGAGCCCGCTTCTTCATGATGGATTCGTAGGCTTTTCGGGCCGCGAGAAACGACTCGGTGTCGCCGCCTTGATCAGGGTGGTGCTCCAACGCCTTCTTGCGAAACGCGAGCCTGACTTCGGCCAGTGTCGCCGCGCTGGTCATGCCGAGCACCACGTACGGATCGACGGAGACGGGCGGCTCACTGCGGCTGCTGGGAACACGTTTCGGGAACGGCTCCATGCCGGCGACGACGCGCTTCCACGCACCAGCCCAGTGATCATCGATGTGCGTGAGTGGACGCGCGGCCGCACGTTCGGCGAGCGCCTGCGCTTCTTCGCGCGTGTACGCACCGCCACCCCACGCATCAGGAGGACGAAAGGGTTTCGCGGTCGGCTCGCCGGTCCACCACACACACCAGAGGAACCGTTTGCGCTTCGTCTTGGCGAGCGCGAACACGCCCCTCGAGAGCGCGGCAGGTTCCGGCTTCAGGGTTCGTTTCGGCACCCCTGCTCTTTACTGCGCGGTCAGGTTCGCAGCCGGCGGATCTCGGCCTGCTGGCCTTCGGTCCGCTCATCGCTGACGGGCGAGAGGCCTTTTTGCTTCGCGAGCTCCTGCTCCAGCTCGAGCACCCGCCGGGAAAGGCGGCTCAGCTCAGCGGAATCACTCGAGCGGTTCCCACCGAGCAGCCCCGATTGCAGCAGGGCGTCGATCAGCGGTTTGGCCGCGAAACGCAGGGTGAGCCCGGTGATGGGGATCAACACCACCATCATGCCCAGCACCACGCCCAGGGTGGCCGTCAGGTCGATCGGTTGGAATTCCATGCGGCGCGTACGAAGCGCCGCCGGGTCGATTGCGTCAGGCTTTTCGGCTCGGCATGAACCAGGCGTAGAGCACCGGGAGCACGAACAAGGTCAGCAGCGTGGCCGAGATGAGCCCGCCGATGACCACCGTGGCGAGCGGGCGCTGCACCTCTGAACCCGGCGCGGTGGAGAGCGCCATCGGCACGAAGCCGAGCGAGGCCACCAACGCCGTCATCAGCACCGGCCGCAGTCGCCCATCGGCCGCGCGCGCGATGGCCTCTGCGTGACCCACCCCGGTCGTTTCGAGATCGCGTGCGAAGGCGATGAGCACCAGGCCGTTGAGCACCGCCACGCCGAAGAGCGCGATGAAGCCGACGCCTGCCGAGATGGAGAACGGAATGCCGCGCAAGGCGAGCGCCGCCACGCCGCCCACCACCGCGAAAGGCACGTTCAAGAAGATGAGCAGGCCGGTGCGCAGCGAGCCGAAGGTGAGCCACAAGAGAAAGAGGATGAGCGCGAGCGCCACCGGCACCACCACGGCCAGCCGCGCGCGGGCGTCGAGGTAGTGCTTGAACTGGCCGCCCCACTCGGCGCGGTACCCCACCGGCAGCTTCACCCCGGCCGTTGCACGCTGCGCGTCTTGCACCACCGAGAGGAGATCCCGCCCGCGCACGTTGAACTCCACGGTCAGCCGGCGTGACTGGGCCTCGCGGCTGATCTGCGCGGGGCCGGTGACGAAGTGCAGGTCGGCCACGTCACCCAGCGGCACCACCTGGCCGCTGATCGACCGGAGCGGCAACGAGCGCAGCGCCTCGAGATCGCCCGTGAAGTGATGCGCCGTGCGCACCACGATGCCGAAGCGCCGTTCTCCCTCCAGCACCTGACCCACCGGTGCACCGACCGCGATGGTCTCGGTCACCTGGTTCACGTCTTCGATGGTGAGGCCGTAGCGCGCGAGGCGATTTCGATCGGGCGTCACGCGCAGGTACTCGAGCCCCGCGACCTGTTCGACGCGCACGTCCACCGCGCCGGGGACTTTGCGCAGCGCCGCGGCCGTCTGTTCGCCGAGGGCCGCGAGCTTCGCGAGATCGCCGCCGTAGATCAGCACGCCCACGTCGGAGCGGATGCCGGCCATCAACTCGTTGGTTCGCATCTCAATCGGTTGCGAGATGGCGCCTCCGACTTCCGGCGAACGGGCGAGCACCGCTTCTACCTGCTCGGACAAGTCGGTCTTCGAGACGCCGGGGCGCCAGGTCTTCGGTGGCCGCAGCTCGATGTAGATGTCGGAAGCCTCGATGCTCATGGGATCCGTCGCCACGAGCGGAGAGCCGGTACGCGCGATGACCTGCTCCACCTCGGGGATCTTCAGCAGCTCCTTCTCGAGCAGCAGGTCGGTGCGCACCGACTCCGACAAGGCGGCGCCGGTGAGGCGGCGGGCTTCGATCAACAGATCGCCTTCATCGAGTTGAGGAATGAACTCCGCGCCCAGCCGCGTGAACAACACCACCGCGAGCACCAGCGACACCACGCCCGCGCTGACCGTGAGCACGCGGTGCTGCATCGCCTTCGCGAACATCGGCCGGTACAGCGCGTGGGCTTTGCGCAGCAGCCAGGTGTCCTTGTGTTCACGAGACGGCTTCACCAGCAGACTGGTCAGCACCGGCACCAGGGTGACCGACAGAATGAAGGCGCCCAGCAACGCGAGCAGCACGGTGGTGGCCATCGGTCTGAACAGCTTCCCCTCGGTACCGATGAGCGCGAGCACCGGCAGGTACACGATGGCGATGATCGCCTCACCGAACACGCTGGCGGCCCGCACCTCGAGCGTCGCGCTCTCCACCACGCTGGCGCGCTCCTCGTCGGTGAGTACCGTGGCGCTCGCCTGTTGCTTCTCACTCAGCCGGCGCACGGCGTTCTCCACGATGATCACCGCGCCATCCACCAGCAGCCCGAAGTCGATCGCCCCCAGACTCATCAGGTTCCCCGAGAGCCCGAACGCGTTCATCACGGTGACCGCGAAGAGCAGCGACAGGGGAATCGTCACGGCCACCACCACGCCGGCGCGCCAGTCACCCAGCAGCAGGAAGAGCACCAGCATCACCAGCAGCGCACCTTCGAGCAGGTTGATGCCCACGGTGGTGATGGTGCGATCGACCATCGCCGCGCGGTCGTAGAACGGCTCGATGCGCGTGCCCGGTGGGAGCGTGGGCTCGAGCGCCTTCAGCTTCTCCTTCACGGCTTCGGTCACTTCGCGCGCGTTCTCTCCCAGCAGCATCAACACCACGCCGACCACCACCTCGCCGTCACCGTTCTTGGTCGCCGCACCCCGCCGCAGCCGGGCGCCGAAACGCACCTCGCCCACGGTGTCGATGGTGATGGGCACTCCTTGCGGCGTCGCGCCGATCACCACGCGCCTCACGTCGTCGAGGCTCTTCACCAGGCCGTCGGTGCCGATGACGAAGTGTTCTCGGTTGTGCTCGATGTAGCCACCACCCGCGTTCGCATTCGACTTCTGCAGCGCCCCGATGACCTGCGCGATGGAGACGCCGGTCGCCTGCAAGCGGCCCGGCTCGAGCACCACCTGGTACTGCCGCGTCTCGCCACCGAAGCTGTTCACCTCGACGATGCCCGGCACCATGCGCAGCTGCGGCGCGATGTACCAGTCGAGCTGCTCTGCGAGCTCCATCTGGCTGAGCTGCTCGTTGCGGAGCACGAATTGGTACACCTCGCCGATGGCCGAGGTGATGGGGCCCATCGCGGGTTTGCCGTACTGCGCGCTGACCGCCTCTTGCGCTTCGCCCATGCGCTCGTTCACCAGCTGCCGCGCCCAGTAGATGTCGGTGCCATCCGCGAAGGCGACCGTCACCACCGATACGCCGTACTTGCTGATGGAGCGCACCTCGGTCGACTTCGGCAGCCCCGCCATCGAACGTTCGACGGGCACGGTGACGTACTGCTCGATCTCCAGCGGGGAGAGCGCGGGCGCGGCCGTGATGATCTGCACCTGCACGTTGGTGACGTCAGGCACCGCGTCGACGGGCAGGGTGATGGCGGAACGAACGCCGACGGCCACGAAGATCGCCGTGGCCATCAAGACCGTCACCCGGTTGTGCAGCGACCACCGGACGATGGAGCCGAGCAGCGCGAGCACCTACTCGTCCTCCGCGAGGGTGGACTTGAGCAGCAGGCTCTTGAGCGTGAAGACGCCGCTGACCACCACCTCTTCGCCTTCGCTGATGCCCGAGAGGATCTGCACGTCATCCATCGCCGCGTCGCCGGGCTGCACCTCGTGCATCACGAAGTCACCGTCGGCCGCCTTGATGAAGACCACCGTCTTCTCACCGATCTCCACCAGCGCGTCGCGCGGCACCACCAGCTGCGGCGCCGCGTTGCTCGGGTCGGCCAGCTCGACGTGCGCGCGGCCGAACAACCCCAGGCGCAGGCGCTGGCCCTCGTTGAGCACGCGAATGCGCGCGGTGAGCGTGCGCGCCGTGGGGTCGATCTGCTGGCTGACGTAGTCGACGGTGCCGTGCAGGTGTTCTCCGGGGAAGGCGTTGAGCTGCAGCTCTGCCTTCGCGCCGACTCGCAGCTTGGCCAGGTCCTTCTCGAACACGCGCCCGAGGAACCAGACCTCCGAGAGATCGACGATGTCGGCCAGCACGTGCTCGGCGTTGATGGGCTGGCCCACCACCGCGTCGCGCATCACCACCACGCCGGTGAGCGGCGCGCGCAGGGCGACCAGGAAACCCGAGCCCGAGTCTGCGTTCACGCCGATGGCCGCCAGCTGTTCTCCCAGCGCCCTCGCTTCTGCTTCCTGCGCACGTGCGTCGGCTTCTGCGTCGAGCAACGCCTGGTCTGAACCCAGCCCGCTGCTCTTGAGCGCGGTGAAACGTTCGGCGTTCGCACGTGAAGCCTTCGCCCGGGAGTTGGCGGCCGCGAAGGCTCCGCGCAACCGGCCCACGTCGGGCACGCGCACCGTGGCCATCACGTCACCCCGCTTCACCAGGGTGCCTTCGTTGAAGCTCACCTGCTCCAGTCGGCCCGGAGAAGCAGACGACAGCTTCGCGCTGCGATCGGGCTGAGCCACCACTTCACCGGTGAGCACCACCGTCGAGGCCAGCGCCACCCGCTTCACCGGAGCCGTGCGAATGCCCGCGCGCGTGATGTCTTCGGCCGAGAGTTTCAGGTGTTGAGGCAGCGCCTCGTGGCCATCATCGTGACCGTGCGCTTCCTCTTTCGGCGGCTCGACGGGCTCGCTCTTCGGGCACGAACATCCCAGCGCCAACACCAGCGGCAACCACCTCACAAAGCACCTCCTTCGAGTGAACCACCCCGGGCGCGCACCAGGCGCACCGAGGCCACACACAACGCGTAGCGAGCGTCGACGTCGGCCTGCAGCAGCTCGACCAGCGCCTGCTGATAACTGAGGGCATCGCGCACCGGCACGCGGGCCGCGGCGAGTTGTTCGGAGATGGCGGTGAGCCCCTGACGGGCGCGCTCCAGCCTCTCCACTGAATAGAGCGCGCGGGTTTGAGCAGCGCTCTCCCACGCGGCTTTCGCCAGCTCGCGGTCGCTGGTGAGATTGCGGTTGAGCTGAGTCAGCTCGTGGTCGAGCCGCGCCTGCACGCCGATCGCTTCAGCGACTTCACCGGCGCGGGTGCGGCCCAGCGGCTGGGGCAGGGGAATGGGGATGCCCAGGCCCACGCCGAACACCCGTTCGTCGAAACCATCGTTCTGCGCGAAGAGTGACACGGTCGCGTTGGGCACGCGGCTGCGGCGCAGCACCTCGAGGCGGCCGGCGGAGGCCTGCTTCTGCGATTCCAGCGCGCGCACTTCGGGGCGCTCGGTGGCCACCTCGTCAATCGTACGTACGGGCTCCAGCGCGCCCGCGACGTCGAGGCGCGACGGTGCACCGAGCAACGAGCGGAGACGCACTTCCCCTGAGCTCGCATCGCGCGCGGCCTCGAGCTTGGCCCGGGAAGCGCGCACCGATGCGGCATCGGCCACGGCCGCGTCGACGGGGGAAGCCAGTCCGTGAGAGGCCATGCCCTGCACGGTCGTGGAGACCAGCTGCGTGGCCTGCTCGATGCGCACCGCCAGCTCAGCTCGTTCTTTCGCCGCGAGCGCCTCGAACCAGGCAAGCCACACCTGTTCGGCGATCGCCGCCTTCGCCACTTCGACCTGCTGACGCTGGGCCTCGAGCTCCTTGTCGGCGGAGTCGACCCGAACGCCGCTCTGACCTGCGAGCTCCAACTCCTGCGCGAGGGTGACGGACCAGTTGGTCGCGCGTGCGTCAGCGCCGGTGCGGGAGGCGAGGCTGCCGGAGACCATCGGGTTGGTGGGCAGGAAAGGCCGCGCGGCTTCCTTTCGGCCTTCCGCGGCGCGTGATGAGGCCAGCTCGGCGGCGAGCAGTGGGCTGTGGGCCTGCGCGCAGGCGACGAGATTGGCGCGCGTGATGGTGGCGCAGTCGGGCTCCGCCGCGAACGCGACGTGAGAAAGAAGGGTGATGCACAACAGGCGCGAGGGGATTCCTCGCGTGACGAGTGAAATCATCTCTGGCTCCGGACATGACGAAGACGGACAGCGAGGGTGTCTTCGTCAGCTCACGGGAGGCCGGAACGGGGGATCGCGGTGGCCGCTCAACTGCAACGCTGGCGTGTTGGGCGTCTGCGCGCTCACGCGGAACTGCGGCGAAAGCACGATGAACGACTGCGCTGCGGCGGCCACCACGCGCGGGCCGCACACGCAATGCATGCACTGCTGCGTGCAAGGAGCGCCCGACTCCTCACATTCATCGGAGCAACAATCGCCGTCGGTCCAGTTGGCGACGTCGGCGATGATGTCCTGCACCGAGGGCGCGGCCACACACAGCAGCAGCACCGCCAGCCAGCGCAGGCCTGTTGATTTCAACGCTGTGAGCAGGGCGCGCACCGGCGACAAACCTAAGAGCCACACCGGGCGGATTCAAGCGCTCTCCCAGAAACCGGCTCAGGGGAGCAGATCGAAGGGCCGCTGGAAGGCGAGCTGGACGATTCCGGGGTATTTCAGTTGGCCACCGTCGCTGCTGGTGACGATGAAGTGTTGGTACACCGGCACGCGCAGCGAGAGCGTGAGCTGGGAGCCGGCCACCGTCCACGAGCCCGAGAGGCCGAGCAGCACGTCGGTGCGGCCGACGTTGCCGTCCTGCTCCACCACGCCCTGCCAGCGCTCGGGCAACTCGGTGAGGCTCTCCGCCGTCACGCCGACCTGGAGCGCGGGGATGATGCTGAAGTCGACCGCCGCGCCGCCGCCGAAACGCGAGCCGGCCTGGAACGATTTGGCGTTCTCGGAGACGGTGAGCTGGGCCTGCCCGTAAAGGCGCGCGGTGACCCGTTCCCACGCGTACGCGAGCTCGAGCCCCAGCAGCGGGTCGACGGTGCCCGTGCCGAACTGCACGTGCTGATGCTCGAAGCCCGCACGGCCCGCGGCGAAGGGGTTGGCTTCGGTGCGGCCCAGCGGCACGGTGAGGCCCGCGCGTGCCGAGAGCGAGAAGGCGCCGAAGCGTTGGCGCAGTCGGGCCGACAGCCAGGGGTCGCCCGGGCCCACCAGCGTCTCGTTGCGGTGGTGGATGTCGGGTTGATCAGGCACGAACGCGTTTCCATCGAGGTCGCGGTAGGTGATGGTGGTGTTGCTCAACCGCAGCGGCAGTTGAAGCTCCACGCCCAGCCAATCAGTCACGCCGTACTCGGCCTGCACGCGCAATTCGGCGATCCAGTACCGTTGATCGTGATGTTGCGGCGGCTCATCACGCAGCGCGCAGACCGGACCGATGTCAGGGCAGGCGATGCCGTGCTGCACGCGCACGGTGGTGCCCATCAGCCGCGCACCGACGAGGAGCGTGCCGCGTTTCAACTCCGTGGTTGTCGACCCCCCGACCGGGAGGTTGGGATTGCTTCAGCCCGCTCAGGCGTCGGCGATCCTCGGCACGAAGCCCAGCGTGAGCGCGAAGAGCAGCAGCCAGGTCCTCAAAGTGCTGCCTCCGCGATGGCGGCTTCGAGCGCGCGCAAATCGAGCCCGCTCAGCCGTTTGATCACCTTTCCATCCCGGCCCACCACCACCAGGTGAGGGAGCGTGGCGGCGTCTTTCAACTGCTCGCGGGCCAGCGGCGTCTCCCACGAGATGACGTTGAGCTTGCGCAACGCCACGTCGCTTCGGCGGGACAGCACGCCGTACATGTAGAGGTCCACCTTGCGGCAGGGCGCGCACCAGTCGGCGTAGAAGTCGAACACCGTCACCTTGCCCTTCACGGCGAGCGGCATCAGGTCTCCGACGGCTTCGCCTTCTTTCGCGAGCCACTTGAGGTCGGCCCCTTCTGGCAGCGTGGGCAACGCGTCGAAGGTGAGGTCAGGGTGGCAGACCAGACACTGCGACTCGGGCACGCCGTGTTCTGCGCACCAGTCACCCAGCCGCTTGAACTCGGCGGTGAGCTCGGGGTGATGCAGGGTGCAGGCCTTCTCGGGTACGCGGTGGCTACAGAGCGGATCGCCCGCGAGCTCGAGGGTGCGGGAGGTCAGCGTGCCGTGCGGGCCGGGGGTGGCCGCGCAGCCGAGCAACGCGCAGAGGAGCAGGAAACGAGGCATGTCGAAGGGCGTCTACCTCACCAGTCGTCGCCGTACGACTCCGACCACTCGTAGCGGGTGGCGGCCCACGCCGCTGATGAAATTTGGATCGCCCGAATCTGTGGTTCATACACAAATTCGGGTCAGCCATTTTGACGCGGCGCTCGTTGGGTGTCGGTCCCCGCCTGTATGACCGCCGGCAGGGGGGGATCACGGTGCGGAAAGCCGAGGTGAAGGGGATGGTGGGGGCGGCCGAGGTGGCGGGTCTGGTGACACGCTCGACAGCGCGAACGTTCATGAGCGAGCAGGGAATCAGAACCCGGTTGGAAACGGGGGCCTGGGTCCGTGTTCTCCCTTCGGTCTACCGGGTGGTCGGGGCGCCGGTCGCCTGGCGGCAGACGCTCGAAGCGCTGCTGTTGTGGGCGGGGAACGGCGCGGTTCTGTCGCACCGCACCGCTGCCGCGTTGCACGGCTTCAAATCGTTCACGGAAGGGCCACTCGAGTTGACCTGCAGTTCACGAGTGCGGGCGCCCGAAGGGGTGATCCTTCATCACGTGTCCGCCGTCCCCGCCTGCGACCGCACCGAAGTCGACGACTTCACTGTGACGAACGCCACGCGCACGCTGGTCGATCTTGCCGCGACCACCGATGAGTTCACCCTGCGCGCTGCGCTCGACCAGGCCCTTCGCGAGAAGAAGACGACCCTCGACAAGCTCGAGTCGGCGGTGAAGCGGTCGAAGCATCGCCCCGGGGTGATCAACGTTCGCGAGCTCTTGCGCAAGTTCAACGGCGACGACGGGCCCACCGAGAGCGAGTTGGAGCGGCTGTGCCTCGAGCTGATTGAACTCGCCGAGCTGCCGAAGCCCCGGCTGCAGTGGGCGCTCGTCGCTGGCAAGAAGCGCAGGCGCCTCGACCTGTTCTTCGACAAGTTCGGAGTCGTGGTGGAAGCCGACGGCTACGCCTTTCATTCCGGCATCGAAGCCTTCGAAGACGACCGCGAGCGAAACAACGGCCTCATCGTGATGAACCTTCGCGTCCTCCGCTGGACATGGCGCGCGCTCCACGAACGCCCCGAAGAACTGGTGGAGCAGCTCTTCGCCGCCCTGAACCTGCCCCGCTGAACTTCACGGGCCCGACGTTGCTGTGGTGATCGCGTCACGGTTTTGACGCTCGACTTGTGCGTGCGTACGCACCGCGCGCCGTTAGCTGATCGAGGTGAGTTCGAACATCCAGCAGGCCGAAGCACACACCTTCGAGGAGCAGTCGGCGCGCGCTTCGGCGGCCGCCCTCAGGGCCCGCTTCGCGTTGTTCGCCGTCATCGTGCCGTTGCTGCTGGGGTTGCGGCAGTGGGGCGGCCCGGGTTGGAACTCCGATCTCACGCCGGTCGTTTCGTTCGGGCTCCTTTCGGCGGTGCTCTTCGCCCTGCGCCGCCGCGCCTTCGTGCTGCGCGTCGCGCCCTTTCTCTTCGTGCTCGACGTGTCGTTGGTCTTCGAGGTGCAACGCCACAGTCTGCCCACCAGCCCCTTTCCCGCGGGTGTGGCGGGGTTCTCTCTGGGGCTCTTCGCGTTGCTGATCTCGCTGACCGGGTCCACCATGCGGCTGCCGGCCATCGTGCTGGTGGCGGCCGCTGCCATTCCCGCGCAGCTCACCCTGATGCAACTGGCAGGCGTCGGGGCAGGCGCCCAGGTGCTCGCGGCCTTCGTGCTGGTGGCGGTGGTCTCGACCCACACGCGGATCAACGCACGGCTGCGCAGCATGGTGCGCTCACTCGCTTCCTCGGAGATCGCCTGGCGCCGCGAGCATGATCAGGTCACCGAGCTGACCCAGGCCCGCGCCACCATCGAGCGGATGTTGGTGGAGGCCCGCGCGCAGAACGCCGAGTTGGTCACGCTGCAAGCCGAGAAGGATTCGTTGACCTCGCTGCTGGTGCACGACCTGCGCGCGCCGCTCGGGGCGGTGCGAGCCAACCTCGACTGGATCCGGGCAGAGCTGCCCACCGGGAGCGATCCTGAAATCCTCAACGCCGTTTCAGAGTCGAGGCAGGTGACCGATCGCCTCTCTGGAATGATCGGAGACCTGCTCAACATCAACCAGCTCGAACGCGGCGCGCTGCAGCTGGCACGTGAGTCGAAAGCCTGCAGTGAAATGCTCGGCGCTTTGCACCGCCAACTGCAGGCCCAGGCGCGCAGCCGGCGCATCACCGTCGAGTTCCAGTGTGACGACGTCGTCCTCGAGGCTGATCACGCGCTGTTGATGCGCGCGTTGGAGAACATCGCCAGCAATGCCTTGCGTTACACGCCCGCAGGCGGCCGGCTTCGGCTCGAGGCGCATCGGGAGGGTGATTCGGTGGTCTATTCAGTGCGCAACGACGGCCCGGTCATTCCGCAGGAGAAGCGCGCCGCGCTCTTCGAGAAGTACGTGCAAGCGGGCAGTGAAGGCGACAACCGGCGCGCGGGGTGGGGCCTGGGTCTCTACTTCTGCCGGCTCTGCATGGATGCACACGGCGGCACCATCGGCGTGGTCGATCGTGCGGGCTGGTCGACCTCGTTCGATCTGCGCGTGCCCGGCGCCGCTGGGCCACGACTGGCGGCCTGAAGCGTCAGCGCCCGCCGAGCGGAATGGTGAGAATCGGCGCACGCCCCGCCTGGCCCGGCACCTCGAGCCGCGCCAGCTCCATCAACAACGAGAACGTGCTCTTGGTGTCTTGATCAGTCGCGTCGATGAAGAAGCAGTGCCCCGAGTAGCCCACCGACACGTGCGCATCTTCGCCGCCACATTCACCGGGCTCCGATTTCACCTTGAACAGGCCACGCAGCACCGGCTCCCAATCGAACGGCGTGCCATCGGCCTTGCGGGTCTGCCGGGCCACACCGCGCGTGAGGTGCTCCGCCGGCACCTGCACCCCGTGCGAGACGAAGAAGAGCGCCTGGATCAACGAGCGCGTCTCCAGGTCGACCTGCGCGAAACCTTCGTCACCGGCGACCGCGAAAGGCGCCAGCTCCTCCACGGTGAGCTCGAAGCGGGTGGCGTTCTTCTTCAACTTGAAGATGCGGCGCAGGGCGATCATCTCCGCTGACTCCAGCGCGGCGGGGTTCAAGTGCATCACGAACTGCCGCTCGGCCTTCTGCAGCTTCCACGTCTTGCCGTCGGGTTGCGGGTTGAGTTCGAGCCCTTGCTGTGCGGCGGCGACGGCGCTGTCGGCGGTGGCTGAAGTGAGCGAACCACCCAGCGTGCGTTTGTGCTCCTCGGCGCCAAAGACGATGTCGCCCCGCTGTTGCAGACGCTGCAGGGCGGCCATGCCTTCCTGAAAGTCCGACGAGGGGGGCGCTTCGGCAGGCGTGGGGCCACTCGCCGTCTGCGAATTGGGCACCCAGTTCAGGTTCTCCAGGTACAGGCGGAACACGGTCTGAATCGGCCAGGTGGTCTTGGCCAGGTACACCACGCCGTCGAGTGAGAGCGGGGTGAACAGGCGGCGGGCGAAGTCGGAGTCATCCAACGGCGTGAGGCTGAAGGTCGGGCGATCCGAGCCGCCGATGCTGGCGGAAGGCAACGCGGAGGCGAACGAGCGATCGGCGCCCGCTGCGAAGAAGGGATTGACCCCCAGGGAGGCCGCCAGCTCGAACTGCGCCGCGATGTTGGAGACCGCCAACGAACTGGGCGTGTCCGAGTACCGCAGGCGCACGATGTTGAGCAGCATCTCCTCTTCGGAGGTGGTCTTGATGGTCTCGTTGTAGCGCAGCCGGGATTGACGGAGCGCCGACGGCCCCACCACCGTGCAGCCGCTGATCAACAGGGCCAGCATTGCCACTCGTTCGATGCGCACGGCGCGAGCCTCGACCCACCCTCCGGGAAGTCAACTTGTTGGAACCGGCCTGGGGCGTCCTTCCCCCTCGCTGATCAGCCGATGAAAACGCTCAACGTCCCAAAGGGGGCGTGCGTAGAGTCCGCCCCCATGTCTGAGCCCACTGACGTCCCGTCGTTAGGCGACAAAGTCCGTTACCAGGTCGATCGTTTTCTCTCCTGGAGCCCCATCGCCCGGTTCGTCGGGCTCTTCGGCCTTTCACTGCTGCTGGTGGCCATCAACGCCACCTTCGTTCGCCTCGCCATGCCGCCCCCGGAAGAGGGCAAAGAAGCGTTCGACTTCTTCGAAGCGCTCTGGTGGGCGACCGGCCGCGTGGCCGATGCAGGCACCATGGGCGGAGACGAGGGCACGTTGGTGCGCGGCATCGCCATCTTCACCACCTTGTGTGGTGTCGGCGTGGTCGCCTTGCTCATCGGTCTCGTCAGCTCGACCATCGGCGACAAGATCGAAGACCTGCGCAAGGGCAAGAGCCCGGTCATCGACGAAGGCCACACCCTCATCCTCGGCTACGGCGAGAAGGTCTTCGCGATTCTGCGTGAGCTGCGCGAGGCGAACTCCAACTTGAAGCACGCGTCGATCGTCATCCTCTCCGAGACCGATAAAGAAGAGGTCGAGAACACGGTCAAGGAGCGCATGGGCGAGATGGGCCCCACCCGGGTGGTGGTGCGCCAGGGCAGCACGTATTCCGTACACGACTTGCGCAAGGTGGGCGCCAGCCGCGCGAAGAGCATCATCATCATTTCCGAGGTGAAGGAGGAAGACGGCGATGACGCCGAGGCCGCGGCCGACATGGGCGCCATCAAGACCTTGCTCGCCCTTCGCCGCATCAGCGGTGCGCTCACCAGGAACCACGCGGTGGTCGAGCTGGCTGACAGCGCGCGCCAGCCGGTCATCGAGCAGCTCGGTGGCGGCGGCGTCGAAGTGGTCGCGATGGCCAACACGCTCTCGCGCATGATGGTGCAGACCGCGCGGCAGAACGGTTTGGCGGCGGTGTACCGCGACCTGCTCTCGTACGAAGGCAGCGAGTTCTACTTCAAGAACTTCCCCGAGCTGGCGGGCCGGCCCTTCGGCGA
>JANODF010000438.1:0-9659 GCA_031412555.1 Archangium sp. | reverse complement strand
TCGATCGACCTCGAAGCGTTGATGATGACGATCGTGGCCGAGAAGACCGGCTACCCGAAGGAGATGCTCGGTGCGCAGATGGAGCTCGAAGCCGACCTCGGCATCGACTCGATCAAGCGAGTCGAAATCCTCTCCGCGATGCGCGAGCGCGCGCCGAACCTGCCTGAGGTGAAGCCGACTGAGCTCGCGACCCTGCGCACGCTCGGACAGATCGTCGATCACATGAAGGCGGCCGGTGGTGCGGCCTTCACCGCACCGGTCACCCCGAGAGCAGTCGAGGGGTCACCTGCACCTGTTGCCGCTCCTTCGTCCTCGATCGATCTCGAAGCCCTGATGATGACCATCGTGGCCGAGAAGACCGGCTACCCGAAGGACATGCTCGGCGCGCACATGGAGCTCGAAGCCGACCTCGGCATCGACTCGATCAAGCGCGTCGAAATCCTCTCGGCGATGCGAGAGCGCGCGCCGAACCTGCCTGAGGTGAAGCCGACCGAACTGGCCACCCTGCGCACCCTTGGTCAGATCGTGAACCACATGAAGGCCGCTGGTGGCGCACCCGTCACCGCACCGGTCACCCCGAGCGCAGTCGAGGGGTCATCAGCACCGTCCGCCCCAGCGCTCGATCTCGAAGCGCTGATGATGACCATCGTGGCCGAGAAGACCGGCTACCCGAAGGACATGCTCGGCGCGCACATGGAGCTGGAAGCCGACCTCGGCATCGACTCGATCAAACGAGTCGAGATCCTCTCTGCGATGCGTGAGCGCGCGCCGAACCTGCCCGAGGTGAAGCCGACCGAACTGGCCACCCTGCGCACGCTCGGCCAGATCGTGAACCACATGAAGGCCGCCGGTGCACCGGTCACCCCGAGAGCAGTCGAAGGGGCACCTGTCGCGGTTGCGACGGGCCCGAAGGCCAACGTCGAACGATTCGCGTTGCGTGAAGTGCCCGCGACCTCGGTGGGCATGGCGCTCTCCGGAATCCTCGGAGCGCAGCGCATGGCCATCACCGACGACGGAGCCGGCATCGCCGCCGCCCTGGTGACCTCGCTCGCGAAGCACGGCGTGAAGGCCACCGTGGTGACCACCGTTCCGGCCGATGCCGACGCGGTGATCTTCCTCGGCGGTCTGCGCACCGTGAAGACCATCGACGAAGCTGTCGCCGTGAACCGCGAGGCCTTCCGGGCCACGCGCGCCGTGGCCGCCCGCTTCGGCGAGACCGGCGGCACCTTCGTCACCGTGCAGGACACCGGTGGTGACTTCGGTCTCTCCGGCCGCGACGGCACCCGCGCCTACCTCGGCGGTGTCAGCGCGCTCGCACGCACGGCCGCCCTCGAGTGGCCCAAAGCCGCCGTGAAGGCCATCGACCTCGAGCGCGGTGCACGCGATGCGAGCGCCACGGCCCACGTCATCGCGCACGAGTTGCTCGGTGGCGGCACCACGTTGGAAGTCGGTCTTCACGCCGACGGCCGCCGCACCAGCCTCGCTTCGGTGCACACCGCTTCTCCCTCCACTGCGGCCGCGACGATGAACTCGTCTTCAGTCGTGGTCGCCTCGGGTGGTGGCCGTGGCGTGACCGCCGCGGGTCTCATCGAACTCGCGAAGGCCAAGAAGCCCCGCATCGTGCTGCTCGGCCGCACCCCGCTGGGTGAAGAGCCCGCGGAGCTGCGCGGGATCAACGACGAGCCCGGCCTCAAGCGCGCGCTGATGAACCGCGCGCAGGCCGAGGGCAAGAAGGCCACTCCGGCCGAGCTCAACGGTCAGCTCGCGTCGTTGCTCGCGCTGCGTGAGATCCGCTCGACCATGGCGGCGCTCGAGGCGGCAGGCTCCGACTCCCGTTACGTCGCGGTCGACGTCGCCAACGCGGCGGCGCTCTCTGCTGCACTCGAGACCGTGCGCCAGGAGTGGGGCCCCATCACCGCCATCGTTCACGGCGCGGGCGTGCTGGCCGACAAGAAAATCGCCGAGAAGACCGACGAGCAGTTCGATCGCGTCTTCGACACCAAGGTCAGCGGCCTGCGTGCGCTGCTCGCGGCCACTGCGAAGGATCCGCTCACCTCGTTGTGCCTGTTCTCCTCCATCGCCGCGCGCACCGGGAACCCCGGGCAGTGCGACTACGCGATGGCCAACGAAGTGCTGAACCTCGTCGCCTGCGCCGAGCGTGCCCGCCGCGGTTCGACCTGCACGGTGCGCTCGATTGGTTGGGGCCCGTGGGAAGGCGGCATGGTGACGCCGAGCCTCAAGGCGCACTTCCAGCAGATGGGCGTCGCGCTCATTCCGCTCGACACCGGTGCACAGCGTTTCGTCGACGAGCTGATCGGCAACAGTGACGACGTCACCGTGGTCGTCGGTGGTTCGCATGGTGAAGGCGCGCTGGGCGCGAAGGTGGTTCCTTCGGCGACCGTCGAAGTGCGCGTCGACTCGAAGTCGCACCCGTACCTGGCGGACCACGCGATCGCTGGCGTGCCGGTGG
The DNA here is from genome assembly GCA_031412555.1 of Archangium sp. Lineage (GTDB taxonomy): Bacteria > Myxococcota > Myxococcia > Myxococcales > Myxococcaceae > Archangium_A. The sequence continues at coordinate 7,189 of JANODF010000438.1, read as the reverse complement.
TGCCGATGGTGCTGGCGGTGGAGTGGTTCCTCCGTGCAGCGCGCGCGTGCCGGCCTGACCTGGTGCTCGCAGCCGTCAAGCAGGTGAAGGTGCTGCGCGGCATCAAGCTCGACGGCTTCAGCGGGGCGGGTGATCGATTCGTGATCAGCGCCAAGCAGCTGTCCAACGGTTCAGGCGCTGAGATCGGCGTCGAGCTCCGCGGCAAGGGCGACGTGCTGCACTACAGCGCGACCGTGAAGATGACGACGGGCGCGGTGGCGCAGCCGGAGATCGAAGCGGCGCCGGTGCTCGAGAAGTGGACGCAGGCCGCGGTGTACGACGGCCACGTGCTCTTCCACGGCCCGAGCTTCCAGGTGATCGACTCGGTGAAGGGCGTCTCACGTGAAGGCATCGTGGGCACGCTCTCGGGCACGCAGAAGTCGGCGTGGGCCGGCGAGTCGTGGCGCAGCGACGCGGCCGCGATGGATGGTGGTCTCCAGCTGGCGCTGCTCTGGTCGCGTCACGTGCTCGGCGGCGCGGTGTTGCCGATGGCGATGGGCGAGTACCGCAGCTACCGCGACGGGCTGACCGAAGGCCCGATGCAGGGCGTGGTGCACGGCCGGAAGATCCACGATCAGCGCACGGTCTGCGACATCGCGTTCTCGGATGCGAGCGGCCACGTGGTGGCTGAAATCATCGGAGTGGAGACCGTTCTCCGCCCCGATAGCGCACGCAACTGACCTCCCTTTCTCCCTCTCCCTGCGAAAGCGGGGAGAGGGTCGGGGTGAGGGGCCTCACAGGATCACATGACCAAGTTCGAACCCATCGCCATCGTTGGCCAGTCCTGCGTGTTGCCAGGAGCCCACTCACCCGCGCAGCTGTGGGCGAACGTGCTCGCGGGCAAAAGCGCCATCTCCGCCGTCCCCGCGGAACGTTGGGGGCTACCCCGCGACTCAGTGATGGGAACGCCAGCAAACTCATCCGACCGAACCTGGTCGGACATGGGCGGCTACGTCACCGGCTTCCAGTTCGACCCGAGCGGCACCACCATCGACCCCGCCGAGCTGCGAGCGCTCGATCCGCTCTTCCAACTCACCATCCACACGGTCCGTGAAGCGCTGCGAAGCGCGAACCTGCAAGGCACGCCCACCACCGGCCTGGTGCTGGGCAACCTGTCGTTCCCCTCGGCCGGACAAGCCCGCTACGCGGAGAGCGTTTGGCTGGGAAAGTCTCCCCGCCCGCACGCGAAGAACCGCTTCAACTCGGGCCTGCCCGCGCACCTGACCGCTCGTGCACTGGGTCTGGGCGCCGGCGCCTTCGCGCTCGACGCCGCCTGCGCCTCGTCGCTCTACGCGATCAAGCTTGCGTGTGATCGCCTGCACGATCGCAGCGCCGACGTGATGGTCGCAGGCGCCGTGAACCAGGCAGACGATCTCTTCATCCACGTCGGCTTCTGCGCGTTGTCGGCGATGAGCAAGACGGGGCAGAGCCGCCCGTTCCACCGCGACGCCGACGGACTGGTGCCTGCTGAAGGCGCGGGCTTCGTGGTGCTCGAGCGTCTCTCTGACGCGATCGCCAAAGGGCACAAGGTCCTCGGCGTCATCCGCGGAGTCGGTCTCTCGAACGACGGTCGCGGCCGCGGCCTGCTCGCGCCTTCCGAAGAAGGCCAGGAGCGCGCGCTTCGCAGCGCCTACGAGCAGGCCGGCCTCTCGCCTTCCGACGTGAGCCTGCTGGAGTGTCACGCGACGGGAACTCCGGTTGGTGACGCGACTGAACTGCGCAGCATGGCGCGGGTGTTCGCGGGCACGACCGGCATTCCGATCGGCTCGCTCAAGTCGAACCTGGGTCACCTGATCACCGCCGCGGGTGTCGCAGGGTTGATCAAAGTGCTCGCGGCGATGGAGCACGGCAAGAAGCCGCCCACGCTGCACGTGGATCAGCCGAACCCCGCACTCGAAGGCACGCCGTTCCGTGTGCTCCGCGAAGCCGAGACGTGGACGGGTCCGAAACGAGCGGGCATCAGCGCGTTCGGTTTCGGCGGCAACAACGCGCACCTGATCGTCGAGTCCGTCGACCTGACTCCCTCTCCCTCTCCCTCGAGGGAGAGGGTCGGGGTGAGGGCCTCGTCACAGATCGCCATCGTCGGAATCGGCGCCAGAGTGGGGCAGGGCGACAGCGCAACCGATTTTGCGCGCGAACTCCTGACAGGCAAGGCCTCGAACGCGCCGCGGCAGACCGTCACGGTCGGCCTCGAAGGGCTCAAGTTCCCGCCGAATGATCTGCAGCAGTCGCTCTCGCAGCAGACGACGGTGCTCGAAGCCGCGCGTGAAGCAGCGCACGGCATCAAACTTCCCCGTGAGCGCACCTCGGTGCTGATCGGCATGGGCTGCGACGCGGAGGTCTCTCGGTACGGCGCACGTTGGCGTCTGGCGAGTGAAGGCACCGACGCGGCGTGGCTCAAGACCGCGCGTGATGGGATCGTTCCGGTGCTGCAGTCGTCGGGTGTCGTCGGCACCATGCCGAACATTCCAGCGAACCGGATCAACAGTCAGCTCGATGTCGCGGGCCCGGCGTTCACGGTTTCGTCTGAAGAGGCTTCGGGGATGACCGCGCTTCGGCTGGCGGCTCGTGCGCTGGCGGCGGGTGAGATCGATGCGGCCATCGTGGGCGCGGTCGACATGTCTCATGAGGTCGTGCACCAGACGGCGCTGAAGGAGCTGGGGCTCTCGGCGGCTTCGGGTGATGCGGCGGTCGTGTTGGTGATGAAGCGGCTCGATGATGCTCGTCGTGATGGCGACACCGTGTTCGCTACGTTGGCCCCACACCCCGACCCTCTCCCCGCTTCGCAGGGAGAGGGAGTGCAGTTCGGTGATGGTTCGATCGACCTGGCGGTTTCGTTCGGCAAGTCACATGCGGCGAATGGTCTGCTGCACGTGGCTGCGGCGGCGCTCGCGCTTCGTCATGCGGCCCGGCCGAAGTCGGGCGGCGTGGCGACGCCGTGGTTCGGCGCTCGTTCGGCGAACATCTCCGTGTCGGTGCTCGAAGCGGCGCAGGCCACCGCTCAGCTCACGGGCGGCGATGTGGCTGCCTGGCTGGGTGAAGCGCCTGCGAAGCTGCACGTGTTCTCCGGTGTGAACAAGGCCGGCGCGCTCGCTGCACTCAGCGCGGGAACCCAGTCGAACGCCGGCCCTGCGCGGCTGGTGCTCGTCGCGGCCGATGAACTCGAGCTCAAAGCCCGCGCGGATCAGGCGCGCCGTTGGTTGGAAAATGGTGGTCCCGTCCCCGAAGGTGTCGCGTTCCGTGAGGCGCCCATCGAGGGACAGACCGCGTTCGTCTTCACCGGTGCTGCTGCCGCGTACGCGGGCATGGGCCGTGAGCTCGCGCTCGCTTTCCCGAAGCAGGTCGCTGCTGTTGCCGAACGCTGCACCGAGCTGAAGTCGGCCACTGATTGGCTGTATGGCCCTGGTGACGGCAACCCGCAGCATCCGCTCGATCAGCTGTGGGGTTCGTCGTTCGTGTGCCAGCTGCACGCGGAGATTTCCCGCCGCGTGTTGGGGATCACGCCGCACGCGACCATCGGCTACTCGTCGGGCGAGTCGAACGCGCTCTTTGCGATGGGTGCGTGGAGTGATCTCGGTGAGATGATCAAGGCGAGCCGCGCTGGCTCGATCTTCACGACCGACCTCGTGGGCACCTTCGAGGCGCCGCGCAAGGCGTGGAAGAAGCTCGGCTCGACGGGTTCGATCTGGTCGAACTACCTCGTCTCCGCGCCGGTGGACCAGGTGAAGGCCGCGCTGGCCAACGAGCCGCTGGTGCACCTCACCAGCATCAACACCTCTGACGATTGCGTCATCGGTGGCGAAGCGACCGCGTGTGAACGCGTGGTGAAGGCGCTGGGTACCGAACGCACGCTCCCGCTGGGTTACGACATCGCGGCGCACTGCCCCGAGGTCGAAGAGATCCGCGACGCGTGGTGGAAGCTGCATCACCGCGCCGTGACCGAGGTGCCGAACGTTCGTTTCTACACGAACGCGTCGAACACCTGGTTCACGGCGAGCGCTGAGGCGGCCGCTGATGCGATCACCGGTCAGGCGCTGCGCACGCTCGACTTCACGAAGACCATCGAGAACGCGTGGGCCGATGGCGTGCGCGTGTTCATCGAGCACGGGCCGCGTGGTCTGTGCGCTGGATGGATTCGGCGGATCCTCGGTGAACGTGAGCACGTGGTGGTGTCGCTCGACGTCGCGGGTCGTTCTGGTGTGCGGCAGGTGCTCAATGCGACCGCGTCACTCGTCGCTGCGGGCGTGAAGGTCGACACCGCTGCACTCGAAACGCTGATCTCCGAAGGCGCGCCGAAGAAGAAGCTCGCCGGACCCGTTCTCACCCTTGCCGCCCACGCCGCACCCGTCGTCCTCCCTCTCCCTGCGAAGCGGGGAGAGGGTCGGGGTGAGGGGCCGTCCGTGCAACCAGGTCAGCCCATCGCCCAGCCGCTGACCGAAGCCCAAACTCAAATGATCCCTGCTCCGAAACTCGAGCCCGTTCTGCAGAACAGCCAGCAAGCCCTCACCCCGACCCTCTCCCCCGCGGAAGAGAGGGAGACAGTGCAGGCAGCGAAGGCAGTCGTCGCAGCCGTTGCCCCCACGCGAGTATTCACCGCGCCCGTCGCACCCGCGCCCGTCTTCGCCGCACCCGCACAAGTCCAGGTACCGCAAATGAACGACACGCTCTCCCGCTTCATGGCGCAGCAAGCCCAGCTCGCCGCGGTGCACCGCGAATTCCTCGCGCAGCAAGCCGCCGTGCACGAGCGTTTCCTCGCGCTGCAGCAGTCCGCTGAAGCAGGCCTGCGCCAGGCGTACGGAATCGCCTCGCAAGGAAGGCCACCGGTCACCATCCAGGCCGCGCCGCAACCGCAGCTCCCGGCACCTGTCATCGCACCGCCGCCGGTCGTGATCGCCAGACCCGCGCCTGCGCCTGCGCCCGTGCCCGTGGTCCAGGCACCTGTCATCGCGCCGCCGCCCGCCGTCGTCGCGAAGCCCGCGCCGGCACCCATCATCGCGACCCCGGTGCAGTCCAACGCCACCAAGCCCGGCCCCAGGTACGACCGCAAGCAGCTCGAGATTCTCGCTGGCGGAAAGATCTCCTCCGTCTTCGGCCCGCAGTTCGAGAGCCAGGACGGCTACGCCCGCCAGGTGCGCATGCCTGAGCCGCCGTTGCTGCTCGCTGACCGCGTGACCGGCATCGACGCCGTGCCCATGTCGATGGGCAAAGGCACGCTCTGGACCGAGACCGACGTGAAGGCCGACAGCTGGTACCTCGACGACGAAGGCCGCATGCCGGCCGGCGTGATGATCGAATCGGGCCAGGCCGACCTGCTGCTGATCAGCTACCTCGGCATCGACTCGCTCAACAAAGGCGAGCGCGTGTACCGCCTGCTCGGCTGCGATCTCACCTACCGCGGCGGCCTGCCCGTGCCTGGCGAAACGCTCGCCTACGACATCCACGTCGACGGCCACGCCACGCAGGGCGACGTTCGCCTCTTCTTCTTCCACTACGACTGCCACATCGACGGAAAGCCCCGCCTCTCCGTGCGCAACGGCCAGGCCGGCTTCTTCACCGACGAAGAGCTCGCCAACTCTGCCGGCGTCTTGTGGGATGCGAACGAAGAGAAGCCCGCGGCCGCGCAGGTCGACGCGCCCTTCGTGAAGCTCGAGAAGACGAAGCTCACCTCGACCGAGCTGAAGGCCTTCGCCTCGGGCCGCCCCTACGAGTGCTTCGGCAAGGGCTGGGAGACCGCGCAGCCGCACGTGCGTTCGCCCCGCATCACCTCGGAGAAGATGCAGTTCCTCCACGAGGTCACCGAGATCAACCACACCGGTGGACCCTGGGGCCGCGGCTACCTGCGCGCCGAGACGCCGGTCACGCCCGACGATTGGTTCTTCAAGGGCCACTTCAAGAACGACCCCTGCATGCCCGGCACGTTGATGTTCGACGGCTGCTTGCAGACGATGTCGATCTACCTGGCGAGCCTCGGCTACACGATCGAGCGCGACGCGTGGCGTTTCGAGCCGGTGCCCGACACCAGGTACCCGATGCGTTGCCGCGGTCAGGTCACGCCGACGAGCAAACACCTCGTCTACGAAGTGTTCGTCTCCGAAGTGAGCGCGGGTCCGATTCCCACAATCTGGGCCGACCTGCTGGTCACCGTCGATGGCCGCAAGGCGTTCCACGCGAAGCGCGTCGGGTTGCGCCTCGTGCCCGACTGGCCGATGGAGCACTGGAAGCACCTCGCGCCTGCGCAGACGCAGCTCACCGGTGAAGCCGTGCCGCTGCGTTCGCTCTCCGGCATGGTGGGTTACGTCGAGCCCAAGCCCTGCGCGACGGTCGACGGTTTCGCGTTCGACTACCACTCGTTGCTGGCCTGCGCGTGGGGCCCGCCCTCGAAGGCGTTCGGTCCGTTCTACGCGCGCTTCGACGGCACGCGCCGCGCCGCGCGTCTGCCCGGGCCGCCGTACCACTTCATGTCGCGCATCACGAAGCTCGATGGTGCGTTGGGCGGCATGAAGCCCGGCACCGGCGTCGAGGTCGAATACGACGTGCCGGTCGAGCAGTGGTACTTCGAGCAGAACGGCAACGACACCATGCCCTTCTGCGTGGTGATGGAAGCCGCGTTGCAGCCCTGCGGCTGGCTCGCTTCCTACGTGGGCAGCGCGCTGACAACCGAGACGGACATGTTGTTCCGCAACCTGGACGGCACCGGCACGATGTTCGCGGAGATCATCCCCACCAGCGGCATCTTCAAGACGAAGGTGAAGATGACCTCGCTCTCGCAGAGCGCGGGCATGATCATCGAGAACTTCGACGTCGAGTGCTTCATCGGTGAGACCAAGGTCTTCGCGATGAAGACCGTGTTCGGCTTCTTCCCGAAGGAAGCGTTCGAGAACCAGGTGGGCCTGCCGGTTTCCCCCGACGAGCGGACGCGCATGACCGCCCCGGCGAAGCAGACCATCGAGCTGACCACGCGGCCCGCGAAGTACTGCGAAGGCGCGCCGAAGCTGGCGGGCGACATGTTGTTGATGCTCGATCGGGTGATCGAGTTCACGCCTGACGGTGGCCCGAAGAACCTCGGCTACCTGCGCGGCGAGAAGACGGTGGACGTCGACGAGTGGTTCTTCAAGGCGCACTTCTTCCAGGATCCGGTGCAGCCGGGCTC
>JANODF010000437.1:0-11130 GCA_031412555.1 Archangium sp. | reverse complement strand
GCCTGGCGACGGTCGAGAGCGCAATGACCGAGGTCGTGAGGGAGTTTCCGAAAGCTGAGTGGTACTACGGGAACGTCTACGATCCCGTCGACGGCGTTACCCCGTTGAACTGGTGGCTTCAGTAACGGGAACAGCCCACTGCGTGGCGGTCCGAGTGAGCCCATGTTGTCGCGCTCAGGCCGCGCGACCTGAGCCGCCGCCGGTGGCACCGCGAGCAGCGACGAGGGCGTCGATGGTGCGGGCGACGGTCTCTTTGTCGCGACGAGAGAGGGACTGAAGGAGAGCGAAGCGGCGGGCGAGCCCCTTGTCGATGACGGGCGTGGGCACAGCCGCGGGCGTACGCGCGGCGCGCTTGCGGTGGAGACCGAGGATTTCGTCGGCGGAGACGTCGAGGGCTGCGGCGAACTGGGCGAGCAACTCGGCGTGGAGCAGTACCTCACCGTTTTCGTACTTGGACACCATCGTCTGAGGGACGTCGAGCTTCTCGGCCAGCTCCACCTGGGTGACACCGCGGGCCTTGCGGAGGGCAGCGAGGCGCTGGGCGATGGCGCGTGAGCCCTCGGCGGTAGTGCTTCTTCTCTTTGGCATGACGGACTCCTCCAACTCGGCGTCTGGGCCGAAGGGTACTCCGGAATCGCGAGGCCACGGCACTTGCTTCTTGCGGTTACCCGTTGAATGACTATTCAATGAGCGACAACCGAGCAAGGTGAATTCTGTCGCCACCGGCCAGGAACGGGACCACTTCCACCGGAATCACCGGGGACCAGGGACCACCCGCTACCGCGATGCTGATCTGGGCGTAGAGCCGTTCGTGTTGTCGCGGTTGTCGGTTGCCCGCCGGAGCGAGGCGAAGCCGAGCGCAGGCGACCTCCGACGCTCCTTGATGGCTTGCTGATCGACGCGACCGAAAACTTTCGAGTGCACGTTTCAGACGGAAGCTGACAGCGAGTGAACGAGACGGGCGGCCCGGACTAGTGTCCCTACCGAAAACTCCGAATGCGACATGACGATCAGATACCACGGGCAGCGGAGTCACGGCGATCGACCGAACCACGACGAGCCCGAGTAAGATGGGAGGGTGATCGCGACGTTCACCAGGCCGACGCAGAGCGCCGAGGGGCGCAGCGGACACAGGTCGACCGAGCCCGAGCGAACTCAAGCTGCGACGAGGCGACTACGCCGCGCGGCGGAAGTAGCGATGGTGGAGGCCGCCGAGCACTTCGCGCACGGCGACGGGACCAACGGAGGGAGGCTCGATGGCGCGGGGCTCCGGCGCGTCCTTGTCGAGCGCGAGGTGGGTGCGGCTGGCGTTGTAGTACGTGAGGTACTCCCTCAGCAGACGTGCGGCGTGGCGCTCGCCGAGGACGACGATGTGGTCCAGAAGCTCTCGGCGCAACGTGCCGATGACGCGCTCGCAATACGGATTCTGCCAGGGGGAGCGAGGCGCGGAGAGCACCTGCTCGATGCCCATCGCCTTGATGGTGGCGGTGACGGCGTTCCCGTAGATGCCGTCCCTGTCGCGATGGAGGAAGCGAGGGGCCGTGTCCCACGGGAAGGCCTCGCGGAGCTGCTGGCTGGTCCACTCCGCCGTCGGGTGCGCGGTGATGGCGACGTGGCGGATGCGACGGCGGCCGTGCTCGAGCACCACGAAGCCGTAGAGCAACTGGAACGTCGCGGTGGGAATGACGAAGAAGTCCATCGCCGCGGCCTTCGAGAGGTGATTCTTGAGGAAGGTGCGCCACGTCTGCGAGGGCGGCTTCCGCGGGCGCGGTCTGCTCGGCATCCACGCGGCGACGGTGGACTGCGCGACGCGGAAGCCCAGCTTGAGCAGCTCGCCGTGAATCCTCGGCGCGCCCCAGCCTGGATTGTCGGTGGAGAGTCGGCGCACCAGCGCCTGCACCTTGGGCGAGATGGTGGGTCGACCTCCGCCACGCGTGCGCCACCGCCAGAACAAACGGAAGCCCGCACGGTGCCAGGCGATGACGGTGGCGGGCGTCACGAGGTGCAACGTCTCTCGCCATCGTGGCCACAGCCGACTGAGCGCCACCCAGAAGAGCCGGTCGAGCAAACGCAGCTTCGGCCGAGGTACGCGGCGCCGCAGCACCGCCAGCTGCTGGCGCAACACGAGATTCTCCAGGAGCAGCTCTGCGCTCCACTGCCTCGAGCCGAGCGCCGCGCAGACCATCACCGTCACCGCAACCCAGAACATCGCGGCAGTCTGCGGCAGCGGGTCAGAACCTGGGAAACTTCATGAAGCGCGCGCTCACGCTCGGCCTCGTGCTGCTCGCGACTGCGGCGAGCGCGACCGACCTCTCGCCTTCGCGCGAGGCCCTGGGCCAGAAAACGCAGTGGGCCCCATCCGGAAATTTTGCAGCACTGCACGGGCGCGCAGTTTTTCGAGGGGAAATCAGAAGCGAGTCGCGTCCTTACGCGCGTGCGCGCGGTGAAGTCGCGTCGGGCATTGGTATTTTCCTCTCCAGAGATAGCGTGGAAGGGAAGCTGAACTCCGCGCCCAGCCTCCATCGTTTCGCCTACGGCAACTTCAATCCGCTTCGGTACACGGACCCGACCGGCCATTGCTTCTGGGACGACTACAACTGTTCGCAGGCTGCGTACGACCTCTACAAGGCCGCAACCAGGAAGGCGGCTGCAAAGGTGGCTGCGGAAATGGGCGCTCGCGAGGCTGTCGTCGTCGAGGGAGGCGCGGCGCGGTCGCCATTCCCTGAGAACTCAATGGTGATGAGCAGCCCATCGGAGTTGATGGGCGTCGAGAAGGCCTCGCCCGAGTTGATCTCGCGCATGACCAACCCAAAGCATGGGCGAACGATCTCCATCGCCAGGGAGAACTCGGACGAGATGCGGTACCTGGATTACATGCAGGCGGAAGCAAACGTCGGGGAGAGAACATGACGAGCATTCTCCTCAGGGCGCAACCGAGCAAGGGCGCACTTCTCGAGGAGTTCCTGCACGGCACTCAATTCAAGCAGGGAATCATCGAGCGACGGGGACAGCAGGGAGCTGAGGTGCACGTGAAGGACTTCATGGTGCGCTACAAGAAGATGCTCGGCCTTGGGCAGGAGGACGTGAAGATTCTGGAGACGCTGCGGGAGCGCGAGACCCAAATCCTCAAGACTATGGAGGAACGCAAGTGAATGTGGCGTGGCTGCTCACGGTCGATGAGGTCTTTGAGTTCGACGGGCCGCGAACGGTGCTGGCCGGTGCGATCGAGAACGGCCCCGAGTTGATCCCGCCGGGCCTGTGCGAGTTGATGATCGGGAATCGAGTTGTCGCTGAGGTTGAGATCGAGGGCGAAATGATGCCGTCTCGCCGCAACTACGAGTCGCTCGGCAAGAGGGCGATCTTAATTCGCGGCCGACTGCCGATTGGCCGTGATGAAGCGCGCAGAGCTTGTCTCCGGCCCGTGCAGTCGAACAGACCGACCCAAAGCTAACGCGACCACGCGCTTGTCATCCGACGACTGATCACTGAGGCGAGAGGATCGATGGCGTTGCGCCGCGACTACGCGGCGTGACCGGGGCGCTTTACTGCTCGGGAGTCGGCAACCCGGCCTGCGTCAGCCGCACGAACAGTTGCGCCAGCACGAACAGCGCAAACGAAGCGTCCTCGATGTTCGATGCCCCGCGCTGTGACCGCGTGTACGCATCGAGCACGTCGCGCCCGTTGAGCCCGAGCAGGAACGACTGATGCGCGATCGACGACTCACCCGCGAACCCTAGTCCGCGCTGCAACGTCTCGAGGCACGTGCGAACACAGCCCTCGAAGTCACCCGACGCAAAGTACGTCTCCGCCACCCGCGCAGGATCGATCAACGCCGCAGGCGCCAACGCCGCCACCGGACCCAACGCTGGCCTGCCATGCGGTGCCGGCAACGGATCAGGCGCAGGCTGGTGCACCAAATGCTCCTGCACCTGTGCTTCCAATGAAGCGCCCAGATCCTTGGACAACGACGGCTGCGGCGCCGACGGGCGCGGCTTCGACGACGGCACGATCTTCCGCGCGCGCAGATCCTTGATCACCAGGCGAATCATCGCCTTCATCGCGTCGAGCACGCCGTCGCCACTCATCGCGACCGTCTCGAAGTCGGGAACGTTGCGGCGGTTGAGCAGCGCGCGCATTTGCTCGAGCGGAACCGCGTTGCTCAGGTCGCGCTTGTTGAACTGAATCACGAGCGGGAACGAGTCGAGCGCGATGCCCTGCTCGGCGAGGTTCTCCTCGAGGTTGGCCATCGACTCGCGGTTCGCGTCTTGCGCACCCGGGTTGGAGTCGGCCACGAACACCACGCCGTCCGAGCCCTGCAGCACCAGCTTGCGGGTGGCGTTGTAGAAGACCTGCCCAGGCACCGTGTAGAGCGCCAGGCGCAGCGCGTAGTCGCCGACACGTTCGACGCGCACGGGCAGGAAGTCGAAGAAGAGCGTGCGGTCGGCTTCGGTGGGCAGCGTCATCAGCTCGCCACGCAACGACGGCTTCACCGTCTCGTAGATGCGCTTGAGCGTGGTGGTCTTGCCCGACAGACCGGGGCCGTAGAAGACGATCTTGGCCGCGATCTCCCGGGCCATCACGTTTACCGTACTCATGCGGTCTTCCTCTTGAGCGGGTCGTTCTTCTTGAGGCTCGTCTCGACCATCTTCACGGCGCGCTGGGCGGCCAGCACCTCACCTTCAAAACCAAGCCCCGGCAACACCTGCCGGCCCGCCATCACCACCCGCTTCCACGGGGAACTCGTCGCCACACCACTCGTCCCCAGCCAGGCATCGGGCGCGACCGGGAACAACGGCGCTACTTCAGCACGACCAGCGACCACGTGGGGCGCGTCGATCCACGGCGTCGACTCCAGCGTCACGTGGGGGCGGGTGAAGGGCATCACCCGGGCCAGCGCTGCGTGAATCTGACCAATCAGCGCGCGAATGGCCGGCTCACCACCGGCCCGCAATCCCAGCGGAGCAGGCACCGAGATGGTCATCACCCGCGAATCAGGCTGCGTCGCAGGCCCCACTTGGAGCAGCAGCGCACCGCCCTCCATCGCAGGCGCATCCACCAACGCGAGCACGCCCAGCCCTCGCGGGAGCGCTCGTTCGGGCACGACGAGGTTGAGCGTGAGCAGCGCCTTGGTGGCCGTCACCTTCGGCAACAACTTGGCCGACGCCTTGCGCTGCTTTTCCGGCACGAGGCGCGTCAGCACGTCGAGATCGGTCGCGGCCACCACGAAGCCAGCGCGGTAGGTTGTGTCGTTCTTGGTGAGCCGCACGCCGGTGGTGTTGCTGCCCTCGAGCACCAGGCGTTCCACCGCTTCATCGGCCGCGAGCACGTCAGCGCCCAGCTCTCGCGCGCGATCCGCGATCACCTGCCAGAGCGCTTCTCGTCCGCCCTGAAAGACGGCCGGTCCCGCCAGCGCCCGGCCCAGCGTGCGGGCGCGGGTCAAGGTGGCAGGGCTTTCGCTCGCCGTGATGAAGGACGTCAGCTTGCGCACCAACGCGTCGGACGCGAGCGGCGTGTCGAGACCGAGCCCCGGGTACCGCGCGGCGTGCCGCTTGAACTTCCACCGCGCGAAGAAACCCTCGGGTGGAAAATCAGGGTGGCTCTGGAAGAAGCTGTCGCTGGCGTCGCCGGCGGCCTGCGCCTTGCGCATCAGCTCGTCGAAGCCCTCCGCTTCTTTGCCGAAGACGCGGTCGAGCTCAGGGCCGCGGCGCTTTTCATCGTGACTCAGCTCGAACCAGCGATCCTGCTCGAGCAACTGCAGCGGCACCATCTGCATGGCGCGGCCGACGGCAGCCCCGATGCCCAGCTCCTGAAGCACTTCGTCGAACGCAGGCACCGCCTTGATCGGAGGCAGGAAAAACGGGGCGTACGGCAACTTCGTGTCGCCGTGCACGTAGGGATCGGCGAGGCCGTCATGCGGCACATGGAGCACCTGCAACCCGCGCCGGGCGAAGAGCGCCGAGGAGATCACTCCGCCGAGCTGACCGCCCACCACAATCACGTCGTAGACATGCCGGCCGGGGGCCGTGCCTTTGCGCACCAGGCCAGCCATCAGAGAGGCTCCTGCAGGACGACACTGCGGCCTTCGACCTTCACCTTGCCGCTCGCGAGCGCCCGCACCACCGCGGGGTAGAGGCGGTGTTCTTCGACGTGAATGCGCGCGGCCAGGCTGGCTTCGTCATCACCGGGCAGCACCGGCACCGCCGCCTGCGCGATGATCGGGCCCGTGTCGGTGCCTTCGTCGACGAAGTGCACGGTGCAGCCCGCCACCCGTACACCCGCGGCGATGGCCTGCCGCACGCCGTGCATTCCGGGGAACGAGGGCAGCAACGCGGGGTGAATGTTGATCACCTTGCCGGGAAGCAGGCGAAGGAAGGTGGGCGTCACCAGGCGCATGTAGCCCGCGAGGCACACCAGCTCGATCTTTCGATCCAGCAGCGCCTGCGCGACCGCTGCATCGAACTGCTCGCGGGAGGGAAGGGTGCGGTGATCGATCACCACCGTCTCCACGCCGGCCTGCTTCGCGCGCTCGATGACCTTGGCTCCGGGCACGTTGCAGACGAGCAACTCCACGCGCGCGGGGCTGCCCTCGACGTTGAGGGCTTCCACGAGGGCCGAGAAGTTCGAGCCGCTACCCGACGCCAGCACGCCGACTCTCATGGAGCGGCGCCGGTAGCAGCGAAACGCTGCGCGAGACAGATGGGAGCGAAGCGGTGATTCTGACCGATCGAGAACGTCACCGTTCGCATCGAGCGAAGTCGAGATGCCACTTGAGCGCGATGCGGAAGTACTCCCTCGACTCCGCTCGGGAGGACCGGTGTGAGCGCGGCGAACCGATCATTTTCTCTGTGGCGAGGTACTCGCTGAGGCAAAGCGACCCGGATCATAGCTCGACGATGGCCTCGGCTTCTGCTCCGGGTTTGCCCGCTTCGATGACGCCGACGTCCCAGGCAGAGACACCACGCGCTGCGAGGAACTCGAGTGCCGGCTTCACCTGATCGGGCGCGACCACCACGGTCATGCCCAGCCCCATGTTGAACGTGCTGAACATCTCGTTGCGTTCGACCTCACCGAGCTTCTGCAAGATGTCGAAGATGGGAGGCCGCTTCCAGCTCGACTCCTTGAGCACCGCGCGCAGGCCATCGGGCAGGCAGCGGGGCACGTTGCCGGGGAGACCACTGCCGGTGATGTGCGCCATGCCCTTGAGGGGCACCGCGGCGTGCAGCGCGAGCATGTCTTTGACGTAGATGCGGGTCGGCTCGAGCAGCGCATCACCCAGCACCACGCCATCGACCGAGTCGGTCAACGCCAAACGCGCGTCTTCGAGAATTCGGCGCGCCAGCGAGAATCCGTTCGAGTGCAGCCCAGAGGACGCCACGCCGATCACCCGATCACCGGGAGCGATCTTCTTGCCGTCGATGATCTGCGCCTTCTCCACGATGCCCACGCAGAAGCCGGCCAGCTCGTATTCACCCGGCACGTAGAAGCCCGGCAGCTCGGCGGTCTCGCCGCCCAGCAGGGTGCAGCCCGCCTGCTCACAGCCCTTGGCCACGCCGGCGATCACCTTCTCCGCGCGCTCGACATCGAGGCGGGCGGTCGCGAAGTGGTCGAGGAAGAAGAGCGGCTCGGCGCCGCTGGTGAGCACGTCGTTCACGCTCATCGCGACGAGGTCGATGCCCACCGTCTCGTGGCGATCCAGCGCGAAGGCGAGCTTCAACTTGGTGCCCACGCCGTCGGTGCCGCTGACGAGGATGGGCTCCTTGTACTTGCCCGGGGGGATCGCGAAGAGCCCTCCGAAACCACCCACGCCGGAGAGCACCTCACTGCGCCGGGTCCTGGCCGCGTGGGGCTTGATCCGCTCGACGAGCGCGTCGCCTGCTTCGATGTCTACGCCAGCCTGCTTGTAGGTCGTTCCCACGCGGCGGCTTGTACCCCTTCGCTTCGGGCCGCACCACGCCGTTCCACTGGTCCTCGCAAGGAGCAGCCCACCGTTCGCATCGAGCGCAGTCGAGATGCCACCTCTGCTTCGTGCCGCAAGTGACCCCTCGACTGAGCTCGGGGTGACCGGGTGGGGTGCTAGGCTGCCGCCCGCGAATGAAAAACGTCCTCTCGCGGCGGCGCTACGAAGTGCTTGCGCTCGCCACCTTCGGTTTCTTCGCGCTGCTGCACCTCACCACCAGCGCCCCCATCATCCGCAACGTGAACGACGGAGGGGTGCTCCATCGGTTCGTGCAGAACATCGAAGGGCGCGTCTCCACCGTTTTCTTCCGCACCCGCGGCGAGATCCCCGCCCACCCCGACGTGGTGGTGATGGAGCTGGACGAGCGGGGTGCCCAGCGGTTCGGGCTGTGGCCCTGGCCACGCGACATCGTGGCGAAGTCGATCGACGCGCTGCTCGACGCCGACGCGAAGGTGATCGGCCTCGACATGGCCTTCACCGACGAGACCTCGGTCGATGCGCGTGAACGCGCCTGGCTGGTGGCGTTTCGCAGCACCAGCACCGTGCCGGCCGAGCTCCAGGGCATCGCAAAAGAACTCGAAGATCGCGCCCTCGTCAGCCCCGACGCGGCGCTCGAGGCCGTCTTGCGCAAAGGAGGCCCACGCATCGTGCAGGGGGTGATCCCCTTCGAACCCCGTGACGTGGCGTCGATCGCCGAAGACGTGCGCGCGCGCTACGCGGCGGCCGTGATGCCCGAGGTGATCACCTCGCTTCCCGGCAGCGTGAAGGGCTCGACCAAGCCGATCAACCTGGAGGCGATCCCCGCGCGGGCGCACTCCGGGGTGCAGGCGCCGCTGGCTCGTTTTTCGAACCTCGGCTCACGCTACGGCCACTTCGGCGCAGACCCCGATCTCGACGGCACCATTCGCCGCACGCCGGTGCTGGTGAAGTTGAAGGAGCCCCCGGGGCTCTTCCCTTCGCTGGGTCTCCAGGTGGCCGCCCGGCAGCTCGACGCGGCCATCGTGCCGGTGATCGAAGACGACGAGCTGATGGGCGCGGTGCTCGGCAAGACCCGCGTGCCGATGCAGAGCGACGCGCCGTACACGTTGATCAACTACCCCGGCAGCTCCAGTGCCTTCTCGCGCATCAGCGTGGTCGACGTGCTCGACGGGACGTTTCCGAAAGAGAAGGTGGCCGGCAAGGCCGTGCTGGTGGGCGTGACCATCACCGGCAGCATGGGCGATCAACGCAACACGCCCTTCAACGAGCTGGAGTCGGGGGTGATCACCCACGCCTCGATGGTCTCCAACATCCTGCGCGGTGACTTTCTCGATCGCCCCTGGTGGCTGCGGTTCGTCGAGCTGGGCGTGATGCTGATCCTGGGCCTCGTGCTCACCGTGGTCACCGCGCGCATCCGCTCGTTCGTCTCGAAGATGCTGGTGATGGTGGCGGTGATCGGCGGCTTCACCCTGGCCACCTATTTCCTCTTCACCGCGGGGCTCAAGGTGTCGTGGGTGATGCCCACGGTGCACCTCACGGTGACCGCCTTCGGCACCATCTTCCTGGGCTACCTCTCGGTCGATCGCGAGAAGCTCAAGATGCGCAGCACCTTCAGCCGCTACCTCGGCGAAGACGTGATGGACGTCGCGCTGGAGAACCCCGAGCGCCTCAACCGCGGTGAGAAGCGGGAGATGACGGTGCTGTTCTCGGACATTCGTGGCTTCACCTCGTTGTCCGAGCACATGTCGCCCGAGAAGCTGGCCGACTTCATCAACCAGTACCTCTCGCCGATGACCCAGATCGTGTTCGACGAGAAGGGCACCCTCGACAAGTACATCGGCGACGCGGTGATGGCCTTCTGGAACGCGCCGCTCGACCAGCACGATCACGCCCTGCGCGCCTGCCGGGCGGCGGTGCACATGCTGGAGCGCCTGGAGGAACTGAAGGCCCAGTGGCGCGCCAACGGGCTGCCCGAGTTGGAGATCGGCATCGGCATCAACACGGGCCAGATGGTGGTGGGGAACATGGGGTCTGACGTGCGCGTCGACTACACCGTGCTCGGCGACTCGGTGAACCTGGGCAGCCGACTCGAAGGCACCAACAAAGAATACGAGACCCGCATCATCATCAGCGAGTGGACCCGGGGCGCCGTGAAGGAGGGCATCGTCACCCGGCGGCTGGGCGCGGTGCGGGTCAAGGGGAAGAAGGTGCCCGTGGGCATCTTCGAGCTGCGAG
Organism: Archangium sp.; assembly: GCA_031412555.1. Lineage (GTDB taxonomy): Bacteria > Myxococcota > Myxococcia > Myxococcales > Myxococcaceae > Archangium_A. The sequence goes on along the minus strand of JANODF010000437.1, from coordinate 959 downwards.
GCCTGGGCACGCCCAACGAGGCCGACAGCAAGGCCATCGCCGCCTTCGAGGCCGGGCTGACCGCCATGACCGAGCGCCGTTTTGGCGACGCCACCCGTTTCTTCACCGAGGTGCTGGGGCTGTGGCCCAACGACGGCCCGGCCCGGAATTACCTCGAAGAGCTGGAGACCTTCACCCTCAACCCGCCCCCGGCCGACTGGGACGGGGTGGTGTCGCTGAAGACCAAGTGAAGATCTTCAAATTGACGCCCCCCCGGTTGCAGGTGAGAGTCAGGGACTTTCAATGAGCGCCGAAGAAGCCCTGTTTCAACGGTTTGGCAAAGACATCCCCAAGGGGACGGTTCTCTTTCGCGAAGGTGATCCCGGCAAGGAGATGTACGTGCTCCAGTCGGGCAAGGTCGCGATCTCCAAGAAGGTGCGCGACGTCGAGAAGGTCCTCGCGATCCTCGGGCCCGGTGAGTTCTTCGGCGAGATGGCGATCATCTCGAACAAGCCGCGCAACGCCTCGGCCACGGTGGAAGAAGAAGCGCGGGTGCTGGTGATCGACCCGCGCACCTTCGAGGCGATGATCCGGGGCAACTCCGAGATCGCCGTGCGCATGATCAAGAAGCTGGCGGAGCGGTTGTCAGACGCCGACGCGCAGATCGAGAACCTGCTGCTGTCTGATCCGAACAGCCGCATCGTTCATCACATGTTGCAGCTCTGTCAGTCACGGGGCCGCCAGGGCGAGGAGGGCATCGAGGTGGATTTCCCCGTCAGAGATCTGCCGCGCGAGCTCGCCGTGGGCGAGCCGGCGATTCGTTTCATGGTGAACAGGCTCGAACGCGCGGGGCTCGTCGAGACCTCCGGTGACCGGCTCACGGTGCGCGACACCGCGCGCCTCTTCGACTTCCTCCGCTACCTGGAGATGAAGTGGAAGTTCGGGGAACTCTAAGCCCGTGCGACTCAAAATCCTTGGGC
>JANODF010000436.1:0-2641 GCA_031412555.1 Archangium sp. | reverse complement strand
GCACCAGCTTCTCGTCGGACAGGTGACCTGGCTTGGTGAAGCCCAGGTCTTCCTCCAGGCGGCGGGCGAGGGTGGCGAAGAGGTTGAGGCGGGCCTCCATGCCCAGCTCTTCGCGTCGCAGCGCCGCTGAGAACAGCACGGTCTCCTCTTCAGCGGAGCACTTCGCGACCCGGGCGCGGAAGTCGGGGTCAGCCAGCAGCGAGGTGTCGCCGTCGGGGCGCTCGAGCTGCGCGGGGATCTTGAGGCGGCGCTCGCGCACCACGATGGTGCCCGCCAGCAGATCACCCAGCCGCTGCTGCCGCTCGGAGAAGAGCGCCGCGATGCCGCCCACCAGGTAGAAGCTGGGCGGCAGCTTGTCGATCGGCCTGACCAGGTTGCGCAGGAGCGACTGCTGAACGCCGATGCGCACCCCGGTGTCCTGGATCACGCGCAGGCCCATCATCTTCTTGCCCACGGTCTGCCCGCTCCACACCGTCTCGAGCAGCACCATGTAGCCCCAGTCGATCAGGAACCAGATGACGAACTGGGCGGCGACGCCCACGCCGAGCATCTGCTCACCGACGCCGGCACCACCCACCGCCGCGCCACCCGCCGAGAGCAGCAGCGAGAAGAGCAGCACCACGATGAACAGCGCGTAGGTGATGATCAGGCTCAAGACCGTGTCGACCAGCAGGGCCAGAAAGCGGCTCATCAACCCCGCGAGCACGAAGTTGAACTCGACGTACTCGGGGGTGAGCACCGTGTGGGTGCCGTCGAGTCTCACCGGTGCATCCAGGGCGGTCGCCATGACGTGGTTCAGTCTAGACTGCTCTGGACCATGGAACTCGCGGAGTTCGTCGAGCAGCGCCGGCCGAAGTGGAGCTCCCTCGAGCGGCTGCTCGACACCACCGAACGCGACGGCTTGTCCAGGCTGACCCTCGACGACGCGCGCATGCTCTCCCGGCTGTACCGCTCGACCTCGTCGGATCTGTTGTGGGTGCGGGCGCGCGCGGGGGCGGCCGACGTGAGCGGCTATCTCAACGACCTGGTGGGGCGGGCCTACGCCATCACCTACCCCGGCAAGCGGGTGCGTCTGGCTGAAGTGGGGCGTTTTCTCACGATGGGTTTCCCCGACGTGATGGCGCGCGAGTGGCGCATGTTCGTGGCCGCCTTTCTGTTGTTCTGGGGCGGCTTCGGCTTCGGGTGGATCGGCATGATGTTCGACCCCGACGCGGCGCCGTACCTGGTGCCCGGCGATCACCTGAAGCTCGACCCGGAGAAGCGCCAGGAAGAAGAAGCGAAGAACAAAGGCGCCGGCGCGGGTGAGCAGGCGATGTTCACCAGCTTCCTCTTCACCCACAACATTCAGGTGGCCTTCCTGGCCTTCGCGCTCGGGCTCACCGCGGGGCTGGGCACGGCGATCCTGATGTTCCTCAACGGGGTGATGCTGGGCTCACTCGCGTGGGTCTACACCTCGAAAGGCATGGCCGGCTGGTTCTGGGCGTGGATTCTCCCGCACGGCATTCCGGAGATCTCCGCCATCGTGATCGCCGGCGCCGCGGGCTTCGTGCTCGCGCGTGCGTTGGTCGCCCCCAGGGGGTTGTCCCGCCGCGCGGCGCTCAAACGCGAAGGCAAAACCGCGCTGCAGCTGCTGCTCGGCACCCTGGCGCTGTTCGTGCTCGCCGGCTTCATCGAAGGCACCATCTCGCAGATCCACCCTCCGCGACTCTCCGTCGCGTTCAAGGTGTCTTTCGCGCTGATGATCGGCAGCGGGGTCTACGCGTATCTCTGGTCGGGCCTCGCCCGGAAGATGCTCAGCGCATCCTCGTGACGAAGTTGAGCAGCAGGCTGCCGATGGTGAGCAGCAGGCTGGTGCTCCCCAGAATGATGCCGACCAGGGCGAACTCCTTGCCCTTCTGCTGCCCGTTGGTCGCGTTGATCTGGTTCTGCGCCATCACGCCCGTGACGATCGCGCCGATCGACGCGAAGGGAATGCAGCACAAGATGCCCAACACCAAGGAGACGATGGCCAGGGTGTTGGTGCCGCCGCTCGCGAGGCCATTGGAGCTGCCGCCAAAACCCATCGGAGGCGACCCACGTAGCCGGTGGGGAAGGGCGATGACGACGGCGGCGGCGCGGTGACCACGGGCCTGGGCGGCGCGATCACCTGCGGAGGCGGAGGCTGGCTGATGCCACCTTCGCGGGGCACCTCGAAGCTGGCCGTGCAGGCTTTGCAGGTGAGCCGGCCACCGGGCATGCCATCGTTCTCAGTTCCGCAGTTGGGGCAGAAGACCTTCATGGTGTGTGGCTCCGTCTCACAACGTTCCGCGTGCTTTGATCTCGAGGTACTGGTTCACCGCGGCGAGTGACAGTTGATTCGCATCGACGTCGACCACCGTCACCCCGTCGCGGCCCACCTTGCGCTTCATCGCTTCACGCTCGAGGAGCAACTCGCTTGCCACCGCGTGTTGATAGGCGACCTCCGCGTCGGGCGGTGAGGTCTCGAGCAACTGCGAGAGCGCGGCGTCTTTGACCGACAGACACAGCGGCACGTGGCGTTTGGCCAGCCTTCGCATCGGGTCGACCATGGTCTGCGCCTGGTCTTCGTCGATGAAGTCGGTGAACACGCACAGCAGGCTGCGCTTGAGCAGTCGAACGTTGA
>JANODF010000435.1:0-1764 GCA_031412555.1 Archangium sp. | reverse complement strand
CGGTGCTCTTCGCCGCAAAATCGTGAGCCTGAAGGCCGGGCTACGGCTTCTGGCCCAGCCGCTCCAGGTCACTTCTTCTCGCTCAGCGTCGGGTGGCTACTCTTCGCGTGCAGGGCCGAACACCAGAAAGTCGCCGAGCTGCGTGAGGGGCCGCGTGGCTCGCCATTTGATGATGGCCTCCGCCATCACCGGTGCGGGCAGGCTCGGGTCGAGCTCCTCGCTCACCACCACCCAGGTGCCCGGCACGTCAGCGCACGCGACCTCGAACAACGGCTCGAGGTGCGGGGGATAGCCCAGATGCGGGTACACCACGACCTGCCCGCAGACGCGTGGGGCCGAAGCGATGGCGGCGCGCACCTCGGCCACCGCCTGCAGCCGTGCCCAGCTGAAAGACATCACGCGCGCGTAGCCGAAGCCGATCAGCGGGAAGAGCGTCAACGCCAGCAGCGAGGCCATCATCCAGCCACGGCTCTTCCGCTCCCGCATGAGCTCGAGCACGCCGAACACCGAGAAGGCCAGCAGCGGCGTCGGGTAGTAGGTGTGGAAGTCGTGCATCGTGGCGTAGCTCGCCGTGCCGAGGAGGAACGTGGTCGGCAGCAGGCCCGCAGCGGCGCGCCACGACAGCCAGGGCAAGAAGAGCAGCGGCGCGAAGTACCCCCACAGCCCCGAGCTGAAGAGTCGGCCGAGCACGGCACCGGGCCGGGAGAGCATCCCGGTGATCACCGCTCCGGGCGTGCTGCCGAACTCGTGCCAGAAGGAGAGGTAGCCGGGTCGCTGCGCGAACGTGGGCTGAATCAGCTGTGTGTAGACGCCCAGCCAGAGGAAGCAGCCCAGCAGCAGCGTGAGGGCTTCTGCTCGGCGCGGCCGCTCGAGCAGCAGGCAGGCGGTGGCGAAGCTGCCCAGATAGAGCGGTGCGTCTTCCTTCGTGAGGAACAGCAAGGCGACGGCGGTCAGCCAGATGCCCCGGCGCTGCTCCATCCACCCCGCGAGGAACCAGAGCGTTCCCAGCGGGATGAGGTTCTCGATGCGGAAGGCCCCGGTCGCCAACCGCCCGAGGTGCGTGCTGGCGACGTACGCGAGGCTGACGACGAGCAGCACGCCGCCGTGCTCTCCCACGCAGAGGCGCACCAGCCGGCGCAGCGGGAAGAGGCCCAGCCAGAGCACCAGCGGGCCCGCCGTGACCAACCAGAGCGGAGAGGGCAGGAGCGCATGCAGTGGCACCAGCACCGCGAGCACGAAGGTCGAGTGCACGCCGAGGTGGTTCACGTCGTAGATGGGCGAGTAGCCGAACTGCCCGCGGGCGCCGCTGGCGAGCATCCAATCGAAGATGCTGAAGTCGACCCCGCTCACGTTGAAGGCGGCGAAGTGGGTGAGCGACGAAGCTTCGACCCAAACGAGCGTCGCGAGCAGGAAGGCTCTCCACGCGAGCCCGGAGAGGGGCGCGCTCATGCGCTGCGGATCGCGAAGACAGGCCGCGAGCAGCGCCGCGCCGAGCCCGAGGTGCAGATAGTGAAACGAGCCGTACTCTCCCACGAGAGGCCCCAGGACCAGCGCCGCCCCGAAGCAGCAGACCGTGGCCCAGGCGAAAGACGTCGGGCTCAAGGTCACGGCGGCTGGATCGCACGGGCGACGACTGCCGGCCAGCGACTTTCGCGCTGAGCTGATGGCTGGGTGTGGCGGACGAAGTGACCAGCGTCTTCTGGACGGCGCCAGCTCCGCGGCGAGGGCACGCCGAACATGACAAGCTCTCAACCCAGGCGCGCT
>JANODF010000434.1:0-2430 GCA_031412555.1 Archangium sp. | reverse complement strand
GCCGCGCTATCGGAGCTGCTCGACGATCGCGCGCTCCTGGGGTGACAGGGTCTCTTCATCGAGCGTCGCCGGCCGATGCAGGTGGGCGACGTGCTCGGTGAGATAGAGCGCAATGCGGCCGTCCTTTTCACCTGACGGTTCGACGCCGACCCAGACCACTTCGCCGGCCGCAGCGAGCGCGTCGAGGTCGCTCGGCCGGTACCCCTCGACTCGCGCCGGCAGCAGCTCGTGCTCGAGCTGGCTGGCGAGCACCGGCAGTCCCTGAAGTTTCTCGATCGCGTCGAGCAACGAATCGAGGCCCTGGTGCTTTCGATACAGCCCGTGCCACGAAATCAGGAAGCGCCCGAACACCTCGGGAGGGACCGGCTCGACCGCCTTGCGAACTTTGGCCAGCGACCGCATCCGCAGCGTCTGCAGCACTTCAGGTGCGCACCATTCGTGCTGCTTCCCGAAAGGCCGGAACGCACCCTCGACGAGGCGCTTCGCTGCGCTGAGCTCTTTGAGCTTCTGCTCGACATCGGTGATGCGCAGCCCGTAGCGCGCCGCCAAATCCTGAGGCGAGAACGGCCCGTGCGTTCGTGCGTAGCGCATCACCAGGTCGTCCATCGCGCTCGTCGACGTCACCAGCAGCGACTCGGGCAAGCCGGGTGGCAGCGGCACGCCGAGCGCGTCGCGGTACCGGCTGGCGTGCTCCACCGCGACCCAGCGCCCGCCATCGTGAAACTTGCACTCCAGTGCCCGCCGCTCGATCGCGAGCTCCTTCAGCGCGGGCGCAACGTCACCCTCGAAGCGCCTGGCTGCTTCCTCGCTCTTCAGGTCACCGAGCATGAGCAGCAAGACGTGGAGCGCGTCTTTGTGCCTCGCCTGATACCCGGGCGCGAGCGCTTGCAGATGGGCTTCGACCTCACCCACCACGTCGCCGTCGAGCACGTCTCGCAGCTCGAGTTCGCCGAGCAGCTCGCGCAACTGTGAGGTGTCGATCGACAACGCCTGAGCGCGCCGTTCCTGAAGCGGGGCATCGCCGTCGTAGATGTAGTTCGCGACGTACCCGAAGAGCACGCTCGCGGCGAAGGGCGAGGGCGTGTCGCCGGTGCGCGTCACGACCTTGATGTGCTGGCGTTCGATGTCGCGCAGCGTCTGCGTCAGCGCCGACATGTCGAAGATGTCAGCGAGGCATTTGCGGTACGCCTCGAGCGTGATGGGAAAGGCGTCGAAGCGCGCCGCCGCGGCCATCAAATCCGACGCGCGTTTTCGCTGCTGCCAGAGCGGAGTGCGCTGCGCAGGTCTTCGGCGCGGCAAGAGCAACGCGCGGGCCGCCGCTTCTCGAAACCGGGCCGCGAACATCGGCGTCATCGAGAGCTGACGCATGACCAACGCCTCGACCTCTTCCGCCTTGGGGACGAGCCACCCTTCGCTGGGCAGGGCCGTGCCCTCAGGCAGACGAACCACGAAGCCATCGTTCGTCCACAACGTCTCGACGTCGATGCCGAGCTCGTCTTTGGCCTTCGCCGCCACCGCCATGCTCCAGGGCGCGAGCACCTGGCCACCGAGCGGCGACAACACGCAGATGCGCAAGTCGCCCAGCTCGTCGCGCGAGGTCTCGATGGCGATGGTCTGGTCGTCGGGCACGTGGCCCGCGGCAGTCTTCTGATCTTCGAGGTACCGCAGCAGGCTCTCGGCCGCGGTCAGGTCGAGGCCCTGGCGGGTGTGCAACAGCTCGACCGCGGAAGCGTGGGGCAGGGCGAGCAGCGTGCGAACGAGCGCGCCGATGCGCTGGCCAAACTCGAGCGGGCGGGTCGCCGTCTCGCCGCGCCAGAAGGGCATCTTGCCCGGCTCACCGGGTGCGGGAGAGACGATGACCTTGTCGAAGGTGATCTCCTGAATGCGCCAGGTCGACGCGCCGAGCACGAAGGTGTCTCCGGGTTTGCTCTCGAAGACCATCTCCTCGTCGAGCTCGCCCACCCGGCCCTGGCCCTTCGGGGCGCCCGCCAGGAAGACGCCGTACAAGCCGCGATCCGGAATGGTGCCGCCGTTCAAGATGGCGACCCGTTGTGCCCCTTCGCGCGGCTTGAGTTCACCGCTCAACCGGTCCCACGTGAGCCGGGGTTTCAGGTCAGCGAAGTCGTCACTCGCGTAGCGGCCCGAGAGCATGTCGAGCACCCGCTCGAAAGCGCCGCGCGTCAGGTCTGCAAACGGGGCCGCTTGCCGAACCCGTTCGAAGAGGGCGTCGACGTGCAGCGGCTCCATGGCGATCATCGCCACCAGTTGTTGCGCGAGCACGTCGAGGGGGTTGCGCTGGTAGCGGGTGCTCTCGACGGCGCCTTCGCGCATGGCCTCGACCAGCGCCGCGCACGCGAGCAAATCGCCGCGGTACTTCGGCACCACGATGCCTTCGCTCGAGCCGCCGACGTGGTGGTTGGCCCGGCCGAT
>JANODF010000433.1:0-4350 GCA_031412555.1 Archangium sp. | reverse complement strand
GGGTGGGGGGGGTTGGTTTTGGTGGTGGGGGGGCGTTAACGGCGGGGGTTTGGGGGGGCGGGGGGGTGGTCGCCATTCAGGGCCCCCGCCCGGGGGGGGGGGGGGGGGGGGGGGGGGGGGCGGGGCCTGGCCGTGGGTCTGGCCAGCTGGGTGCAAGGTGAAGAAGAGCGCAGTCTGCTCTCCAGAGCCGACGCAGAGATGTACGCAGACAAACGGAATTCCCGGGACGACGTGGCTCCGCTACGTGCCTGTGAGCCGTTGGTCAGTGCGGCGTGAGGGGAAGCCCCGGATTGAGGGCATCGCTGGTGCGTTTCGGGTTGGGGAACCTGAAACAGCGGCCGCGGTGATGGTCTGGGGTGGGGCGTGGCTGTGGAGCGGGACGAGTCGTGGGGACGGCTCGTCCCGCTCATTTTTTTTCTCAGGTATGAACGACGCCATGCAGCCGTACGCCACCAGCCAATGCCATCAGTGCGTGCACAAACGCGACGTGCAGACCGCACGTTCGAACTTCCTGATGTGTCAGCAGGGCACACCGCCGAAATATCCGCCACAGCCCGTGTCGGGCTGCGCGTACTTTCAGGCAGTGACGCCTAGCCCTTGAGGGCCTCGGCGCCGGAGACGATCTCCACCAGTTCCTTGGTGATCTGCGCCTGGCGGCTGCGGTTGTAGAAGAGCGTGAGCGAGCCGATCATGTCGCCGGCGTTGCGCGTGGCGTTCTCCATCGCGGTCATGCGCGCGGCGTGTTCGGCGGCGTAGCTCTCGAGCAGCGCGCGGTAGATCTTCACCGCGACCGCCTTGGGCACCAGCTCGGCCAACACGTCCTGAGGGTTCGGCTCGTACTTGTAGTCGACCGACGCGCCGGTGCTCTTGGCGTCAGCGGCGCCCGCTTCGAACGGCAGCAGCTGCACCTGGTTGGGTACCTGCGCGATGGCCGAGGCGAACTCGTTGAAGAGAATGAACACCGCGTCGACCTCGCCATCGAGGAAGCGCTTGCTGAGCTCCTTGGCGATGCCTTCAGCGACGGCGTACGACAACTTGGGGAGGATGCCCGGGTTGTCCTTGCGGATGGGCGTGTTGCCGCGGCCGCGGAGGAAGTCGTGGCCCTTGCGGCCGACGGTGGTGACGAACACCTCGACGCCCGCTGCCTGCTGCTCGGCGATGAACTTGAGGGCGCGGCGGTTGATGTTGGCGTTGAAGCCGCCGGCCAGGCCGCGGTCTGAGGTCACCACCAGCAGCTCGATCTTCTTCACCGTACGCCGCGTGAGCAGCGGGTGCGAGAGCGAGCCGGGCTCCGACTTGGAGATCAACGTCGACATCACCGCGTCGAGCGTCTTGGCGAAGGGGCGGGCGGCGATCACGTTGTCTTGTGCGCGGCGCAGCTTGGCAGCCGAAACCATCTTCATGGCCTTCGTGATCTGCCGGGTATTTTTGACCGAGCGGATGCGCTTCCGGATGTCGCGAAGAGATGCCATGGCGGCCGCGCCATAGAGGGCGTAGGAAACCAAGTCAATGAGGAAGGTCCTTCAGGCTTAAGTCTCTGAAGTAGCAAGACTTCTGCAGCACTCGGACAGGTGCGCACCTTGCTATACCCACATGGCTTTGCGGACCCCTCTCCTCTCCCTTCTGGTTCTGGTCACCGTCGCGGGCTGCGAATGCCGGCCGCCCGGCCTGGTGAACACGCTTCCGCCCGACGTGCGGGTCGACACCTACACGCAGCAGGCGGCGTCGAAGATCGACGTGCTCTGGGTGGTGGACAACTCCGGTTCGATGGCCGCCCGCCAGGAGAACCTCGCGCGGAACTTCGGGTCGTTCATCAACGAGTTCACCCGGAACTCCATCGACTACCGCATCGCCGTCACCACCACTGACATCTTCAAAGAAGCGGGCCGCTTCGTGGGCACCCCGAAGATCCTCACCCCCACCACGCCCAACGTGGCCGCCGCCTTCTCGAACAACATCCGGGTGGGCATCAACGGCAGCCCATTCGAAGTGGGCCTCGAGGCCGCGCGCCTCTCGCTCGATCTGCAGGTGCAGGCGAACGCAGCCTCGGTGATGCAGTGCCAGGCCGCGTGCCCCACCATGGGCCAGGCGGCTTGCCGGGCGAACTGCCCGACGACCGCGGTCTTCCAGTTCCTGCGGCGCGACGCGTACCTGTACCTCATCTTCGTGACCGATGAAGAAGACCGCTCCAGCCAGGACGTGCGGTTCTTCTACCGGTACTTCGAGACGGTGAAGGGCGTGGGCAACGACGGCACCGTGACCACCGCGGCCATCATGGGCGACACGCCTTCGAACGGCTGCGGCGCCACGCCGGGCACCCGCTACAAGGCGTTGTCGGATCTCACCGGCGGCGAAGTGGGCAGCATCTGCGACACCAACTTCTCCACCACGCTGGGCAAACTCGCTCGCAACGCGGTGGGGCTCAAGCGCAAGTTCGCGCTGCAGGCCAAACCCAACATCTCCACCATTCAGGTGCGGCTGCGCTACCCGTGCAACGTGCCCGCCGATCAAATCGCCTCGTGCGCTTCGGTCGATCGTGCGGCGTGTATGGGCAACCCGGCCGACTCGATGAACCTGGTCTGCACGCCCAAACAGGGCGCCCCCGACGGCTGGGAGTACGAAGAGGGCGGCAACGTCGTCTTCTTCGCCGGTGAATCGGTGCCCGGGCTGTCGGGACAAATCGAGCTGCAGTACTACGAAGAAGGGAAGGGCCCGTGAGCCGCACACTCTGCCTGGGGCTGCTTCTCCTCGTCGGCTGCGACAACAACAACCTCCAGCAGGTCAGGCCGCGGCTCTCGCCTCCCGGTTCGCCGGTCGAGTTCGGGTTGCTGCCGGTGCTCAATCAGAAACGCATCGAGATTCCGCTGACCAACGTGGGCCGCGCGAAGCTGACGGTGTCGAACGTCGCGCTCAGCAAAGACGACGGCATCTTCCGCATCGAGAGCAAGCCCGAGATCGTGGAGAGCGGGCTGACCGAGAACATCGTGGTGGTCTTCACCCCGCTGGCCGAGCAGAGCTACGACGACACGCTGGTCTTCGAGACCGACGACGAAGAGAACTTGCGGCTCGAGTTGTCCCTGACCGGCACGGGCAGCACGCGCGCGATCATCGAGGTGCAGCCGCCCATGCTCGACTTCGGCCGGGTGGCGGAGTGCGCGTCGACGGTGCAGTTGGTCACCATTCTTTCCAAGGGCACGGCGGATCTGGTGATCGAAGAGATCGCCTTCACCGAAGGCACCTCGAGCGCGTTCAGCTTCGTGGGTTCGGTGCGACCGGCCACGGTGAAGACCATCGATGACAACGGCCTGCCGGGGCAGATTCAGATCACCGTGCGCGTGTCGGCGGCGGCCACCAGCGAAGGCACGTTGACGGGCGGCATCCGCATTCGCTCCACCGACCCGGAGCAGCGTGAGGTGATCATTCCGCTCACCGCCACCGTGAACCGCGCGCCCGTGCCCAACATCGCCATGCTCGGCAATGGCGCGCCGGGGCAGCGCATCACGCTCGATGGTTCGGCCTCGATGGACCCCGATGGTGATGCACCCATCACGTACAAGTGGACCATTCGCAGCAAGCCGCTCGCGTCGTCGACGACCATTGCGATGCCCGACGCAGCCACCACTGAGATGACGCTCGATGCGATGGTGCCTGGCGCGTACGAAGTGCAGCTCGACGTGACCGATTCGACGGGCGCGAAGTCGTGTCAGCCCGCGCGTGCGACGGTGGTGGCTTCGCCTGCGCAGAAGCTGCTGGTGGAGATGTTCTGGGACAACCCGGGCACCGACATCGACTTGCACGTGCTGCGCAACACCATGGCGTTGCTCAACACCACGCCCGACGACTGCTACTACCAAAACCGCACGCCAGACTGGGGCATGGCGGGCGACACGAATGACGATCCAGTGTTCGTGCGCGACGCGCTCACCGGCTACGGGCCCGAGGTCTTCGGCTACGTGAACCCGGTCGACGGCGTCTACCGCGTGGCGGTGATGTTCGAGAACGAGCTGCTCAGCCCGATGCCCGCCAGCAAGGTGACGGTGCGGGTGTACCTGTTCGGCATCTTGAAGGCCGAAGCGAGCAAGACGCTCGAACGCAAAGGCAACGTCTGGGAAGTGGTCGACGTGACCTGGCCCAGCGGCGATGTGACGGTGCTGCCGTGATGAGCTCGAACAAGTGTCTCCCTCTCCCCGAGGGGGAGAGGGTCGGGGAGAGGGCGGTCGCCGTTCTCTTCGCGCTCCTCTTGACCGCCTGCCCGCCCGCCAAACAAGAAGTCGACGCCGGCAAAGAACCGCAGTGCACCACGCGCTCCGAATGCGACGCCGGCCTGGTCTGCACCTCTGATCAGTTCTG
>JANODF010000432.1:0-8506 GCA_031412555.1 Archangium sp. | reverse complement strand
ACTGGTCGAACTGGTCGCCCACCTGGTCGTGGGTGATGCTCTTCAGCACCGAGGGGTTGGCCCCATCGGTGCGGCCCAGGCTGACGAAGGTGCGCCGCGTGTCGTGGAAGCGACGGTGACGAAGCCCGAGCTTCTTCAGGTCCAGCTCGAGCCCCCGAATGAACGAGGTGTCGATGCGGTGGCGCCCCCAGCGGTTGGGGATGAGCAGGTCATCGGGCCGCGGCTCGCGCCCGAAGTACTCCGCGAAACCGTGCTCTTCCCATTCCGTCAGGATGCGCATGAGCACGGGGTGCACCGGCACCTCGCGCGGGTTGCCTGTCTTCGGGGCCTTCTCGAACCCGTTGCGCTGCGTGTAGCTGGCCACCACCATGAGCCGCGCGAGGGGTTGGGCGCTGCGGTCGAACGAACGCCACCGAAGCGCCGCAATTTCTCCCTCACGCTGACCGGCGAGGAGACCCAGCGCGTAGGTGACCTTTCGGTCCATGGGCACCAGCGGCGAGCTCAACAGCAACTCCGCCTCCTCGCGGCTGAACACGGCGCCGGATCGCCAGGAGGGGTCCTTGTCGCGCTTCTTCGGCAGGTCTCCTCGACGAAGCACGCACGGCGTCGATGCGATGAGCTCGTCGGCAACGGCATCGGCGAAGAGCCGGCGCACCAAGCCGTAGATGTTGATGACCGTGCGGGGCGCGAGCGTCGACGCGGTGAGCGTGAGCGCCTTCACCAGGTTGCGAATGTCGAGAACGCGGACCGCGCCCAGGCGCTTCGCCCCGATGGCCGGGAACACGTGTGTCTTCAGCCGCTCGTAGTCGAGCTTGGCGTTGGTCTGCCTGGCCGCCTTGCGCGCTGCGGTCCAGCCGATGGCGAACTCCGCCACCGTGCTCCTCAAGCCGACCTCACGGCTGGTCTGGTTCGCGAGCTCGTTCTCGAGGGCATCCAGCATCCCACGGGCGGTGACCTCGGGAGCGGTGCTCGAGATGCCGGTGGAGCGCATCACACGCTTCCCGCCGGGCAGCTTGAAGGCCATCCACCAGAAGGGACCCCGCTTGTAGACGCTGCCCATTACCGACCGGTCCTTCCAGGGAGACTTGAGAGAATTGAGTGAACCTTCGACTTCACATCGACCGCCGCGGGGGCCTTCGCCTGCTCTGCCTCTTCGAGACACGCCTTCACGTCGTCGGCACGCACGCGTCTGAGCCGACCCTTGCCGAACGCGCGCAGCCGCTTCGCGTTCACCCAGCGCGTCAGCGTGCGGGGGCTCACTGAGAACCGCTTGCTCGCCTGGTCGTACGTGAGCAGCTCGTTCTGAAGCTCTGTCGGTCTGGCGCCCAACTCTTCGCGCAGGACTTCGCGCACGACCTCGCGGAGCATTCCGCGATACTCGTTTTCAAAGCTCATGTTGTGGCTCCGAGGTTCAGCGTTGCTTGTCGAGCAAGGCGCGAATTTGGGAGACGGGAAATCGAGGCGCAGTGCCGAGGCGTCTGGGTCTCAACTCCCAGCGGGCCACCAGCCGGTCTACCTCCTCTGGCGAGCAGCGGAGAACAACGGCCACCTCCGCGCGAGATAGAGCGGTCGCTACGAAATGCGGCCCACCCACCTCGGCCCTCACCATTCGTCTGACCAAGCGCAACTGCGCCTCGAGACGCACCACATCCTTGTCGGCCATCTTTGATCCTCTTGCAGCGAGCGGTAGGGCAGTGGCCCGAGCCGGCGACCGAGTTCTCAACCCGGACGAACGTCTTCAGCACAGGCCACTGACAAGTTGGGGCTACGCCCCGTGAGATCGAGAGGTTGTCCATTGGGACAAACGCTCAGCGAGAGGTGGAGGTTTTCTTCACCGACTTGAGGATCTTGGCCTCAATCGATTCCCAGCCCGCGTCGTCAGTCGGCATGCCGCCGAACTCGTCGAACGCGTTCTCCCAGCCGTCCCGCAAGAACATCCGCATGATGTAGCTGCGGTCGATCTTGCCGGTCTCTTCGCCGCGCGCCTTTGCCTGGATGCGCCAAAGACGCACGCACGCATCCATCTGACGAATGAGGCCCTTAGGCACCCTGAAGTTCAGGGGCGTCATCGCCTCTTCCTTCTCGTTGGGATCGTAGAGCGCCATTTCGAGGACTTGGGCTGCAGACATAGTTCTCCTTTGCGTTCCTGACAAGCCATCGCACGCACACCGTACACACACCTCCTAGCACGACCGTCTTTCGGTATCAACACGTCGAGATACAATGAATTGCGATGTGTGGTGACCGTATTGACAGTGCGATGACGGTCGGGCAGTATGGCTTCACGGTCGGAACACGGACCAGACGGCGGGCGCGGAGAGGCCACGGGGTCGGCGAGTCGGGGAAACCCGAAGTCGGAGCAGGGCAGCAGACGGTCAACCACGGAGAAAGCGTGACTGACGAAGAGGCGAGGCAGCAGCGCAGAAGACAGCGCGGCGCGGTGAGGCGGGTCGAGCGGTGAACCAGTCGAAGGGAGAAGAGACGAGATGAAGACGAGCGAAGAGTTGGCGGTTGGTGACGTGGTGTCAGGGATTCCGCGCACGAGCGAGAGCGCACGCCTCGTGAAGATCGAACGCTACGTTGGCCCGCTCACCGACATCGTGATGGCGATCGGCACCTTCGTTCCCGGTGGCCGCTACTCGCTGTGTTTCGGCGACACATGGACGGTTCAGTCATGAACCACACGCCGGGGCCGTGGCGAACGGGTGCCGGGAATCTTTTGATCATCCGCGCGGGCGAAGGGCACGGCATGGCTGTCGCCGACATCGCGCCGCCGACCACGAGGCACCCCGACATCGCGTCCGAGGCGAACGCCTACCTCATCGCGGCCGCGCCCGACCTCCTCGCATTCGTCAGCACCCTCGCGCGCATGACGACCGAAGCCGAGATGGGCGAAGACGGCATGGCTGGCGAAGACGCCATCGCTGTTCTGAATGAGATGATCGTTCAGGCGCGCGTCGTCTCATCGAAGGCGCAGGGGGCGACCTACCGGGTGGTCGCTTCGGAACACGAGAGCATGCACGGCACCGTACCCATGGGCACGATGGTCGCGACGTTTGCGACTCAGGCCCAAGCCGAGCAGTTCGCACGAAGCCATGTCGCGCACGTGAAGACGTACGGCCCGGCGTCGACGAAGTTCGTCATCGTCGCGAAGGGTGAGCAGGCGCTTTGGGAGGGAAGCATCCCGTGAGCGCCCTACTCAGCAGGTGCGCGGCACTTTTCCATCAGCTGCTTCTTTTCTGCTGCGCTGGCTCCCTGCCATTCCGGCAGTTCGGAAGCGACGCAGGTCGGGCGACGAACTGGCCCCGCAGCTTGAGCGGGTTCGGGATCGAGCGGCACCGAGTTGCTCTGCGCGGGTGGCTGCATCGGGGAGAGCGACTCCTCGCGGTTGCCGTCCACCACGGCACCTGGGCAGGTCACGAGGCAATCGATCTCACGCTGGGGGCAGATCTCCTTTCGGTCCTTCTTTCGCCCGCTGGAGTCGCAGCTGGCCCGGACGTTCATGCACTCTCGCTTGCACGTGTTTCCTTCGGGCGTGTTCGGGATGAAGACCCCCGGCAGGCGCTTGCGACACCCCGACAAACCAGAGCCGATCAGCAACACCACCACGACCATCCAGAGCGTTCGCATGGTGCGCAGGAAACCGCCCGCGCGGCCCCTCGTCAACTTCGAGGTGCATGGTGAGCACGTTCCCAAAGCGCTGCAAGGTCTGCGGGAAGCAGTACCCGCGCGCTGAGTTCTTCGCGCTCCCGCCCCCTCACAGCGGCATCGCCACGATGCACGGCCTTCATTGGAGGAACTGCCCCTGCGGCGGAACGCTCGTCGTTCCCGACGAAGAGGCACCGCCCAGCGCACAGGGGGCAGCGGCATGAACGCCTTTCTTCACGCGGCGATGGAGCGGGCACAGCAGGCCCACGAGAAGCGCCTTGCGGATGCGCGCGACCTCGACGCCCTTCCTGATCAGGCACTGCCGCGCGGAAGGCGCACCGCGAAGCCAACCACGCCGATTCCGCGGCAGGTCAACGCGCACGGCCTGGGCCGCGGCGTCCCCCCTCCGGCGAGCACATGCATCGCGGTTCAGCGCGCGCGACGAGACGGAGTCGACATCGACCAACTGGCGGAGCGCTTCGGCGTCTCCACGCGAACCATTCAACGGCTGCTGAAGAGAGCAGCCCTCCAGGAGGCACCAGCATGAGCGCACGTCCCCGCAGCACGAAGCTCACCACCATCCGCGCCGGCATCGGCACGCATCGACTCAGCGCCGGCGTCCTCGCGGGCTCACCCGTGGGCAAGCTCACCGGCGACCAACTCGAGGACGTCCACGCGTTCCTCGAGCACGAGCGCGAACGCCTGGCCGGTCTCGATGATGACGCCGCGGTCGCGAAGCTGAAGGCAGACCTGAAGGCCGTCACCGCTGAGCGCGAACGCCGCGCCGTGAATCTCGAAGTCGCCTGACCTCAAGAGTTCGTCCTCCGGTTGGGAGGGACGGGGACGAACTCGCTGGCAGCGCATTGGCCCCCCCCGACCTTGCGCGCGCCGGCACTTTCACAACCACCGGGGAATTCGGAGAACGAATGTATGCACTGACTGTTTGGCAGCCGTGGGCTTGGGCAATCAGCGCCGGGCTCAAGCTGGTGGAGAACCGAGACTGGCTGCCCAATTGGAAGCTGCTCAAGGTGGGCGACGACATCGCGATCCACGCGGGCACGCACGCGCCGACGCTCGAGGAGATGAAGCTCTTTCGGTTCGCCGCGCGTGGGCACGTGGTGCCGACCAGCAGCGACAGCAACGAGCTCGGCGTGACGTACGGGCGCGGCCGCATCGTCGCGGTCGCGACCTTCGCAGGCATCGCGCACGCAAAGGTGGATCTCCCCGAGAGCCAGCGGCCTTGGTGGGTCGGCAAGTACGGCTGGATGCTCTCGAACGTGCGCCAGCTCAACCTGGGCTCTGCCCCGAAGGCGCTGGGACAGCAGGGGCTCTGGGCGCTGCAGGCCGGCGTGGAACACCTGGTGCGCGGGCAGTTGGCCAGCCCACCGGGTGACCTCTGGAGGAAGACCGCTTGAGCGACGCGCGAAAGTTCAAGGAACGCCTTGCTGGTCTCGCCGTGATCGACTGGCAGGCGCCGGCAATCCAGCCCGGAATGCCACCCTCAATGTCTCCCCTCGTTGCTGCGCGGCTGATCTCCGTCCAGGGGAGGAACGTCGGCATCCTCGATGGGGTGACCGCGGAGCATCTGCTTCAGGGCATCGAGTCCACGCGGTTGCTCTGCGCCTTGAACGACCATCTCGAGGCAATGCTGCGGGCTCACCACGAGAAGAACCCGGCGCTGATGAGCGAGATGTTCCGCGATCTTCTCGAGGCGGGTCGCGCAGCAACCGCCTCTCACATCGAGAAGAGCTTCGACGCCATCGATCGCGCGATGGACGAGCACGAGGTGTTGGAGCGTCAGGAGCAGACCCATTGAGCGCGTTCGAAGAGCGGTTGAAGACCTTCATGCCCATGATGCTCGGGGCTGAACCGCTGAAGCTCGACGCCAACGGCGCGCCGCCAGCTGGCATGGACCTGCGCGTCCCTCACCTCCTCACGAACAACGGAAAGCCCTGCGGGCTGGCATCGGGTCTCGTGGCTTCCACCCTCGTCTCGAACATGGAGTCGAACCGGATCCTCCACGCGGTTGGCAGCCTTCTCGCGGATCTCGTGGAAGCCCCACCTGACGAGATTCCATTGCGCCTGAAGGCGCTGATCGAAGCGCACGACTTCATCGTCAGGCATCTCGATCAGGCGCTCACCGCAACGGAGGACTCGATTGCTCAAATGCGGGCTTCGTCGTTCCCGCACACCGAGTGGAAGCGGAGGACGCACTGATGAACCTCAATGCCCCCCAGCCCGCGCCCTCGAGAGGCGAGGGTGACGAAGTCTGGCCGCTCATCTTCAACGCGCCTGGCCTCGTGCTGCCCGAGTGGCTGAAAGCAGACATGCGAGCCCGGAACGACATCGGCGCGGCCAAGTACGGAACGCCGCTGCGGGTCTGGAACGGGCGTGACTGCGTGGTTGACGCCTACCAGGAGGCGCTCGACCTCATCGTCTACGTGAAGCAGGCCCGCGAGCGGATGGGGCCCTACTCCCTCCGCCAGCCCGACACGATCAACGTGCACGTGGCTCTCGACATCATCTTCCACCACGCGCTCGGCATCGCCTCTCAGCTGGGCGAGCTCGCGCGCACTCAGAAGGTGCCCACCACCCCGAAAGCAGGAACCCGATGAAGCGCTCCGATCAAGCCTGGTTCATCGTCGGCAACGGCATGCTGTACACCTTCACCGCCGCTCTTCAGCGCAAGTGGGCGTGGGAGATTCTGGAGCGTCTCTACAAGGACGCCCGCGACCCAGCTGGTGAGGTCGCCCGCATTCGTCGCGAGCGCAAGGCGGGGAAGCTGCGCGCGGTGAAGGCGACGGTCACGTGGGAGGGACGATGACCGCGCCCGTTCCGGATCACGCCTCTCTGCCGGTCGAGCAGTTGCGAGTCACGGCCCCCTCCGCGCCCACCTGGCACATCTATGCGAACGAGACGGAGTGGTTCAGCGCAGTCAGCCCTGAGCACGCGCAGCAGCGGTGTCGTGAGTTCTACAATGAGGGAGAGGACGGCGAGATGTCGGCGGGGCCTTGGGAGCAGTGGCCCGACGAGAAGATCCTCACGGTCCGCGACGACGACACGGGACAGCGCCACGTCTTCCCATGCTCGTGGTGGGCGAACGACCCCGACAGCCGACGCTACGGCTTCGTCTGCTCAACCGAGGCCTGACCATGTGCTCCTTCGACATCGATGGAGAGGTCTGCGAGGTCTACGAGGTCACGCACCCGCGCTCGAGGAACGAGCGGGAGTGCATCGTCTGTTGCGCCAGCATCGCGAAGGGCGAGACGTACGAACGCCACTCGATGATCTACGAAGGCACTGCATCCAGCGAGTGCATCTGCGCTTCATGCGCGATGGCGGTCGTGGCCTTCCGCGAGGACCCGCATCACCGCGGCTCCCCGAGCCCCTCCGGTTTCGCTGAGGCACTGCGGGAGTGCTTCCACGGAGCGGAGAAAGACGACCCCGAGGCGAAGCTTTGGCGTGACCTCTACGCCGGCGTCCTTCGCCGCGGGCTTGGGCGGCGCTTCATCGAATCGCGGCGCGAACGCAGGCGAAGGTTCCCCTTCATCGTCCCTGCGCGGGCCGCTGAGGAACGTCCCGCGTGACCAGCGCGTGGGCCCAGGTGGACGCGTTTCGCTCTGCCGCACAGACCGAGTTCGCAAAGGCCGATCGCGAGTGGCGAGCCTTCGCAAAGATCGAGGTCGACCTCTGGAACAAGCTGCGCTTCCGCGCGCGACCCTCTGACCCGCGTATCAAGGTCGAGCGCCCGTGCTCCTTAGTTCCGGGGAAGTGGCGCGCCAATGGGTACTTCCTGCCGCGGCAACTGGTGGCAGATGCCGAGAGAGCAGCCGCGAAGGCGCTGGCGGCCGGGAAGAAGGCGCCGCTTCTCACGCCTGCCCGGGCCCGCGCGATTCTGGTGGCGCACGACAAATGGATCGAAGGCGGGGCGAAGCGAATGACGCGGCCGCTGGTGATTCCGTGATCACCACGAACAACCAGGCGGAGTGGAGCATCGAGTTGCCGTCGATCGGCACCAGGTACGTGACCTGCTCCGACTGCGGTGGGCTCTGCCGCGAGACGGCCACCGGGTACCCGCACGGCGTTCGCTGGGTCTCGGTCGGTGGGCGAATGGTGAAGCAGGACTGCGCAGGCCGGGAGGTCGCATGAGGAGCGTCGAGGAGATCATCGCCGAGCAGCACGAGAACCGCATGTCGCTGTCCCCGTCGTCGATCGCTATGCCCCGCACGGGTACGCCGGTGAAGCTCACCCCTCGGAAGCGAGTGGTGGTGTTGGATCTCCTGGCGCAGGGGCTCAGCCAGACCGAGGTCGGCAAGCGGCTGGGCCTCTCTCAGAGCACCGTTGCCCGGGCGGCGAGGGAAGCCTCACGCTCCGAGAGAACCGATGGAGCGTCTACGCCGCATCCTGGGAGGGAGACGTGATCCACCTGCAACTGCTCGATGAATGCCCGGCACGCCGGCTGCTCTCCCTGACGCATGACCCGAGAAGACCTCGCCCTTCGTCTCCGCCGCGCAGAGGCTGAACTGCAGCGCGCTCAGCGTCACCACGATGGCAGCCTCATTGCCGCCGAGCGGTACCGCGCTGCGGTGAGCGAGATGCGAACGGCTGAGGCGGTGGCCACGGCGGTTGTCGGTGCCCCGGGGTAGACCATTGCCGTGACGTTGACCGAGATCGAGCGGCTAGGTCTGACCCTTCGGCGTGGCGGACCCCGGTGGAACGTATATGTCGAGCGCACCCGCGAGCTCTGGCGCGCGACGAAGCACGGCGGCCAGGCGTCTTGGAGCCTCGAACACGCGGAACAGTTCGCCCGGGCGCTGGGCCTAACGAAACACCCCATTCCGTTCCGGAGCCATTGCTC
>JANODF010000431.1:0-7684 GCA_031412555.1 Archangium sp. | reverse complement strand
GTCAGCTACTGGGACGTGGGCGCGAAGCACTCGACCACGCCCGCCTTCGAGTCGACGCTGTACTCAGTCGATGGTCAGCTCATAGCCAGCGGCAAAGACTTCAGCGATCGCGGTGAGCTGCAGACGGCTACCAGCGTGTGGATCGACGAGGCGAAGGCCAAGGCGATCGCTGATGGCCTCGCAGGCGAGAAGTTCGCCGTGAAGAGCCTGGAGACCCGGCCGTACCGCAGCTCGCCCAAGCCTCCGTTCATGACGTCCACGCTGCAGCAAGAAGGTGGACGCAAGCTGGGCATGAGCGCGCAGCAGGTGATGCGCGTGGCGCAGGGGCTCTACGAGCGCGGCTACATCACGTACATGCGCACCGACTCGACCAACCTCTCGGAGACGGCGATCAAGGCCGCGCGCGCGCAGGTGGGCGAGCTGTTCGGCAAAGACTTCGTGCCCGACGAGCCGCGCCTGTACCAGCGCAAGGTCAAGAACGCGCAGGAAGCGCACGAAGCGATCCGGCCCGCCGGTGAGTCGTTCCGCACGCCGCAGGAGTTGGCCACCGAGCTCATCTCGGCCGAGATGAAGCTCTACACGCTCATCTGGATGCGCACCCTCGCCAGCCAGATGACCGACGCGCAGGGTGAGACGGTCTCTCTCAGGCTCGAGGCGAAGACCCAAGCGGGCCAGCTCGTCGAGTTCAGCTCGTCGGGTCGCACGATCACCTTCCAGGGGTACCTGAAGGCGTACGTGGAAGGCTCCGATGATGCGGAAGCCGCCGACGATCAAGAGTCGCCGCTTCCGATTCTCAAGCAGGGCGATGACGTGCCGGTCGCCGAGCTGGAGGCCAAGGGTCACACCACCTCGCCGCCGGCCCGCTTCACCGAAGCGTCGTTGGTGAAGAAGCTCGAAGAGCTGGGCATCGGCCGCCCGTCGACCTACGCGTCGATCATGGGCAAGCTGCAGGCCCGCTTCGTGTGGAAGAAGGGCCAGGCCCTCATTCCGAACTGGGTCGCTTTCGCCGTGGTGAAGCTGATGGAGACGCACTTCGCGGATCTCGTCGACTTCGCCTTCACGGCCGAGATGGAAGAAGACCTCGACAAGATCGCCTCGGGCGATCGCGAGAAGGTCGATTACCTCAAGCAGTTCTACTTCGGCGACAAGAAGCACCCCGGTCTGCAGAAGCTCGTCGGCCAGAACCTCGAGAACATCGACGCTGCGTCGATCAACTCGATTCCGATCGGCGGCAAGGACAGCGGCGTGGTGGTCAAGCCGGGCAAGTACGGCCCGTACATCAAGCGTGGTGAAGACACCGTCTCCGTGCCCGACTCGTTGCCGCCCGACGAGATGACGCTGGAGAAGGCGCAGACGCTGCTCGCGGCTCCCAAGGGTGACACCCCGATCGGCACCGACCCCGCGACCGGCCTGCCCGTGTTCGTGAAGACGGGCCGCTTCGGCGCGTACGTCGCGCTCGGCGTGGTGACCGACGACTTCAAGCCGAAGACTGCTTCGCTCTTCCCCAACATGAAGGCGGAGAACGTGACGCTGGAGCAGGCGCTCGAGCTGCTCACGTTGCCCCGCACGCTCGGCAAAGCCGAAGACGGTGAAGACGTGTTGGCGCAGAACGGCCGCTACGGTCCGTACATCACCAAGGGCAAAGAGAGCCGCAACCTGGGTCAGGGCAACGAAGAGAAGTTGCTCACCATGACCATGCAGGAGGCGCTGGAGATCCTCGCGCAGCCCAAGCAGTTCCGCGGCCGCGGTCAGGCGAAGCCCGTCACCGTGGTGGGGAAAGACCCCGACAGCGGCAAGGACCTGGTGATCAAGGAAGGCCGCTTCGGCTGGTACGTCACCGACGGCGAGACCAACGCGTCGCTGCGCAAGGGTGATGAGCCCGGCGAGCTGACGGTCGATCGCGCGCTCGAGCTGATGGCCGCCCGCCGTGAGTACATGGCGTCGCCCGAAGGCCAGGCCAAGGCCGCTGCGCGCGGTGAGAAGAAGGCCGCGAAGAAGAAGGTCAAGAAGCCGGCGAAGGGTGCCAAGGCGGCGGCCGCTGAGGTCGATGCCGAGCCGAAGCCCGCGAAGGCAGCCAAGGCCAAGCCCGAGAAGAAGGCGGCCAAGGTGGTGAAGGAGAAGAAGGCCGCTGCGCCTGCTCCCAAGGCAGAGAAGAAGGCGGAGAAGAAGGAGAAGTCCGCCAAGAAGCCGGCTGCGAAGGGCAAGGCGAGGAAGAGTTCGTGAGCTCGACTCGCCGCGAAAGCGCCGAGGAAAAGCAGTTCCTCGAGAAGTACCGCCCGAAGGATTACCCGCGCCCGTCCGTTGCCGTCGACCTGGTGATCTTCACCATCATCGACGCGCAGTTGCGGGTGTTGGTGGTCAAGCGCCAGGAGCACCCCTTCAAGGGTGACTGGGCGCTGCCGGGCGGCTTCGTGCGTGTCGGCGAGTCATCGAAGGATCAGGGCGAAGATCTCGACTCCGCCGCGCGCCGCGAGCTGCAGGAAGAGACGGGCCTCGAGCCCGATCGCGTGCACATCGAGCAGTTGTTCACCTTCGGCCGGGCCAACCGCGATCCGCGCATGCGCGTCATCTCGGTCGCCTACTTCGCGCTGGTTCGGCCCGACCTCGCGCCTTTTGTGAAAGCCGGCGGCGACGTCAGCCAGGCAGAGTGGCTGCCCGTCGATCAGTTGAAGAAGACAGAGCTCGGGTTCGATCACCGCGAGGTCATCGACACGGCGCTCAACCGCGTGCGCGGCAAGCTGGAGTACTCGGCCATCGCCTTCGACCTGGTGCCGCTGACCTTCACCATCCCCGAGCTGCGGCACGTGTATTCCATCGTGCTCGACAAGGAGATGGACCCCGGAAACTTCCGGCGGAAGTTCAACCGCATGCTCGAAGATGGACTCATCGAGCAGGCGCCCGGCAAGCGGATCACCGCTTCGAAGCCGGCGACGGTGTACCGCTTCAAGAGACGGTAGTGTCCGCGGGCGATGCCCAACGCTCTCCTGCTTGGCCGCTTCCACGCCGTGACCCGCGCGCAGTCCGACTGGCTCGCTTCGTTGTCAAAGGCGCCGGTCGATCGGCTGATCTGCGTCATCACCAGCGCGAACCACGCGGCGACCCGGCGAAACCCGCTCGACGTGGCCACCCGCGAAGCGATGCTGCGGCCCGCGCTGGAGCGCAGCGGAAAACCCTTCGAGATCGTGCGCGTCGACGACATCGCCGACAGCACGGCGTGGGTGGAGCACGTGGCGAGCGAGGTGAAGCGGCAGTCAGGGCTGGTGCTCGGGCCCGAAGGCACCACCGTCTACTCTGCCAACCGGGACGTCGACGGGTTGTTCAAGGCGCGCGGCTTCGAGGTGATTGCCCAGGAAGTTCAGGGGCTCACCCCGCACGAACTCGTGCAGCGCGTGGCCGATGGCAAGCCGTGGCAGGACGAAGCGTCGGCGGAGACCAGGGCTGTCTATTCGCGCCCCGAGGTGGTCTCGCGGCTCCACGATATCTTCCGGCAGACGCTGCTCAACGACGATGGCGAGCTGGGTCACCTGCGCGACTTCCTCTCCTACGGCGCGATGATGGATGCGTCGTTGATGCAGAAGCTGGAAGACCTGGTGCCGTTCGTGAAGCCGGGCTGCATCGTCGACAAGGGCTGCGGTACCGGGAAGCTGCTGGTCGAGCTGAGCCGGCTGTATCCGCAGTCGAGGCTGGTCGGCGTCGATCTGTCGCGCGAGTTCCTGCGGGTGTGCGACGAGAACACGTACCTCACCGATGACGTGCTGCTGGTGTTCGCCAACATCATCGAGCGCAACGTGCCGCCGGGTACCGCCACCACCGTCATCTACTCGTCGGTGATGCACGAGGTGCACTCGTACAGCGAGTACGACGTGAAGCAGATCGATCGGGCGCTCGCCAATGCGTACGAGGAGCTGCAGCCAGGTGGGCGTGTGCTCATTCGCGATGGCATCAGCCCGGCGCCTGCGACGTGGCGGATCAAGCTGCTGAGCGCGGCGGTGCGGGAGACGTTCGCGCGCTTCGCCAGCGAGTTCTGTCACGGCCGTGGCGCGAAGTTCGAACAGCTCAGTGAAGACACCGTGAGGCTGTCGTCACACGATGCGAACGAGTTCCTCTGCAAGAAGGACTACCTCAAGAACTGGCACATCGAGATTCACGAGGAGTTCGGCCCGCTCACGCTGGAAGGGTGGCGGGTGGCGCTCGAGAAGGCGGGCTTCGCGCCGGTTCATCTGCAGGCGTACGCGAACCCGTGGATCGTGAAGAACCGCTACGAGGGCACGGTGGAGGTGCTCGATGACGCGGGTGTGAAGCTGGCCTGGCCTCCTACCAACATGATCGTCGTGGGGCAGAAGGGTTGACACCTCGCCCTGCGAAGCGGGGAGAGGTCGGCCGAAGGCCGGGTGAGGGGCCCGGCTCCGGAGCTTCGACGGCCCCTCACCCCGACCCTCTCCCCGCTGCGCAGGGAGAGGGAGTTCGGTTCCGCGTTTGAGCAGGTGCGTCAGGAACAGCTCTGCTTGCTTCTCCAGCACCGAGTTCGCTCGCAGCCGCATGTCGAGGTGCGCGAAGTCGACGGTGTCGAGATCCTGATCCTGGTTGAAGCACGAGAAGACGAAGGTCTCCTTGCCGGTGCGCGGATCGAAGTGGCGCTGAAGGCACTGCGCGCAGATCTCCTTCATCATGCACTGCATCGGTGAGTTGACGCTGGCGACCGCGCAGTGACCTTCTTTCATGAAGGGCTTGAGCACGCCGTCACGGGCAACCTTCACCGCGCGCATCATCTTGTCGCTGCCGATCGCGATCACCCGGTCGACCTGCTTCAACGAGAGCTCAGACGCCCCGAGTTCACCGCGCGCGAACGCCTCCATCGCCTTGATGATGTTGCCGACGAAGCCGCGATCCTGCGGGCGCCGGGGCACGATGGGCTCGCCCGAGTCGACGGCCCAGACCACCTGATCCGCCGCCGCCTCGAGCCGGTCCTGCATGTAGACATCGGCGTGTTTCCGATAGCCCGCGAAGTAGAGGACCTTGCAGCCCGCATTCCTCAGCGCTTGACCAATCGAGAACAGCACCGCGTTGCCGAGGCCACCACCGGCCAGCAGCACCGTCTCGTTGGTCACGATGTGCGTGGGCGCACCGGTCGGCCCCATCAGCACCACCCGCTCGCCGGGCTTGAGCATCGCGCACATGCGGGAGCTCGCGCCCATCTCGAGCACGATGGTCGACATCAGGCCCTTCTCCTTGTCGACCCACGCGCCGGTCAGCGCGAGGCCCTCCATGGTGAGGCGAATGCCGTCGACCACGCGCGCGGTGCGCTCGAAGTTCTGCAGCCGGTAGAACTGGCCGGGCTCGAAGTGTTGCGCGGCGAAGGGCGCCTTGACGATCACCTCGACGATGGTCGGCGTGAGCCGGTTCACCGCCACCACCGTCGCGTGGAAGGCGTCGTCCAACCGGGCGAAGAGCGCGCGTCGATCTGCATCACGCTGCGCCTGCCCCGCCGGCTGCAAGCTGGCCACGTGCGAACGGAACAGCTTCGCCACGTGCACGTAGCCGTCTTTCGCCGACGACATCGCCTTGACCACGTTGCCTGCATAGGCCGGGTGGTTGTCGCCGTAGAACGAGATGAACTTCCCGTTCTTCGCGTAGCTGGTGAAGAAGCCGCCGCGGGCCCGAGCGAGCTCGCCGTCGTTCACCACGTCGAAGGCCTCGAAGTACGAGCCACGTTTGTCGAGCGCGAAGGTGCCGGGGTACTCGCGCTCGTAGGTCACGTTGGGCGAGGTGCCCGCCGCCACACACACGGTGCGCGCAGCCAACTCGAGGTGCTGACCGCTGCTCTCCAGCTTTCCGTCGATCATCGTCATGCGCTCGAACTTGAGCGCCGAGACCGCGCCGAACTCATCGGGCACGGCTTCGATGGGAGCCACGCGCTCCACGAAGCGGATGCCTTCTTCGAGCGCCTTGGCGACCTCTTCATGATTGAGGCGATACGCAGGCGATTCGATCAGACTGCGCCGGTAGCAGAGCGCCACGCCGCCCCACGCGCGCACCAGCTTGATGAAGTCCGGTGCTTCACCGGTCTTCGCCGCGCGTTCACGTTCAGCGCGGATCGCCCGGCCGTGCTCCAGGAACTCCCGGTAGACCACCAGCTCTTCGGTGTTCATACGCGCGAAGATCGCCGCTTCGGTCATCGAGGCCGCGAGCACCTCGTGCCGCTTGAGCGTCTTCTCGACCTGCACCGGGTAGTAGGCGAACAGCTCGGTGGCCGTGTCGATGCCGGTCAGCCCGCCGCCGATC
Source organism: Archangium sp. (assembly GCA_031412555.1). Lineage (GTDB taxonomy): Bacteria > Myxococcota > Myxococcia > Myxococcales > Myxococcaceae > Archangium_A. Next base: position 1,402 of record JANODF010000431.1, on the reverse strand, counting down.
ACCAGGGCCGGCAACCGCACCTGCAGGTTCGCCAACGAGTCGCGCTTGGAGGCGCCCGTGAGCTGCAGCGCCATCAAGAAGTCGCTCGCCGCACGAATGCCGCGGATGAGGTTGTTCTTCATCGGCACCAGCGTCGGTTTGCCCGCGCCCGCCGCGATGGCGATGTGGTCGAAGCCGAGGTCCCACGCGTCGTCGATGGTGAGCGTGCCACCGAACCGCACGCCGCCGTAGATGCGGAAGCCCTCTCGCCGCGCCAACGTGAGGTGGATGAGCGTGAGGAACGACTTGTCCCACCGAACGGTGATGCCGTACTCGCTGACGCCGCCGAACCCTTCTTGAACGCGTTCTTCCAGGGGCGCTGCGATGTCGCGCCAATCGCGGATCGGCTCGATGGTGTGGCCGTCGGTGCCGGTGAGCGAAGCAGGGAAGGGCTCGATCTTCAGGCCGTCGATGCCGGCGACCGTGAAGCCTTCGTTGATCAGGTAGTGCGCGAGCGTGTAGCCAGCGGGGCCCAGGCCCACCACCATCACGTTCTTGCCGATCGCCGGCGCGGCGTACGGGCGGCGCACGTTGAGCGGGTTCCACCGGGTGAGCAGGCCGTACAGCTCGAAGCCATACGGGAGCGCGAGCACGTCGGTCAGTGCGCTCGTCTCGATCTGCGGAATGTTCACCGGCTCCTGCTTCTGGAAGATGCAGGCCTTCATGCAGTCGTTGCAGATGCGGTGCCCGGTGCCCGGGCACATCGGGTTGTCGAGCATCACCATCGCCAACGAGCCCAGCGAATCACCGCGGCCCTTGAGCAGGTGCATCTCGGAGATGTGCTCCTCGAGCGGGCAACCGGTCAGCTCGATGCCCAGCGGGTTCTTCTTGTAGGTGCCTTCGGGCGCGGGCGGTTTCTCGACGAACCCGTGGCTGCACGAGTCTTTCTCGCGCTCGTGACACAGCACGCAGAGATCGATCTCCGCCATCACCTGGCGCGCATCTCCGCGTGGATCGGTGAGGGCAAAACCATCTCGCCGGCGCAGGTGTTGATCGGGGCCTTCGAAGGTGTCCGGCGCTGCCACCTTGAGCTCGACGAGCTTGTCGGGGATGAGCGGCTTCTGCTGGGTGATGGTGCTCCAGCCGTGGAAGGTGTGCGTGTAGCTGGCGCGAGCCCAGGTCCACCGATCGATGAGCGAGAGCAGGGCGCGCACCTGCTCGACCGGTTCACCGACCAGCGATGAGCCGAAGGCCGCTTTGCCTTGTTCACTGGCGAGCAGCTTCACGCGGATGGGCTCGAACTCGGTACCGGCCGATCGCTCGTGGTGCATCAGCGTCAGGGTGGCTTCGGCCAGCGCGCGTTCGTGATCGACACCTGAGTGAGCGCGGTGCGTGGGCGGCAGCTCGGCGCCGAAACCCAACG
>JANODF010000430.1:0-9080 GCA_031412555.1 Archangium sp. | reverse complement strand
GGCCCTCGAGCTGCTTGAGCCGCTCCTGCAGGTGGGTGGTGAACTCGATCAACGCCGGCGCCTCGACGGAACGCTCGCGGTACACCCAGGCCGACACCAGGCCGTAGCCCACGTCGTCGCGCAGCACCGGATCTTCCGAGTCGACCAAAGTCTCGGCGTCGCGCAGCACCGCTTCGCGCGACTCACCGGAGGGCAGCGCAAACTTCGCGTCGCGCAGCGAGAGCCAGAAAGCCCGGCCGCGGGGTGGCTCAGTCACCCGAGGCCCGTGAGCGCAGCCGGTCAGCACCACCATCACTGCGAGCAGTCCACGGAGCATGGAGCACCATAAGCGCGAGCTCGCCCGCGCGCGGTGCCGAGATCCGGGAGAGAGTTCCCCCCCTGGGAGAGGGTGCTGTCAGCTCTGCCGTCGCTCATTCTCGAGCACGAGGTACTCGAGCAGCGCCTTCTGCACGTGCAGGCGGTTCTCCGCTTCGTCCCACACCACCGACTGCGGGCCGTCGATGACGGAAGCCGTCACCTCTTCTTCCCGATGCGCCGGCAGGCAGTGGAGGAACAGCGCGTGCGCCTTGGCGAGCTTCATCAGCTCAGGGTTGACCTGGTAGGCGCCCAGGTCGGCCAGGCGCTGCTTCGACTCGGCCTCCTGGCCCATCGAGGTCCACACGTCGGTGATCACCACGTCGGCGCCCTTCACGGCTTCTTTCGGATCAGCCAGCAGCTCCACGAAGCCCTTGGCCGGATCCACCACGTCGTCGGCCGGGTGGTACCCCCTGGGCGAAGCGAGCTTGAGCTGGTAGCCGAAGATGGGCGCGGCGCGGGTGAAGCTGCGGCCCATGTTGCTGGCGGTGTCGCCCACGAACGCGAGGGTCTTACCCTTCACCGAGCCCAACTTCTCTTCGATCGTGAACAGGTCGGTGAGGATCTGCACCGGGTGACCACCGTCGGTCAGGCCATTGATCACCGGCACTTCGCAGTACTGCGCGAACTCCTCGATGCGGGCATCGGCGAAGGTGCGCATCATCACCACGTCGCAGTAGCGGCCGGTGACGCGCGCCGTGTCGGGGAGCGGCTCACCACGCGACATCTGCGAGTTGCCTGCCGAGAGATCGATGCACGAGCCGCCGAGCTGCAGCATCGCCGCCTCGAAGGACAACCGCGTGCGGGTCGACGCCTTCTCGAAGATCATCGTCAGCGTGCGGCCACCCATGGTGTTGACCTGGCGGCGCTCGCGGCGCGCGTGTTTGAGCACGGCAGCTCGGCGGAACAACCCGAGGTGCTCGTCGAGGGTGAGGTCGGTGAACTTGAGGAAGTCGCGCTTCTTCGACGTCACGGTGGGCTCCTTGGGTTTACGGCGAAGGGTCGTGATTGCCCGAGTTGGCTGCGAGCAGCAAGCAGCATGCATGCTCAGCGAGGCCGAGGTGCGGGCCACGACACCGGCTTCGGCGGGCAGAACTCGTTCTCCGAGCTGCTCGCCATCATCCCCAGAATGGTCCACACCCGCTTCGTCTGCTCGAAGCTCCGGGCGTCCAGCGGGCCCTTCCGCAGCCCCTCGAGACAGGAGTGCGCAAACGCGAGCACCTCCTCGTGCGACGCGCAGGAGTCGAAGCGGGCACGGTCCATCGCGGCCAGCCACTCCTTTTGCTTGGCGGCGAGCAAGACGCGTTCACACTTTTCGTCGCGCTCGTCGATGTGACCGCAGCGCAGCAGCTCGTTCTCGTACGAGGTGATGACCTGGCGCGCGGGGTTCCCCACGCCCGGGGACCTCGGGTGTGAAAATGCCATCGCCACCAGCATGGGCTCGCAGTCAGTTCGCATGAGTTGGGCGAGACGATTGCCTCCATCAGGAGGTGGATCGAACGGCGGTGCCTTCATCGCCTGCGCCTGGGCCTGAATGCGCGGGCCGAGCGGCCGCCACGCGTTGCAGATCGTCTCGTCGACCCGATCGGGAAAACGGAGCCGCGCGAACATCTGGGCTTCCGTCAGCACGGCGGGCACCGGCGCCAGCTCGGCGAGCGCCGGCTGACACGCGCGGGGAGGAGGCGGTGCAGGCAAGGGTTCGGGCGCGGGCTCCGGTTCTTCGGGCACGTTCAGGCGTGCGCTCTCGATGTGTTCTGCGTTCCGCGGATCGGCGAGCCAGCGCTTCGCGAGCGCCTCGAGCTTCACATCGCCGCCCGGGCGCAAGGCCCAGGCCAGCGCGCCTCGCATCTCCTGCGCGCGATCGAGCTCCACCAGGTACGAATCGCGGTTATTCGACTGGAGCGGGAGCGGCGCGTGGGTCTCTCCACTGAGCAGCCGCGTCACCAGTCCGGCGGTGGGCGGCACCGCGCCCGGCTTCACCGCTTCGTGCGGACAGAAGAATGGCAGCGGGCCATCGAGATACACGGCGCGCCACGTCTTGCCGTCGACGGTCCAACTGACGGCGTGGCCCGAGGGTGAGGGCGTGATGTTGAGCCGGGGGCGCTCGAGTGCACGATAGAGCGGGTCTGCCAGCAACTCGTCGTCGCCCCGGTTGCCGCCCAGGACGAGCGTGGGACCTTTCGGCCAGGTTCGAAGCGAGAGCTCGTACCCACGCGTCGTCTCGCCGTGTGGTCCGATGGTCAGCGGGCGCGAAGCCCACTCCGAGGTGAGGAGCACCTCGGTGTAGCGGCCACCCACCGGGAGCACGGCACGCGCCTTGTGCTTGTTGCTCTCGGCGAAGGCGATGCACGACAAACCAACGGTCAGCACCACCCAACGCCGACCGGCGCTCAGAGCGGCGCCGCTTGCAAGGAAGTGAAGAGCTGCGTGAGCCGGGGCACCTGAGCGCTCTTCTCGCCCAGCACCTTCGCCTGCATCTCGAGCGCGTTCAAGGTGGCCTCGACCGCGGCGGGGCCGGTGCTGCCAGCAGACAGCTTGCGCGCGACGGCGCCCGCGGGCTCGAGCACGGACAAGGTGGCGGCATCGAGTGACGGGTCGATGGCCTGCGCCATCTCCACGCTCGCCTGGCGCAGGTTGAGGCCCTGCTCCTGGCAGCGGCGCACCAACGAGCCGACCACCTGGTACGCCTTGCGAAACGGCATGCCCTTCTTCACCAGGGCCTCGGCGAGATCGGTCGCCTGGGTGAAGCCTTCATCGACGCCCACCCGGCACTTCTCGGGGTGAAAGGTGACGCGGGGAATCGCCAACCGCAGCACCGAGAGCGAGCCGAGCAGCTGCGGGCCACACTCCAGCACCGACGCACGATCTTCCTGCAGGTCGCGGTTGTAGCCGCCGGGCAGACCTTTGACGGTGGTGAGCAGACCCATCAGGTTGCCCACCGCCTTGCCGGACTTGCCGCGGATGAGCTCGAACACGTCGGGGTTCTTCTTCTGCGGCATCATCGAGCTGCCCATCGAGATGTCGCCGGAGAGCGAAGCGAAGCCGAACTCCTGCGTGGAGAAGTCGATGAGGTCGGTGGAGAGGCGGCTGGCGTGCACGAAGAAACGCGCCGTCGCGTAGAGCAGGTCGAGCGCGAAGTCGCGATCGCCCACGGTGTCCATGCCGTTCAAGGTGACGCCTTCGAAGCCGAGCAGCTGGCGGCTGATCTCGCGGTCGATGGGCAAGGAGCTGCCGGAGATGGCGCCCACGCCGAGCGGGAGAAGCCGGCACTGCTCGAGCACGAAGACCATCGCCTGCGCATCACGCAGGAACGCGGCGCCGTAGCTGGCGAACCAATACGCCAGCGAGATGGGCTGAGCGCGTTGGCGGTGCGTGTACGAAGGAAGAATCACGTCTTTCTCTTTGCGGGCGCGAACCACCAGCTCACCGATGAGCCCGGTGATCGACTCGAGCGCGAGCGCGGCCACTTCCCGCACGTGCAGGCGAAGATCCGTGGCGACCTGATCATTGCGAGAACGCGCGGAGTGCAGCAGCGCAGCGGGCGCGCCGATGGTGCGGTTGAGCTCGACCTCCACCGCCATGTGCACGTCTTCTTCCTGGGGAAGCACGAGCGTGCCGGCGTCGGCCGACTCCCACAGCGCGATGAGGCCACCCCGAATGGCGCGGGCATCGGCGAGGGGGATGACTCCGGTGCGGCCGAGCATGGTCACGTGCGCGATCGAACCCACCAGATCTTCACGCAGCAGCTGCTTGTCCAACGAGAGCGAGCTGGAGAAGGCCATCACTTCGGGCAACAGCCCCGGTCCACCGGAGGCTTCGGTTTTCGCAAGAGTCATGGAGTGGAGCCGATAGCAGCGGAACGCTGCGCGAGACAGATCGAAGCGGAGCCGGAAGCAGCGGAACGCTGCGCGAGACAGACGGAAGCGGAGCCGGAAGCAGCGGAACGCTGCGCGAGACAGACGGAAGCGGAGCGGACGTCTGTCCGAGGCGGAGCGACCCAGATAACGGAAGCGGAGCGGACGTCTGGCCGAGGCGGAGCGACCCAGATAACGGAAGCGGAGCGGACGTCTGGCCGAGGCGGAACGACCCAGATCAAACAGCACTTCCTTTTTTCCAGAGAGTCAGAAGATCGCGCTTCACGCGCAGGGGCTTCACGCCGCGCGCGGGCACGATGAAGATGGTGTCGTCGCCGGCCAGCGTTCCGAGCACGCCAGGCGGACGGGATGAATCGATCGCTGCTGCGACGGCCTGCGCGCCACCGGGCAAGGTGCGCACCACCACCATCGCGTCGCCGTCATCGACCGTGGTGACCAGGTGATGCACCTGGCGCAACGCTTCGTCACCGCGGCCCGCGGGCGCTTCGGCGAGTTCGTACACCGTGCCGCCATCGGGCAACGTCACCCGGCGGGCCATCAGCTTGGCGAGATCGCGCGAGAGGGTGGCCTGGTTCACCTCGATGCCTTCGCGCTCGAGCAGCTTGCCCAGGTCTTCCTGCGTGCCCACCACGTGCGTGCGCAGGATGCGGCGAATCACCTCGCGCCTCGCGGTGTGCGTGCTCACGTCAGCCATGGGTCACCAACGAGCCGATGCCTTGATCGGTGAAGAACTCCGCGATGATCGAGTGCGGGGTGCGGGCGTCGATGACGTGCACGCGCTCCACGCCGCCCTCCAGCGCAGCGATGGCCCACTTCGCCTTGCGCGCGAGGTTCTTGTTGAAGATGCCCTTCTCGACCTTCTGCCGCAGCGTGGTGGTGTTGATCTGCCCGAGCAGCTCGTCGTTCTCCACGAAGCCGGGGCCACCGACGAGGAACACCAGCTTCGAGGCCTTCGCGGTCCGCGCGATCTCGCTGGCCACCTGATCAGGCTCGAGCGGCAAGGTGCTGCCGTCGTCGAGGAACCCCACCGGCGAAACCACCGGCACGTAGTTGCGCTGAAGAAACATCTCCAACAGGTCGGAGTTGATGCTCACCACTTCACCGGGCAGCCCTTCGCCCATGCGCCGGCCCTTCATGAACGACGCGTCCATGCCCGACAGACCGATGGCCTGCACGCCGGTGCGGTTGAGCAGCGTGACCAGCTCGGTGTTGGTCTGGCCGGAGACCATCATCTCCTTGCTGTGTGTGTCGCCCTTCGAGGTGCCTTCGGGGCTCTCGCCGTGCACCAGAATGGGCACCAGCCCCACCGCGCGGAGCAGCTGCACGTCTTCCACGATCGACGCGCGCAACGAGTCTTTGCCCATCGCCTGGCGGCCCAGCTTGATCACCACGCGCTTGTCGGCGAAGCGCGAGATGTAGGTGAGCGCCTCCTTGACCAGGTTCACCTTGAACTTGGGCGAGTAGTTGGTGAGCCGATCGTCTTTCGCCACGCTGCCGTCGGCCGTGGGCACGAGCAGCGAGGTGTAGTCGGCGTTGATCTTCACGTAGTCGTACGAGAGGTCGCAGCCCCAACCGACCGACGCCGCTTCGCCGCAGCGCAGATCGATCTCCACCAGCACTTCCGGTGAACGCATGCGCGCGCGCAGGTTGGGGTGACCCGAAGGCCCATCGCCGGCCGTGGGCGTCAGCGTGGTGAGGTCGAGCGTGGGTTTGCGGTCGTAGACCACGATGCCCTGCACGGTGACCTTCGCGTCGCCCGGGTTCACGTCGTACTTCTGCGAGCCGCAGCGCGCGCCGACCGTGGCCAGCACCCGGCCCCAGTTGGGATCCGCTCCGAAGACGGCGGCCTTCACCAGCGTGCTGCCGGCCACGCTGCGCGCGAGATCGGTGGCGATGGGCAGCGTGGGCGCGTTGATCACCCGCACCTCGAGCAGCTTGGTGGCGCCTTCACCGTCCTTGGCGACCTCGCGGGCCAGCTCCACGCACAACGATTGGAGCTGCGTGGCGAAGAGCTCGTACTCCGCGTTGGCCTCGGTGATTTCCGGGTTGCCGAGCTGACCATTGGCGAGCGCGATCACCGCGTCGTTGGTGCTCATGTCGTTGTCGATGGTGAGGTTGTTGAAGCTGCCCTCCATCGCGCCGATCAACGCCTGGTGCAGCAGCGTCGGCGTGATGGCGACGTCGGTGCAGATGATGGCGATGGTCGACGCGAGCTGCGGGGCGATCATCCCGCTGCCCTTGCAGATGGCGGTGATGCGGCCTTCTTTGCGGCCGATGCGCACCGAGCGGCTGGCGATCTTGATGATGGTGTCGGTGGTGCAGATGGCCTCGGCCGCCGATTCAGGGGCCGCCTTCAGCTGCGCCTTCAGACGCGGCAGGGCCTCCACCATCTTCGCCTTGGGCAGCCGCTGACCGATGACGCCGGTCGACGCCATCAACACGGTCTCTGCGCCCACCTCGAGCACCTTGCCGGTGGCCGCGCACAGCTCGACCACGTCTTGCAGACCTTCCGCGCCGGTGAGCGCGTTGGCGTTGCCCGAGTTGATCAACACCGCCCGCACGCCGCTCATGGGCAGCCGGCGCACGCAGTCTTCCACCGGGGCGGCCTTGGCCTTGTTGATGGTCAACGCGCCCGCTGCCGCGCACGGTGACTCGCTGACGACCAGCGCGAGGTCCTTCTTGAACGGCTTGATGCCGGCATGCAGCCCGGCGAACAGGAACCCACGAGCGACTGGCATGTTGAGAGACCTCTAGCTGATCAACGCGGAAGTCTCCTCATGCCCGAGCATGAGGTTCATGTTCTGCACGGCCTGGCTCGCTGCGCCTTTGAGCAGGTTGTCGATGGCGCTCACGCTGACCACGTGGGTCTCGTCGGTCGATGCGCCGATGAGACAGAACGGCGTCTTCGCCACGTCGGCGATGCGCACGGAGTCGGCGGAAGGAAGCAGCTTCACCATCGGCTCTCGGCCGAACGCGGCGGCGAAGGCGTCATTCACCTGGGCCTGGCTCACACCCGGCTTCAGGCGCGCGACCGCGGTGCTCAAGATGCCTCGTTTGATTGGGAGAAGGTGGGGCGTGAACACCAGCTTCACGCCACCCAGGGTCTGCTCGATCTCCGGCACGTGCTGGTGCTTGAGCGTCTTGTAGGCGCGGAAATCGGAGTCGATCTCCATGAAGCCGTATTCTTCGCTCGCCTTGCGGCCGGCGCCGGAGACACCCGAAGCGGCGTTGATCACGATGGAGGTGGGATCGACGAGCCCGCTCTTCAGCAGCGGCGCCAGGGAGAGCGCGGCAGCGGTGGCGTAGCAGCCCGGGTTCGACACGAAGTTCACGCCGCGGATCTGCTCGCGGAAGAGCTCGGGCATTCCGTAGACGGCTTCCTTCAGCAGCTCCGGAGAGGTGTGCTCGAACTTGTAGAAGGCGGGGTATTTCGTGAGCTCCTGCAGGCGGAAGGCGCCGGCGAGGTCGACCACGCGGACGCCTTGAGCGCGCAGCTTCGGAGCCAACTCCAGCGAGGTCTCCGCGGGCGTGGCGAGGAACACCACGTCGCAGCCCTTCGCCGAAGCGAGGCCCTGTTCGTTACTCACGTAGACGAGCTCGGAAGGCAGCGCGGTCTTCGAGGCGATGCTCTGCCCCACCCAGCGATCCGAAGTGACGAAGGCGAGCTTCACGCCGCGGTGCGCGAGGAGCAGCCGGGTCAGCTCGATGCCGGAGTAACCGGACGCTCCGATGATGCCTGCGGTGTGATGCATGGAGTGCGCATGTATATGCACCGTCTATGCACTCGCAATGATCATTGCGAAAGATTTCAGTCGCCCGAGGTGAGAAGCCTCGATTTACCTGCTCTACCACTGAGCTACGGGCGCGTATGAATGCACCCGGCGGGACTCGAACCCGCGACCCGGTCCTTTGTAGGGATGTTTGCGTGTAGGGCCTCTCGGGCCGGGCGACTTGGTCATTCAGACGGTGGGCCGCGAAGAACCCTGACAGGAAGAAGGGCACACCGTTCTCCCCGAGCGGTGGTTCCTTCCATTTTCGCCATGACACCATCGTGACGGAGTGAGGAGTATCGAGCGGTCATGGAAACGAGCCTGCCCGCCCCGGTGAAGCCCCAGCTGCGCGGCGTGTTCCACCAGGTCTCGTTCTTCATCGCGCTGGCCGTGGGCGCCTGGCTGCTCACCCATGCGAGCGGCACCATGTTCTGGGCCTGCGTGGTCTACCTGGTCTCGCTTTGCGGGCAGTTCGCGGTCAGCGCGCTCTACCACCGCCTCACCTGGGCCCCGAAGGCGCGCCAGTGGTGGAGGCGCCTCGATCACTCCTTCATCATGATCCTCATCGCGGGCACCGGGACGCCGCTGGCGGTCGCCCTGCCCTCGGAGGCCACCCGCTCCTTCCTCATGTTGCTCTGGGGTGGCGCTGCGCTGGGTGTGCTGCGCGCGATGGTGTGGATCACCGCGCCCAAGCCGCTGGTCGCCGTGCTCGCCCTCGCGTTGGCCTGGTTCAGCTACCCCTTCATGCCCGCGCTCAACTCGGTGATGGGCACCACCAGCGTGGTTTTCTTCCTCGGCGGCGGCGTCATCTACTCCCTGGGCGCCGTGGCCTACGCGCTCAAGAAGCCCGACCCGTGGCCGGCGGTATTCGGCTACCACGAGGTCTTCCACACCCTGGTGTGCCTGGGCGCGGCCTGTCACTTCATCGCCGTGACCCGCGTCGTTCTGGGGATGACGGGCTGACGCTCTGCTAGAAGGGCCGCGCCTTGCGTACCGCGAACCTCGCCATCGTCTTCACCGACATCAAAGGTTTCACGGAGCGCACCAGCAAGCAGACGCTGGAGCAGAACGAGAAGCTGCT
>JANODF010000429.1:0-19051 GCA_031412555.1 Archangium sp. | reverse complement strand
CACTTGTGCGCGAGGAGAACGGGCGGCCCTTCGTCGTCATCGTCGTCGGGCGTGTCGTCGCCGGGCGCCTTCGGAGGCCGGGGCGGTTTCGGGGGGCGGCCGGTGAGGTTGGCGGAAGAGCCGAGCCGCGCGATCTCCGCGTCGTCACCGCGAAAGGCCCGCAGGTGTTTGCAGGTGCGGATGAGGCCGAGACTCTGATTGCGCCACGCAGGGCAGGTGCAGGAGTACACGCCCCCGTTGTTCTTCAGCGTGTAGATGGAGGAGCCCGAGCCCTTGACCTGGGTCTCTTCTCCGTCGGCGAGCTCGGCAGTCACGTCGCGGGGAGTAACCCCTACCTCCCGACCCGGGTGCAAGACAAAGAAGTGTCAGCCTCTCCAGGTGGCGACTGCTCGTTCGATGTACTGCTGCAGTGAATGCGGTGGGCGACCCAACACCGCCTCGACGGTGGGCTCGACCTTCTCGGCGTCACCACCTCGGAGCCCGAAGTGAAGAATCGCCTGAATGACGATCTGCATCCACGGCATGCGACGCTTCTTCCGTAGGTGGAGGGCGTACCCCAGCACGCTTGCCGCTTCGTATTGGATGGGCCGGCCGAGCGCCCGTGCGAGCGTGCGCGCCACTTCATCGAAGGTCACCGCGACGGGGCCGGTCAAGGTGAGCGCCTTCCCCTGAAAGCGCTCGAACTCGAGGAACACGCGCGCCGCCACAGCGCCCACGTCGCTCACGTCGATGAAGGCAACCCGCCCCTTCCCGGCGGGAACGAAGAGGCGACCGTCTTCGACGATGTCCTGGCGATAGGCGTCTTGCAGGTTCTGCGCGAAGAAGCCGGGGCGCAGCACGGTCCACCGGGTGCCCGACGCCTGCAGGTGCAGCTCCACTTTGTGGTGAGGCACCCACTTCATGGTGTCGGCACCCGCCACCGAGAGGAACACGATGTGGCGGACGCCCGCGGCCCAGGCAGCGTCGATGAACGGATTGAGCGTGGTCTTCATGTCGCCCACGGGCGGTGGCCGGAGCAGGAAAACGAAGTCGCAGCCCGCAAGCGCAGGCGCCCAGGTCGAGCGGTCGAAGAAGTCGAGCGCAGTGGCCTCCAGCTCGGGAAAGCGCTGCTCGGCCTTTGCCTTGTCGCGATCGGAGACTCGCACCACCAGGCCTGCCGCCGCACACTCGCGCGCGACCTCCCGGCCCACGTTTCCCAGCGCAGCCGTGACGAGGACGCGAGCCACGTCGAGCCTCAGCCTGAGACGAACGGCGCTTTGCCGATGAGAGACCCGTCAGCCGCGCACTCGAGAGTGAAGGCGGCGAGCTGAGCTCGACTGATGCTGCTGCCCTGCGCCTTGAGCAGGCTCGACTTCGCTTTCTCCGTCTTGGGGGCGTCGGTCAGGCGGGGCGGTCGAACCAGGGTCCACGCGAGCGAGCTGCTGGCCAGGAGCTGATGCTCGAGCACCTTGTCGGCGAAGATGGCCGGCGTGAGCTTTCGAACGAAGAACGAGACGATTCTGCCCGGCAGATCCTTCTGATCGCCCGGCACGTCCAGACCTGCACCAGAGACCGCGACGTAGCGTTGGGCGCCGGCTGCGATGACGTGCCTCGTGACCGTGCTGCAGACGTCGACCCGTTCCGGCGCAGGGCCCAGCGTTGAGATCACCGCGTCCCGGTCTTGCACCAGCGTGCGCACCGCAGCCGCATCGGTCGCGTCACCCGTGAGCACCTCGAGCTGATCGTTCGTGATGCCCAGCTTCGAAGGCGAGCGCACCAGGACGCGCACGTGGTGGCCTGCAGCCAACGCCTGTTGAACGAGGAGACGCCCCGTTCTTCCCGTCGCACCCAGCACGGCCAGCTTCATGACGACTCCTCCTGCGTGAAGGTCAACCCGGGTACGAGGTGCGTGACGAGCTGGTGCACGAAACGTTTCGGTGTGCCCGACACGAAGCCGGCGCCCCCGAGGTACGCGTTGAAACAGCGCGCTTCGATGGCCCCCAGCAGCGCCTCGGCGACCGCGGCCGCGCGCGGGTTGTTCATGCCGCTCGCACGCCGCAGCCAGCGCTTGAGCAGTCGGCGAACCACCAGGGTCGGAGCCTCCTGGCCCGGGGGCACCGCGCCCAGCCCCGCGGCACGCAGCACCATCACGCCGGGCAACATGGCCTGGTGAAACGAGAGCACCTCCCCCAGCAGCATCTCCAGCCGGGCGGCCCTTTCTTCGGATGGCGGCGCTTCAGCGAGGCGATCCACCACGGTCGAGACACCCGGCCCCAACGCGCGGAGGAGCAGCTTTTCCTTCGAGCCTGCGCGCTGCAGCAGGGCCGCGTGCGACACCCCCAGCTGGTCGGCCACCAACGAGACGGGCGCCGTGGGCCCATGCGCGACGAAGGTCGCCCGGGCGGCGTCGTCGATCTGGGCATCACTGATGAGGCGGGGTCGGGCCATGGGGTTTCTTTCTGGCCAGTAAGTAACGACCGCTCCCCGAGCCGTCAAGCGCGCGACCGGCCGGGGGCGCAAAACGATTGATCGCGTCGTCGGGGGGAGTCTTCGGGCACTCACCCGTGGCTGAGCGTTCGGCGCGAGTTGATCGAAACCGGCGAGGTGCATAAGGACGGGCGCATGAAGCGGTTTTCCGGGCTCCTCGTCTTTGTGGTTCTCGCCTGCACTCCCGAAGTCTCGAAGCCCGCGCGCTTCGTGGCCCGGCATGACGCGCTCTCCAGCGGCGTGGTGATCAGCGAGGTGTACGGCGGGGCAGCGGGGAGCGGCGCCACGTACGAACACGACTTCGTCGAGCTGTTCAACCGAGGCACGGCGCCCGTCGACGTGTCGGGTTGGTCGGTGCAGTACACGAGCTCGACCGGCGGCAGTTGGCAGCCGACCCCGTTGAGCGGCTTCTCGGGCCCCTTGCAGCCTGGCCAGTACCTGTTGGTGCGCCTCTCGAGCGGTGGCAGCGGCATGACGTTGCCGGCTCACGACGTCAGCGGCGCGACCGCGATGAGCGGCACCGCGGGCAAGGTGGCCCTGGTGAGCTCGATGACCGGGCTCAACGGCGACTGCCCTTCGTCGAACAGCATCGTCGACCTCGTGGGCTATGGCACTGCGACGAACTGCTCCGAAGGCGGGCCGACGGCCAACACGTCGCCCACCACCTCGGTCAGCCGCATCGGCAATGGCTGCACGGAGACCGACTCGAACGGGAACGACTTCATCGTGAGCGGCCCTACCCCGCAGGGGTCTTCGGTGATCGTACCGTGCGGCACGCAGCCGCCCGTCGACGCGGGCACCCCGGTGGATGGTGGAACGACTCCGGTGGATGCGGGCGTCGTCACGCTTCCCGACGCGGGCTGCACGGTCATCACCAACTGGCCCTCGGGCGTGATCCGCGGCGGGTATGTCGCGGCCGATGAGACGGCCTTCGGCGAGCGGGAGGCCGTGCAGGCCGATGGTGGCACCGATGTGCTGACGCTCGAGGCGTACTTCGGCGGCGGGCTGACCCTGGCCGCCATGAGGACCTTCAACAACTCGACCCGCTACGCGAACTGCGATCTGTGCGCGATCATGTCGACCGGCTGCGATTCGGCCGGAGGCTGCGCGAAGGACTTTTTCGGCCAGGCGGGCTCCGCCATCGTCACCACCGCCACGCAGAACGAACTCACCGGGCAGTTCGTGGGGTCGATCTCGTCGGTGCGGTTCGTCGAGTGGGACTTCGTGAATGATCAGCGGGTCAGCGGTGGCGAGTGCATCGACGTGGTGTCCACCACCATCGACGTGTTCTGGGATCCGCCGATCGGCGGCGGTGGCGGCGGTTCAGTCACCGGCGGTGGCAGCGGTGGCGGCGGCACGGTCACCGGCGGGGGTACGGGTGGCGGGGCGACAGGCGGCGGCTCTGGCGGCGGCACGATGGAGGCAGATGCCGGCACCGGTGGTGGCGGCGGGAAGCTGGGTGGCAGCAGTGGCTGCGGCTGCACCAGCGGTGGCGAGGGGTCTCTCGCGTTGTTGGTGCTTGGTGGGCTGGCCCGGCGCCGGCGGCGCTCGGCTCGTTGAACTTCTCCGCTTCAGTACGCCCAGCCCTGCTCGCGTTGGCCACCGCCTGTTGTGTGGTCCCTGAGACGGGACAAAAGGAGGCGACCGTCGTTCGAGAGTTGGGTTTGCTGTCGCAGTCGGCTCGTGCCTTTGCCGCTCGCACGGGACGTCTGCCTGACCGGCTCGAAGAAATGATCTGCGATGCGGGGTGTGAGTTGGGGGGCGCTCCGGACGACCCGTGGAGGAAGCCCTATCGTCAGGTGCAATTCGGGCAGGCCCTCTTCTTTGAGTCCGCCGGTCGCGATGGCCTCTGGAAAACGGCGGACGACGCGCGTTCGGCTCCAGTGCTGTTGAAGACTGAGGCATCTGCCCCACTGCCCTCACCCTGACGCTCTCCCGAAGGGAGAGCGGACCTGCTAAGCGCGCGGGCCATGCTCGCTCTCCCGCTGTTGGCGATTCTGGCTCAGGCCCCCGCTCCCGCTCTCGACTTCACCGAAGAGGCGAAGATCCTCTACCGCGTGGTGGCGTGTGGAAATGACGCCGCGCTGCCCGAGGGCATGGACGCGAAGATCGTCGAAGATCACTGCAAAGAACTGCACCGCCGCGCCGACCTGTACCGCGCGACGTGGATCAAAGAGGCGTCCCCGTTCATCCAGGCGCTCAAGCCCGCAGGCCTGCCCACCACCGTGGTCTACCCGTTCGGCGGCGGTGACCTGCTCAGCGCGCTCACCACCTACCCGGAGGCCAAAGAGATCACCACGATGTCCCTCGAGCACGCCGGCGACCCGCGGCGCATCAAGGGCATCACCGCCAAGCAGCTCAAGGCTTCCCTCGCGCTGATCCGCTCGACGTCATCGGGGCTGCTCACTGCGAATGACTCCAAGACCGAGAACCTGATGAAGGGTCAGCGCGGCGAAGTGCCCGGCCAGCTCGCCTTCTTCCTCATCGCGCTCGCGGTGCACGGCTACGAGCCCATCAGCCTCAAGTACCTCAAGACCAACGCCGACGGCTCCATCCGCTACCTCGCTCAGACCGAGCTCGACGAGTTGCAGAAGAAAGAAGCGAAGCTGCTCAACAAGGTCTGGGTGGCGCCCGATTTCTCGGAAGCGTTCGACAACCTCGAGCTCATCGCAGTGAAGAAGGGCGGCGACCCCGTGAAAGATCGCATCGTGCACCGTCACTTCGCGCAGAACCTCGATGACGATCACTTCGGCAAGGACGAGGGCATGAAGAACTACCTCAAAGCCCGCTCGCCCATCGTCGCGATGACCAAGGCCGCCAGCTACCTGCTCTGGCGCGACGCGTTCTCCACCATCCGCAACTACCTGCTGGAGAACATGCAGTTCATGGTCAGCGACTCGACCGGCATTCCCCCGAAGTTCGCCACCAAGGCCGGCTTCTCGCAGGAGACCTACGGCAAGTTCGCCGAGTCTTTCCTCGGCGCCAGCGCTGACTACAACGCAGACTTCGTGAAGCTGTGGAAGGACGCCAAGCCGCTGGCCTTCCGCTACGGCTACCTCGACAAGAACCTCTCGAAGCACATGCTGATCACCAAGAAGGTGGCGGCGAAGTAACCATGCTGGTTCCGCTTCTGTTGGTGCTGGCTCAGGCGCCCGATGGCGGTGAGCCCACCACGCCTGCGCTCGAGCTGATCAGCCGCACCACCGAGAACGAGTACGTCGAGCAGCTGCTCGATGACGGCAAGCACATCCGCTTCGGCACCAAGGAGAACGGGCCCGTTCACGTCTGGCGACCGCGTTCGTACCGCAGCGACACCGCCGCCACCGTCATCTACCTGCACGGCTTCTTCACCTCGGTCGACCAGGCGATGCGGGAGCACCAGCTCACGACGCAGTTCCGCGACTCGGGCCGCAACGGGCTGTTCATCGTTCCTGAAGCACGCAGCTGGCGAACGGATCCGGTCTTCTGGCCCGACCTGGAGAAGCTGATCCTCGCGGTGGAGAAGCGGCTCAAGCTCAAGCGGCCCAGAGGACCCATCGTGTTGGTGGGCCACTCCGGCGGCTACCGAACCATCGCCGGCTGGCTCGGCCACGAGAACGTGGGCCAGGTGCTGCTCATCGACGGCATGTACGGCAACGAGAGCGACTTCAAGCAGTGGCTCGATGGACAACCCGGCCCGCGGCAGCTGGTGCTCGTCGGCTACGACACGCAGCAACGCGCGGAGTGGCTGCTCCGCAAACATGCGCCTTCGGTGCAGCTCGATTCGTTGCCCTGGCTGTATGACGAACTGCCTCCGGCCATTCGCAAGGCGCCGCTGGTGAGCGTGCAGTCGGAGCGTCTCGATCACATGCAGCTGGTCACCGACGGCCGGTTGATCCCCTGGCTGCTGCACTCGTTCCGCTGAAGTTCAGAACCAGGTGGGACGTTGCTGGCGCAGCTCGGTACGCACGGCGTCGGGCGTGTCTCTGGGCAGCATCACCCGGCCCAGCGCCGGGAACGTCAGCAGCACCTTGAGGTCCTTCACCTTCGCGTTCCACAAGGAGAGCTCCTTCAAGGCGGGCAGCGCCTGCAGCGGAGCGAGGTCGGTCACCGGTAGCGAACCGAAGTCGAGCAACTGCAGCTGCGTGAGCCGGCCGAGCGCTTTCGTGTCGACGGCCTGGTCATCGCCATCCAGGAACAACCGCGTCAGGTGCGGCAGCTTCTCGGTGGCGGCCGCCAGCGCGGGCAACGAAGCCCCCCGAATCGAGAGTTCACGCAGTGCCGTCAGTTGAGCAAGAGGGGTGAGCTCGGCCTTCTCGGAGACGACGATGGAGAGCGATTCGAGACGTGCGAGGGAGGACAGCCCCGCGAGTTGGTGGTGCTTGCCGGGCAGCTCGAGCTGTTCGAGCGACGTCAACGCAGCGAAGGGGCGCAGATCGTCGATGACCGGGCCCACGCTCAGGTCGCGCAGGGTGCGGGGCGCTCCGGTGAGGTCGACCGTGCCTGATTCGACAGCGGACAGGGTGGTGAGCTCGGGGAAGGCCCAGGCGTCTTCCACTTCACGCACCAGCGCGCTGCGCACGTTCAAACTTCGCAGTTCACGAAGCGCGTGAAGCTGGCGCAGATCGGCCGATGCGGAGTCCTTGTCTGGGTAGATGAGCACGCTGCGCACCCAGGGAACGCGCGCGGCGCTCGCCAGCTCGAGTGGATCGGTGGTGGTAAAGAGCAGTTGCACTTCGTCGCGGTCTGGCCGCTTCGAGAGCAACGCAGCGAGCGGCTCGTCGATCAGCTCGACGGTACAGACGAGCTCTTCACGCCCGGAGTGTTGCCGGACTTTCGTGCAGGGATCCGCGAGGGCAGCGGGCGGTGCGGGCTTGTCTTTGCAGCCGACCAGCAGGAGCGCGAGACAGGCGAAGCGGAGCATCGACGCTTGGTAGCGCCTCACTCGGGCAACGGCACCGCCGGGACTGGGATGACGCCGGCCCACTTCAAGGGACCGCGCACGTTCCTTCGTAACCGTCGGGTGACTGACCGCAGCCTGCGTGGCAGCCGATGCAGCGGCCTTCATTCGTGGTCAGCACGCGCCGCTCTGGGCTCACCGATTGCCAGTGCCAGCCTCCGTCGGCTTGCAGGGTCATCGAGGTCCACAGGAGCACGGGGCCGGAGCAGTTCACGTCTCCGTAGTCGCGCTCTTCTTTGAGCAGCGTTGCGCCGACGGGGAAGCCGGCGTCGCGGCTTTGGTAGGGCGCCAACGCGCTCGGCGAGGCGAGGATGCGGATGTTGTGCGAGTCGTGTTCGGAGCTCGGCCGGCAGTTGCGCACTTCGGCGAAAGACTTGGCGTAGTCCGACGGGAACGTGGGCTCCGGCTCGCATGCGGTGAGCGCCAACAGCAGCGTCAGCCCTCTCCCCCTCGATGACGAGGACCGCTTCACTTCAGCTTGATGACGCGGATTCGGTTGTTGCCCGTGTCGCTGATCGTCAACGACCCGTTCGTCCACTCGAGACCGTACGGCCGCTTGAGCAACGCCGCGCTCGCCAGGCCGTCATCACCCGTGGTGCCCGCGGTGCCGCAGGTGCCAGCCACCGTGTGAATGAGCCCCGCCGGGTCGATCGACCGCACGCAGTGGTTGTACGTGTCGGTGAAGTACATCGTGCCGTCATCGGACAGCGCCAGGTCGACCGGGTTGTTCAGCTGCGCCGACGTCGCCGGGCCCTCGTCACCCGAGAACCCGCGCTGCGCCACGCCCGCCACCGGAGCCACGCCTGCGAACCGGTGCACATTGCCCTGCGTGTCGATCTTCCGGATCAACGCGTTGCTGGTGTCAGCGAAGTACAGGTTGCCCGCCGCATCGAACACCATGCGACCGCCGGGATCCGCCGACTGGCCGAAGGGCTGCGCGATGCGCATGGCGCGCGCAGGGCCTTCGTCACCGAAGTAGCCGGGCGTACACGGCTTGCTGCAGGTCTCCGCCGGCACGCCGCAGGTGGTCTTGCCAGAGGCCATCGGGCAGGCGACCGGCGCGACGCCACTCGCACACGCACCGGGCCCCGCGGGCGGCGCTGCGTCGATCACGCACTGACCCGCACGCAGGCTGATGTTGCCCGCCGGATCGATCTGCCGGAGCACCATGTTCGCCTGATCCATGATCACCAGGTTGCCCTGGGGGTCGAACGCCAGGCTGGCCGGCAGATCCAACGCAGCGGTGAGCGCCGCGCTGCCATCACCGAAGTACGCGCGCCGGCCATCACCACAGGTGTCGATGATCGCGTTCGTCGAGAGATCGATCTTGCGGATCTTCGAGTTGTGCCACGCCGCCACCAACATGTTCCCCGCGGGGTCGAACAACATCGCGGTCGGGTGATTGAAGTCGGAGTTGGCCGGATCATCGAGCGTACCGCCCAGCTCTCCGCGCCCCGCCACCGCGCGCATGATGCCGTCGGAGCCCACCTTGCGAATGCGGTGGTTGTTCCAATCGAGCACGTAGAGGGTGCCGTCGGCCGCGGTGAGGGTGTCTTGCGGCAACGACAGCTCGGCCTTCAACGCGGGGCCATCGTCACCCGAGTACCCGTTGGTGCCCGCACCGGCGACGGTGCAGATGTTTCCCACCACGGTGAAGTCACACGGCTTGGCTGCCGGGGGCCCACACGCGACGAGCAGCGCCAGCGACAGAAAAGAAAGTCGGTTCATTTCGCCACCCGGAGGATGCGGCTGTTGATGGTGTCGGAGATGTACAGATTGCCCGCGGGATCGAACTCGATCGCGAACGGACGCTTGAGCTTGGTGGCCGTCGCCAGCAGGTCGTCTTTCTCGTCGAGGCCCAGCTCACCCGTACCGGCCACCGTGCTCACCGTGCCGGCCGCGAAATCGATCGCCCGAATGCGGTTGTTGTCGGTGTCTGCCACGTAGAGCCGGCCATCGGGCCCGAACTCGAGGTCGCGCGGGTTGTCGAACTGAGCCTCGAGCACTGCTCCGTCTGCGAAGCCGCCGGTGCCGTTGCCCGCCACCGTGGTGATCACGTTGGTGGTGAGGTCGACCATGCGAATGCGATGCGCGAGCGTCTCGGAGATGTAGAGCTTGCCGTCACGCAGCGCGAGACCACCCGAGGGCTCGGGGTTGCTGCCTGCTTCGAGAAAGAGCGAGGCCATCAGCGCCGGCCCGTTGTCGCCCGCGGAGACCTGCATGCCGTTGCCCACGATGGTGGACATCACGCCCGACGCCGAGATCTTCCGCACGCGGAAGTTCTGCTGATCGAGGATGTAGATGTTGTCTTGCGCGTCGACCTCGAGCGCCTTGGGCTGCTTGAGCAACGCGCCCTTCGCCATCGAGCCGTCACCGGAGAAACCAGCGCCCGCGCCACACGCGATGCTCACCCGCTCGGTGTCTTTGTCGATCTTGCGCAGCTTGTGGTTGTGCCACGCCATCACCAGCATCGTGCCGTCGGAGAGCTGGGCGAGATCGGTCGGGTGGTTGAGCTGCACGTCGGTGCCCAGCGCGCCATTGGGGGTGAGCTCGTCTTGCGAGCCGTCGCCCGGGAAGATCGGGTCGACCCACCCCACCACCGTCTTCACCTTGCCGTCGGGCAACACCTTGCGCACGAGGTGGTTGTTCCAGTCGATGAACCACGGCGTGCCGTCGGCCGCGAACTTCATGTCCATCGTCCAGTAGAGCTTGGTCTCGAGGCGGTGCAGGCCATCGCCGTTGAAGCCAAATTCACCCGCGATGCCGGCCCAGGTACAGGCGTGACCCGGGTCGTCGCACTTCTTCTCGGGTTCGCACGCAGCGAGCAGCGCACCCGCGACCAACAACGTTTTCAGTTTCAAAGGTGTACCTCCGGAACGGCGGGACCACGGTGGATGAGCACGCCATCCTTCAAAGGAATCGTCAGCACGTTGCCGCCCGCGGCCCAGATGCCCCCGGACGGATCGACCCAGACTGAATGCAGCGACTGCGAGAAGCTGAAGCCGGTGTCTTCTTCCGTCCACCCCGCGGCGCCGCGCGAAAAGACCGTGCCGTACTGGCCAACCGCCACGCCGCCCTTCTCGGTGAGCCACACGCCCACCAACGCCGACGCGCCCGGGGGCGCCGCGTTGACCCAACCCGAGCCATCGTTCTCCACCAGCTTGGCGGTACCAAAACCGCCCACTGCCACAAAACGCTCAGCGTTCGCGTGCACGGTGAAGAGCGCCTCGCCGGTTCCCGCGGAGCTCAACGTGAACGCCGCGCCATCCCAGTGCAGCACCTTGCCGGCCGAGCCCACCAACCAGACATCGTCGGCGCCCCGGCCCCAGACCTTCCAGATCGCGTCGGTGTCGACGAGCGTGGGTGGAAAGCCGGCCGCGTTCTCCCACACGTCTCCTCCGCGCAGCCGCCACGCGAAAGCACCCTTGGCACCGCCACTTTCTGCACCGACCGCCCACACGTCGCCGGGTTCTGCACCCCAGATGCCAGAAACGACCGCGGTGCCAGGGGTGGTCAGGCGCGTGAAAGCGCCATTCTGGTACCGCAGGATGAGGCCGCCTTCACCGCCCAGATAGACCGGGCCGTCGACGAAGCCGAACACCCACCAGAGATCGCCCGTGGCGCCGGTGGTGAGGCGCGACCACGAGGTGCCATCGAAGTGCAGCACCAGGGGACCCTGGCCATCGCCGGTGTCCGAGCCCACCGTCCAGACGTCGGTGGCCGCCGTGCCCCAGACCGAGAGCAGGGCGTTGGGCAGCTTCTGGGCGAGCACGGCCCACTTCGGGGGCGGCGGCGGTTCAGGGCACGCCCCGAGGGCGAGGAGGAGGGTCGCAGCGAGAAACGGTCTCATTGAAATTGATTGCCCCCGGCCGTCCGAGCCACGACCCAGGGGCGGCTTCATCCCCTCACAACAGACAGTCGTGGCGCAAGGTCTCAAGTTACTGAGGGGTGCCCGACCGGCCAATGTTCGAAATCAGGGCGGAAGGAAGCGGTAAGGTGCGCCGCTTGGAACCGCATCTCTTGCTCGACAAAAACACGTTCCTCACCCGCTTCGGTTCGAGCGATCCGAACAACCGCGTGCTGCGCCGGCTGCATGCGTTGGCCAGCGCCGACGACACGGGCAACGGCATCGAGTGGCTCGAAGACATCGTGCACTGGTTGTTCGAGCGCGGCGAAGCACCGGGCCGATTGGAAGGCGAGCGGGAGATCGACACCCGCACCCGCCTGCTGCTCACCGCCGCCGAAGAGATCCCGCCGTTCGCCGAAAACCTGCGCGGGGTGATGCTCAAGGCGCTGATGGGCAGCTCGGCGACGATGCTCTTCACCGACACCGGTGTGCCCTCGAACTTCGGGTTCTGGGGCGAGGTGGTGGAGCGTTTCTCGGAGAACCTGTTGCCCGCCTACCCCGTGGGCCGCGAGGTGAGCCGGTTGTTGGGCCGCCTCATCGATTCACCCGAGCGCGCGGAGTGGTTGCTCTCGATGCCCGAGTCGGTGCGCACGCGCCTGTCGACGACGCTGGGCCTCGACACGGAGACCGTCAAACGCGCGCTCGACCCGGGCCTGCGGGAAGCCGCGGTGCTGCTGGCCTCGCGCATCGCCATGCAGGGCATCAGCGACGACCTGAGAAAGCGCATGCCTTCGGTGGCGGTCGCGAGTTCTCCGTTCTTGCTGCTGCCGGAGCACGTGAAGGGGCTGCTCAAGGGAGAGCTGCCACTCGCGCCGTTGCTGGCGACCATCACGGCGTGCCGGGCATGCCTGCGCGACGTCACCGCTTCGCTCGACGAAACGGGCATCAGCATCGACCTGGTGTTCCGCCTCGAGCTCATCAACGCGCTGCTCACGCGCCTGCTGCACCTGGTCACCATTCTCTACGGGCTCGAAGAAGCGCGCGAGCTGGCGCAGGTGCAGCTGGAGCGTGAGCTCATTCGCGGCACGGTGGCCGACAAGACGCTCACCGCGCTCCTCCAATCGAGCACCCGCTTGCTCGCGCGCCGCGTGGTCGAGCGGGCCGGCAGCTCGGGCGAGCACTACGTGACGAAGACGCGCACCGAGCAGCAGGCCATGCTCGACGCGGCCGCGGGCGGTGGGGCGATCACCGCGGTGATGGTCTTCACCAAGTTCTTCATCGGCTTCGCGCACCCGCCACCGTTCTTCGACGCGCTCTTCGTGAGCTTGAACTACGCGTGGGGCTTCGTGGCGATGCAGCTGCTGCACTTCGCGCTGGCCACCAAGCAGCCGGCGATGACCGCGGCCACGCTCGCGGGAGCGATCGAAGCGCAACGCGACGAGGAGAAACCAGAGCTCGCGCCGTTGGTCGACCTGGTCTCGCGCGCCAGCCGCACCCAGTTCACCGCGCTGCTGGGCAACGTGTTCGTGGTGGTGCCCTTCGCCATCGTGATCGGGCTCATCTACCAGGCGGTGATGGGCCAACACGTGCTGGGCTCCGAATACGCCGAGAAGATCGTCCGCATTCATCACCCGATCTTCAGCGTGACCATCTTCTCGGCCATCATGACGGGCGTGTGGTTGTGGGCCGCCAGCCTGCTCGCCGGCGCCGCCGAGAACTACTTCGTGCTGCGTGAGCTGCCCGGAGCGATCGCCACCAACCGCACCTTGCGCCGGGTGTTCGGGGCCTCGCGCGCCAGCCGCCTGTCCCGCTTCCTCACTGAGCAGGCCAGCGGCTTCGGCGGCAACGTGGGCTTCGGCATGCTGCTGGGCTTCATGCCCATGTTGATCGGGCTGCTCGGCATCCCCCTCGAGGTGCGGCACGTGACCTTCGTGACCGGCCAGCTCGCGTACGCCGCGTTGGAGTTGGGGCCCAGCGTCTTCGGCCGCTCCGATTTCCTGCTCGCGCTGCTTTCGATTCCGATGGTCGGGTTGATCAACTTCGGTGTCAGCTTCACCTTCGCCATCGTGGTGGCCCTGCGCGCGCGCGGTCTGGGTGTTCGCAGCCAGGTGTCGCTCGCCCGCGCGGTCATGCGGCGCTTCGTCGCGAGCCCACGCGAGTTCTTCATCGCGCCGCCCGACGAACCGCTCGTCGTGAAGGACGATGCCAGGAGCCTGGCCGCCTAGCCGCCGTTCGCCCCGAGACCCCGGTCCCCCCGAGCGAAGTCGAGGGGTCACCTGCCGCACGAAGCAGGATTCAGGAACGGCACACACCGTTCCCCCCGAGAGCAGTCGAGGGGTCACCTGCCGCACGAAGCAGAAGTGGCATCTCGACTGCGCTCGATGCGAACGGTGGGTCTGTTCTTTCGATGGGCATCGCCGGTGAAACCGGTCCCTGCTCGGTGGGACCGTACTGAATCAGGCCCGCCGTGACCGTCGGCCTCGGCTCAACAAAGCGAGCGCGGCGAAGGCGAGACCCAGAGAGCCGTCGAAGCTCGTGCAGCCGCTGCAACCAGGACCGTCTATCTCGCCACCGCCGGAGCCACCACCCGTCGCGGAACCTCCGCCCGTCGCGGAACCTCCGCCCGTCGCGGAACCTCCGCCCGTCGCGGAGCCACCACCCGTCGCGGAGCCACCACCCGTCGCGGAACCTCCGCCCGTCGCGGAACCTCCACCCGTCGCAGTGCCGCCACCCGTCGCGGAACCTCCACCCGTCGCGGAACCTCCACCCGTCGCATTGCCGCCACCCGTCGCGGAACCTCCACCCGTCGCGGAACCTCCACCCGTCGCGGAACCTCCACCCGTCGCAGTGCCGCCCCCTCCGCCCGCGCCGCCCCCTGCCCCGCTTTCGTACGAGACAGTCACCGCGTTACTCGCCTGGCCGGCCGCATTCAGAAGCACCTGAACCTGACCCATCCCGGCAGGCGCGGAACACAACACCAGCGAGTGCCCACTCTGGGTCACTGGGCAAGCGGCGGCTCCAATCGTCACCGTCGGCGACAGCCCGAAGTTGGAGCCGCTGAGCGTCAAGGTGGCGCCTCCCGCCGGCAACGTCATCGGCGAAACAGAGAGCACCATGGGCGCCGCGTACGAGAGGGCCGACGTCGCCGTGGCCCCTGCAACGCTCACCACCACGGGCTGGTTGACCCCCTCACCCGCGGGCAACACACAATCGACCGACGCGTGACCACCGGTCAGACCCGTGCACGCTCGCCCGCCGACGTTCACCGAGGTCTGCGTGAGGTCACCGAAGTTGGCGCCGCTCAGCGTCAACCGCCCCCCGCCAGCCGTCGGCGCACTCGATGGAGAAAGCTGGCTGATGGTGGGCACCCCATACGCGTACGTGAAGGGCGCTGACGTCTCGCCGGCGCGCGTCACACTGAGCTGAACAGTGCCGCCCGGCCCGGCGGGAGCATTCACCACCAACGCCTCGTGCCGCTGCGTCACCGGAGGCACCTGCGCGCCACCGAAACCGACGGTCGCTCCCACACTGCCGAAGCTGGTGCCCGAGATGGTCAACGTTCCACCCGCGGTGCTCAGCGCCGCCGGCGTCACAGAGGAGATGGACGGCGGCAGATACGAGAAAGCGCCCGCGTTCGAGACCTGGCCGCCGACGCGCACCACCACCGGCTGTGCCGCGCCGACCCCTTCGGGCGTCAGACAGACCACCTGCGAATGCGAGCTCGAAACCGGTGCGCAGACGCTCCCGCCCACGGTCACCTGTGGCGCGCGCGTGCCGAAGTTGCTGCCGGCCAACGTCAACGGAGTGCCGCCGCGCGACGGACCCGAGGCCGGGCTGAGGCCCACCACACTGGGCGCCGCAAAAGAAACGTCTCGTGTCGCGGTCGCGCCACCGACCTCGAGAAGCAAGGGCACCACTCCGCCGCCGCCCTGAGGCGTGGTGCAGGTGAGCTGCACATGGGAGCGCATCACGACGGGGCACTCGAGGCCGTCGAGGGTCACCCGCGGGGTCAGCCCGAAGTTCTGCCCCGTGAGGGTCAGCGTCTGGCCGCCGGAGGTCGGCAGCACCGCGGGCGAGACGTCGCTGATGACCGGAGCGCCGTAGCTGTACGAGACCTCATTCGAGCGCCGCCCGCTCGCCGTCACCGACACCTCGCGCGTGCCCTGACCGGGCGGCGTGCTGCACACCAGCCGGAAGTGTTGTGCTGGCGAGGTCAGCAGGCACGCCTGCCCGCCCAGCGACACGGCCGGGGTGAGCCCGAAGTTGTTGCCGGTGAGGGTGAGGGTCTGCCCGCCCGCCGTGGGGTTCGTGTCGCCGGTGAGGGAGGCGATGACCGGCGGCAGATACTCGAATGAGAGCGCGTTCGACGACGGCTGGCCGGGCACCTGCACCACCACGGGCGCGCTCACCCCTTCGCCGGCCGGCAGCGTGCACACGACCTGGGTCGGCGAGACGAGACTGACCGGACACTGAACACCGTTGACCGAGGCCGAGGTGCCCGAGGTGAACCCGCTGCCTGAAATCGTGAGCGGGATCCCGCCCGCGGTCGGGCCGGTGCTGGGAGAGAGGCTGGTCAGTGCCGCGCTCCCGAGCGTGGCGTAGCGCAGGTTGCTCTGTTGACCGCCGACGACGACGCGCACCGCCGCCGTGCTCCCGGTGACGCCGCTGGGCATCGTGCACGTGAGCTGAGTGTGGCTCTGTGATGTCACCGGGCAGGCAAGACCCGCCACCTGCACGCTCGCCCCCGCAGCACCGAAGTGGGTGCCCGTGAGCACGAGCGTGGCGCCTGCCGAGGGCAAAGGCTCGGGGGTGATGGCGGAGAGCACCGGGGCCAGCCGGCTCACGCTCGGCCCGATGGTCGACTGCCCGCCCGCCGTGACGCTGACGGCGAGGTTGGTCCCCACCCCGGCGGGCACGGCCACCACCAGTTGAGCGTCACTCTGATCGTTCACCACCGCGCTCACGCCGCCCACCTGAACCTGCGCGGTGGAGCTGACGGGCCCGAAGTTCGCCCCCGTGATCGTCAGCGTCTGCCCGGTGGTCGAGAGGGCCGTGGGCGTAACGCCCGTGATGCGCGGCTGCTCGTACGCGAAGGCAGCTGCTCTCGTGCCGGTGAGGCTGCGCTCGTTGGTCACGGACACGGCGCGCGCCGTGCCGACTCCGGGAGCGACGGTGCAGACCACCTGAGTGTCACTGCGGGAGACCTGCGTACACGCGACGTTGTTGGCCAGCACCACGCCAGCCGTCCCGAAGTTGACGCCGGTCAGGGTCAACGGCACGCCACCGAGCGCGGGGGCCACGCCGGGTGTCACCGAGCCAATCGCGGGCGTCTTGCAGCTCGGCAGATAGTCGGCGCAGCAGTCGTTGTAGGTCGCGCACGCGTCGTCGCACCAGCAGCCCTGAGTCGCCCTGCCGCCGCATTGGCTCTGACACTGCTGCGCAAAAGCCGATTCGGTCATTCCCACCACACCGAGCAGCACGACGAGTCTGAACGAAACGCGCATGAATTCGGAGACTACCCCGCGCTGCTGCTCGTGCTCAAAACCTCCGTGTGCCGATGGATGTTCGTGGTGGGCGCTCTTCTTCTATGCGGGCAATGGCTGTATCGCGCCCTGCATGCGCCTCACGTTCGCCTGCACCGCCGTCCTGGCCACGGGTTGTTTCAGCACCGCCTCGCAGACCCAGTTCGAAGCGTTGGCACCGGTGAGCGTGAAGCCTCCCTTTCCCCCGCTGCAGAACCCCGACGTGGTGAAGCGGCTGCCCGGTGAAGCCCCCGTGGCCTGCACGCCCCGCGATGGAGGCACGCGCTTCGTCGACATGACCGACGCGTGGAACCTGGGGAGCACCGGGCTCAAGCTGGTGGGCAACCGGCTGACCGTCGCTGACCTCGACGCTGACGGGTATCCCGACCTGGTGGTGCACGCGGTCACCAGCAACCTGCGCCAGCCCATCGAGCTGCCCGACGGAGGCAAACGACTGGTGTGGCAGTTGATGAACCGGCCGACCTCCGATGGCTACCGCACCTTCGTCGACGAGACGGGCAACGGGCTGTTCGACGTCTTCGGGGGTTCGCCCACGCACTACCGCTCGGCACAGCTGGCGGTCTTCGGCGACGTGGACAACGACGGTGATCTCGACGCGTTCTCCGGCACGTACACCGACCCCACCAAACCGGACACCGACCCGGGCGATCGCAGCGAGATTCTCCTCAACGACGGCACCGGACACTTCACCATCGCGCAGGAGTCGGCCACCACGCCGCTGCCCAGCGAACGGATGCCCACCACGAGCGCGGCCTTCACCGATGCCGACCGCGATGGCCGGCTCGATGTCTTCGTGGGCAATTGGTACGAGTCGTACGGCTACAGCTACCTCGGCGTACAAGCGCGGCTGTACCGCGGGCAAGGCAGCGGGCAGTTCGGCGACGTCACCCAGCCCAGCAACCTGCTCACCGATGACATGGGCTTCGAGCAGTTCACCCAGCACCGGCCCGCGTACGGGGTGACCGCGTGCGACGTGGATGACGATGGCGCGCCCGAGCTGATGGTGAGCGCGTATGGCCGGCAACCCAACCTGCTGTACCGCAACGACGGCGCGGGGCGCTTCGTGGATCAGAGCGTGGCGTCGGGGTTCGCGAGCGACTCCAACGTCGACTATCGCGACAACGAGAACTTCCGGTGCTGGTGCACGGCCAATCGCACCGACCCGAAGTGTGCCGGCGTGGCGAACCCGTCAATCGGCTGCCCGAACCCGAACCAGTCGTGGGGCGTGGGCACCGACGATGCGGCGTGGCGCAATGGCGGGAACACCTTCACCACGTGGTGTGGTGACGTGGATGGTGACGGGAAGAACGAGCTCTACAACGCGGAGATCCACCACTGGTGGGCGGGCGGCGCGAGCGACTCGTCGGAGCTGCTCAAGAACGTGTCGACGCCGGGCATGGCGCGGTTCACCCGGCCGGGGAATGGGCCGATGGGGCTCGCGTTCCCCCACCCGACCTCTGATTGGAACGAGGGTGGCTTGATGGCGGCGGGTGGTGATCTCGACAACGACGGGCGGCTGGATCTCGTGGTGGCGGCGAGCGACTACGCGGATCAGTTCGGGCTCGTCTTTCAGCAGAAGGCCGATGGCACGTTCATCGAGCAGGGGTTGGCGTGGGGGCTGCGGCACGAGTGCATGTCGGGGCTCGCCATTGCGGACTTCGATCGCGATGGTGATCTCGACGTGCTGGCGGGGGCGAGCACGGCGCGTGATTGCGCGCGGCGGTGGTCGAAGAACGAGGTGCGGCTTTATGAGAACCAGGCGAGCGACACGAACTGGATGCTGCTGCACCTGGAGGGTGACGGCACCACGGCCAATCGATCCGCGATCGGCGCGAAGGTGACGGTGAAGGCGGGTGGACGCACGGTGACGCGCGAGGTGTCAGGCGGCTACGGACACTTCGGCATGCAGAATGATCTGACCGTGCACGTCGGGCTGGGTGGCTGCGAAGGCGCGGATGAAGTGACGGTGCGTTGGCCCGATGCACAGGGCACCACGCAGCAGTTCACGCGGGTGCCGGGCAATCAGTTCATGCGGCTCAAGCAGGGCGCGGCGGAGCCGTTTCAGGTCAAGTAAGCCGAGTCCCCTCTCCCTTCGGGAGAGGGACAGGGTGAGGGTCGAACGAGCAACTCACTTCGACTCCGCTCTCAGGTCTTCCAAGGCCAAGCCGGCGACGGTTGAGCCAGCGACGCACTTCTTCATCGGTTTGTGAGGCCCTCACCCTGACCCTCTCCCTTCGGGAGAGGGAAAGAATTGCG
>JANODF010000428.1:0-33372 GCA_031412555.1 Archangium sp. | reverse complement strand
TTTCGAGCACCCTCACCCCGACCCTCTCCCAGAGGGAGAGGGAGGTTCCTTCGTCACTCTTCCGGCGGCGTTTCCTTCGACTCTTCTGAAGGCGTTTCCGGAGGCGTCTCAGCTGGCGCAGACGGCGCCGGCGCGACCACGGCGGCCTCACCCTCGACCGCCTCTTCCTTCGGCAGGTGCGAGATGCCGACCACCTTCTCGGTCGCATCGTCGAGCGTGATCAACCGCACGCCCTGCGTATTGCGGCCGATGACAGAGATCTCCTTCACCCCCATGCGGATCAGCACGCCACCCGAGGTCACCAGCATCACCTCGTCGTCGTCCTTCACCTGCACCGCACCCACCACCGGGCCGTTTCGTTCGGTGGTCTTGATGTCGATGATGCCCTTACCGCCACGGCCCTGCACCCGGTACTCGTCTTCGACCGTGCGCTTGCCGTAGCCGTTCTCGGTGACGGTGAGCAGCGTGGTGCCCTTCTCCACGACCTCGGCCGAGACCACCGCGTCGCCTTCTTCCAGGGTGATGCCCTTCACGCCGAACGCGGCGCGGCCCATCGAGCGCACCTCGGTCTCGTTGAAACGAATCGACATGCCCTGCGCGGTGCTGATGATCACGTCCTTCGTGCCGTCGGTGATCTTCACGCCGACCAGCGCGTCGCCGTCATCGATGCCCAGCGCCTTCAGACCCGACGAACGAACGTTCTCGAACGCGGTCAGATCGGTGCGCTTCACCACGCCTGCGCGGGTGACGAAGAGCACGAACTTGTTCTCTTCGAACTCGCGGGTGACCAACACCTGCGCGAGTTTCTCGCCTTCCTGAAACTGCACCAGGTTGACGATTGGTTTGCCCTTGCCGGAGCGGCTGCCGAGCGGAATCTCGTGCACGCGCAACCAGTACAGCTGGCCGCGGCTGGTGATGGGCATCAGGTACGCGTGCGTGCTGGCCACGAAGAAGTCGGTGACGAAATCTTCTTCTTTCGTCGTCGCTCCCGTCTTGCCGCGGCCGCCACGACGCTGCGCGCGGTACTCGGAGACCGGGGTGCGCTTGACGTAGCCGGCGTGGCTGAGCGTCACCACCATGTCTTCGTCGGCGATCAGATCCTCGTTCGACATCTCACCGACTTCGCCCACGATCTCCGTGCGGCGGGGGTCGGCGTAACGCTCGCGGATTTCCTTGAGCTCGTTCTTGATGACGGTGAGCAGCGACGACTCGTTCGCGAGGATGTCTTCCAGCTTGGCGATCTCGCGCGACAGCTCGAGCAACTCCATGAAGAGCTCTTCTTGCTGCAGGCCGGTCAGGCGCTGCAGGCGCATGTCGAGAATGCTGCGCGCCTGCAACTCGGAGAAGCCCGGGTCGTACTGACGCGAGATGCCGGTGTACTTGGGCTCGGCGGCCTGCGCGCGGGCGGCGATCGCGTCCATCGACCGCTTCGCAGACGAGAAGTCGAGCCGGGGCAGGTGCTTGAAGCTGGGCGACTCGTAGAGCGCCGGCGAGACGATGTGCATCAACGCCCAACGCGCCTCATCGGGATCCTTCGACGCGCGGATGGTGGCGATGATGTGGTCGAGGAAGTCTTTCCAGCTGGTGGCGACCAGCAGGCCCTCGACGATGTGCAGGCGGTCTTTCGCCTTCTTGAGCTCGAAGCGGCTGCGGCGGGTGACGACTTCACGCCGGTGAATGATGAACTTCTCGAGGATCTCCTTGAGACCCAGGGTGCGCGGCTGGCCCTGGTCGATCGCCAGCATCTGAATGCCGTAGCTGATCTGCAACGAGCTGTTCTGGAACAGGTTGTTGCGCACGATGTCGGTGACCGCGTCGCGCTTGAGCTCGATGACGACGCGCACGCCGTCTTTCATGCTCGAGTGATCTTCGATGTTGCTGATGCCTTCCACGCGCTTCTCGCGCACGAGGTCGGCCAGCTGCTTCACCAGGACCTCCTTCTTCAGCTGGAAGGGGATCTCCTTGATGATGATGGTGTCGCGGCCGTTCTTCTTGTCGGTCTCGACCTCGACACGCGCGCGAATGGTGATGGAGCCACGCCCCGTCTCGTACGCCCGGCGAATGCCCTCGCGCCCCGCGATGATGCCGGCGGTGGGGAAGTCGGGGCCCTGCACGAACTTCATCAGGTCTTCCCAACGCGCCTTGGGGTTGTCGATCAGATGCACGGTGGCATCGATGACCTCTCCCAGGTTGTGCGGGGGAATCTTGGTGGCCATGCCGACCGCGATGCCGTCGCTGCCGTTGATGAGCAGGTTGGGGAACCGCGAGGGCATCACCACCGGCTCGCGCAACGAGCCGTCGTAGTTGGGCTGGAAGTCGACGGTGTCCTTGTCGAGGTCGTGGAGCATCTCCTCCACGAGGCGCTCCATGCGGATCTCGGTGTAACGCATGGCGGCGGGTGAATCGCCGTCGAGCGAACCGAAGTTGCCCTGGCCATCGATGAGCGGCGCGCGCATCGACCACGGCTGCGCCATGCGAACGATCGCGTCGTAGACCGACTGATCACCGTGCGGGTGATACTTGCCGATGACGTCGCCCACGATGCGCGCCGACTTCTTGTACGGGCGCGCGTGCGTGTTCGAGAGATCCTGCATCGCGTAGAGCACCCGGCGATGCACCGGCTTGAGGCCGTCACGCACGTCGGGCAACGCACGCCCGACGATGACGCTCATGGAGTAGTCGAGGTAGCTCTTGCGCATCTCCTCTTCGATGGAGCGCTGCACCAACGTGCCGATGTTCGAAGGCGGCGGAGGAGGGACCGGAGCGGCCGCGGGCGGGTCTTTGATTTCGTCTGACATCGGTGCGCTGAATTACCCCGCGCGACGCGCCGAGGCAACGAAGGAAACAGGCGTGTAGCGCATGATTTCCCCAGTTTTTTCAATCGATTACGGCACCAAACCCCGCCTCCTGACCTCAGTTTGGCAGCGGGACCTCGAAGCTGAATCGCAGCGTGGTGAAGACCCGCAAATCCGTCGGCACCACGCCCTCCGGTGGCCGCGTGTCGTGCAGGACGCTGACCGTCACGCCGAGCATCAAGGCGTCGATGACCTTCGCCATGAGCTCGGTCTCGTTCAAGAAGCGCGCGTCAGCAAAGACGTCGAAGCGCGGCTGCGCGTAGGTCGTGTTCTGCATCAGCAGCCGATCGTCGAACAGCGAGAGCCGCAGCGTGAGGTAGTTCGACCAGCGCACGTCGAACGTCTCGAGCGGCTCGGCGCCCATGGCGACCACGGAGAGCCGGTCGTACTCGAACATCCGTGCTCCCGAGCCACACCGCGAAGTGTTTCGTGCGCACCGCCTCGACCCGCACACCGGGGCCGCCCACGGCGCGCGCCTGCATGCGCAAGAACTGGTTGGTCTGGTACTGCACGAACACATCGCTGCCGACTCTCGGGTGCCACATCGCCGTCCACCGCGCGTGCGCGAAGGTCTGATTCACGAAGGGCCCCCGCGCCGTTTCGGAATAGCGCGCGTTGCCCACCACGAAGACACGCTGCTTCACGAAGCCGTCTTCTGCTGACTGATACTGCGCGCGCAGGGTCGCGGCGCCCTCGAGGAACACGACGTTGCCCCGGCTCAAGAACAATGAGCCGTCGGCACCGAACGAGAGCCCGCTCTTCCACGGGTTCGCCTTGAGCGCCTCGGCGTTGACCTGAGCCGAGACGAGCTGGAGCAGGAGGAGCGCTGTCACGGTGCGGGGTAGATGAAGCGCGCGAGGCGCTTCGTGAGCCGCGGCATCAACACGTACGTCATCAGGAACACCTCGAGGGTGATGGTGACCAGCAGCCGCAAGGGCGCCGGCGCGTTCGAGAGCACCAGCGCCACCAGCGACCCGATGCTGGAGACCAGGCCGTACACGACGGCGATCATCACCAGCGACATGCGCAGCTTCGAGGGTTGCGGCACCACCATGCCGGGAGGCGGCGTGAACCAGAACTCCAGGCCCGTGAGGCGGCTCCAGACGGCGTCCGCCTCCACCAGGTCGACCACCTCTCGAAGCGCCCGGGCGCGCAGGTCGCTGCCTTCGAAGCCGCG
Source organism: Archangium sp. (assembly GCA_031412555.1). Lineage (GTDB taxonomy): Bacteria > Myxococcota > Myxococcia > Myxococcales > Myxococcaceae > Archangium_A. The sequence continues at coordinate 29,340 of JANODF010000428.1, read as the reverse complement.
CAGGTGTTCCACCGTCTCGAAGCGGAACACGCTGGTGTACTCGCGCTCGCCGGGCCGCGGGCGCTGCACGGTGGTACCCAGGTAGCCCGGCATTGCCTTCGCGCCCTCGAGCAGCCGTTCGAGCCAGGCCTCGTAGTCGCGCTCGCGGCCCACCTTCACGCGCCGGGTCGCCACCACGGTGACGGGCTCGTTCAGCTCGGCGCGCATCGCTCAGCGCCCCAGGGTCTCGATGACGAGCTCAGCGGTCTCAGCGCCCGAGTAGTTCTGCTGCCCCGTGATGAGGTTGCCGTCGCGCACCGCGAAGCCGCGCCACAGGCCCGCCTGCACGTAGTTCGCGCCGAGCTTCTCCAACTCGTCTTCGATGCGCCATGGCATGAGGTGTTTGCCTCGGGGGAGCGCCCCCATGTTCCACACCGCTTCGTCGGCGAAGTCTTCTTCGACGTTCGCAAAGCCGGTGACCGTCTTGCCCTTCACGAGGAACTCACCGGTGCTGAGCTTGGCGAAGCGCAGCAACGCCACGCCGTGGCACAACGCCGCCGCGAGCTTTTCACTCTCGTAGAACTCGACGAACTTCTTCTGCAGCGGCACTGCCTTCTCGAAGCTGAACATCGGCGCCTGCCCCCCGGCGACCACCAACGCGTCGAACTTCGAGACGTCGAGTGCGGAGACCGGCTTGGTGTCGTCGACCAGCGCCGCGAGCTTCGGGGTGGACACGAAGCCCATGCTGATGAGGTCGCTCGCCGAGTAGCCCGAGGGGTCGCGCGGGTCGCTCAGGCCATCACCGACGCACTTGCCGCCTTCGGGGCTGAAGAGCTCGACCTGGTACCCCGCCTCGGTGAACGCGAGGTACGGGTGTGTCAGCTCGCTCCACCAGAAGCCGACCGGCCAGCCCACCGTGGTGGAGAGCGTGGGGTTGGAGATGACGATGGCGATGCGCTTGGGGTGCCTGGTGCTGCTGACGTTGGGGTTCTTGAGGCTCATGGGTGCCGCTCCGGGGTGAATGGACGACCCCACAGTGCGCACGCGAACGTGTTGCGGCGAATGAATGTGCTGCATCAATCAGTTTCGTCTGCTGCAATGACGCGATGGACCTCGATCTCAACCTGCTGGAGACCCTCGACGCGCTGCTGCAAGAGCTGAGCGTCTCGCGCGCTGCGAAGCGGGTGGGCCTGAGCACCCCGGCGATGAGTGGTCACCATGAGCATCGGCATTCTCGGCGCAGGCAAGGTCGGCACCACCCTCGGAGCGGCCTTCACGAAGGCGGGCCACACCGTTTCGTACAGCACGCGTGACACGATTGGCCCCATCGCAGCGGCTGCCGAGCTGGCGGTGCTCTGCACGCCCTACGACGCATTGGAGTCGGTGGTGCGCGCGGCCGGCTCGCTCGACGGCAAGGTGGTGATCGACGCGACCAATCCACTGTTGCCCGGGCTGGTGCTCGCCGTCGGGCACACCGACGCGGGCGCAGAGGTGCTGCAACGGCTCGTTCCCCGGGCGCGCGTGGTGAAGTGCTTCAACACGGTGGGCTTCGAGGTGCTGGCGCAGCCGCAACTCGGCGGCCGCGCAGCGACGATGTTCTTGTGCGGCGACGACGCGGCAGCGCGCGCCACGGTGAGAGACCTCGCGGCGTCGATCGGGTTCGACGCCATCGACGTGGGCCCCGCGTCGAACGCGCGGCTGCTCGAGCCCACGGCCGCGTTGTGGATTCACCTGGCCATGGTGGAACGGCAGGGGCGGCGCATCGGCCTGCGGCTCGAAAGCGAAGGTGCGAGGGCAGCAGTGCACGTGAAGTCGAGCCCAGCCCGCACGGTCGCGGTCATCGGTGCGGGGCACATCGGTGCGGGGTTGGCGCGCGCGTGGGCTGCCGCTGGTCACCGCGTGACGCTGGGCGTTCGGTCACCAGGGGAGGCCGAGGTGCAGGCGCTCGCCCACGAGCTTGGAGCGCGCGTCTCTTCGCCCGCCGAGGCCGTGGCGTCGAGTGACGTGGTCGCGCTCGCCCTTCCGGCCGCGGCCGTCGAGGCCTTCGCCGCGAGCACCCGGTTCGAAGGCAAGCTGGTCATCGATTGCACCAATCGACTGGCTGGCGGCTTCAAGCTCGAGTTCGGCCACACCACGTCGTGGGCCGAAGAGATCGCCCGTAAGATGCCGGGGGCCCGGGTGTTCAAGTCGTTCAACGCCCAGGGCGCCGAGAACCTCGCGACGCCGATCTACGCCAGCGGCCCGGCAGCGAACTTCTTCTGCGGTGACGACACCGAGGGGCGCGAGGTCGTCTCGCAGTTGGTGAGCGACGTCGGCTTCGTTCCTGTCTTCGCGGGACCTCTGAAGAACGCCCGGCTGCTCGAGCCGCTGATGCTGCTCTGGGTGACCGCGTCGCGCGCCCTGGGCCGTCGCGCGATGGGCTTTCAGCTGCTCAGAGACTGAAGCGTCAGGCGAACGCCTGCTCGAGCTTCGCGAGCACGCGCTTTTCGGCATCCGACACGCGGAACGCGACGCCCATGAAACCACCCGAAGCCTCGGCCACGGTGAGCGCGCGGCCCAGCACGGTGGTCTTCAGCAGCGCCTTGTCGTCGGGCTTCATGTTCGCGACGAGGGCCTTCACGTAATCGACCCAGAGGGTGTGCCAGCTCTGCTCGGGCTTCTCGGCGATCCACTTGCCGAGGAACTCGTACGCGGGGCTCGCCTTCTCGAGGCCGATGCTCTTGGAGGCCTCCATGATCGCCTCCTGCTCCTTCGTGTCGATGGCGCCGTCGGCCCACGCGACTTCGATCACCGGGTAGAGCGACATCACCAGGGTGGCCGCGCCGCCCAGCTTCAGCTCGGCGAGCGCCTCGAGCACCTTCTCATCGGTGATGCCCGTGAGCTTCTGCAGCTCTTCCTTCGAGCTCTCCTTCGCGGCGGCGTCTTTGAGCTTCTGGACGAGTTCCTTCTCGTGCTTCTGAAAGAACTGTTCCTCGAGAGCCTTGCGGCGGTCGTCCATGGAGTCGGTAGACATGCTTCTGTGTTTGCCAGCGCAGGCCCGCGACTTCAACTGCCAACCTCTCCACTACCGTCGGCTGGCGCGGGCCTTCACGTCGATCGTGGAGTGGGTGAGCCAGTAGCGCAGGTCTTCGGTCAGGCCCCCCTTCTGGGCGGCGGTCTCCGGAGAAGTGGGCAGACCAAGCACCAGCTTGGGGCGCTCTTCCCGCTCGCGGAGGATGCGCACCACGAAACGTTGGGTGACCGGGGGCAGCACGGTCACGTCAGGCACGTAGACCACCGCGCGGGAATTGGTGACCGCACGCTCGAGCGAGGCCGCATCTTTGGCTTCGATCAACCCAGCACCGGCGATTTCCTGCGTCGCGGCGACGGCGAGCGCGCGGCGATCGGCTTCGGTGCCGCCGTAGAGCAGCGCAGACACCCGGTTCTTCTTGAGCGCGTCGAGCGAGTAGGTCATCGGCTTCTTTCTAACTGGATTCTAAAAGCGCCGCTGCGCGGAGAGCGCATCGTCGAGCTCCGGGGTGACACGGAAGAGCGGCACCGGGTGGGTCTTGCCTTTCACGCGCACCGGAATGAGCGGCTCGAGCGTGCCGACGTGAGCGAGCGCGGTGGCGGTGCCTTCGCCGACCAGAATCTCGCCGGGGCCCGCGAGCGCGCAGAGCCGGCTGGCCACGTTCACCGTGTCGCCGATGCAGGTGTATTCGGTGCGCCGGGTGTTCCCCAGGCTGCCGGCGAGCACCGGCCCGGTGTTGAGCCCGATGCCCAGCTCGAACTGCGGCCCTTCGGGGTTGAGCGCATTCAAGACTCGCAGCTCAGCGTGCATGCGCAGCGCCGCGCTCACCGCTGAAGCGACGTCGTCTTCGTGACGAACCGGCGCGCCCCACACCGCCATCAAGCCGTCGCCTAAGAACTTGTCGAGCGTGCCGCCCCACTCCAGCACCGCGTCGGCGAGCCGGCCGAGCACGTCGTTGAGCATGCGCATCACTTCTTCTGGAGGGCGCGACTCGGCGAAGGCGGTGAAGTTGCGGATGTCGGCGAACAACACCGTCACTTCGCGCTTCTCACCGGTGAGCACGATGTCACCGTGACGGAGGATCTCCTCGACCACCGCGTCGGAGGTGTAGCGGGCGAAGAGCCGTCGCATGCGCTCGGTCTCGCGCGTGCGGCGCAGCACGGTCTCTACCCGCGCGCCCAGCTCTTCCATCGAAGCGCCCTTGTTCACGTAGTCGTCGGCGCCTTCACGCAGGCCCTTCACCCGCTGCGTGTCGGCGTCGTTGGCGGTGAGGATGATCACCGGCAACGAGTGCGTGGGCCCGTGCTTGAGCCTTCGGCAGACTTCGCTGCCATCGATGCCGGGCATGTCGAGATCGGTCAGCACCAGGTGCGGCTTGATGACGTCGATCTGTTCGAGCGCGAGGAACGGATCGTTGAAGCAGGTGACCTCGTAGCCCTGCGCGTTGAGCGCTTCCTGCACGAGCGCACAGGCGAGCTCGCTGTCGTCGATCACCATCAGGCGAAGGCCGTTGGCGGGCACCGTGGTTTCGGTGGTGCTCGGGGGCTCGGGCGTGCTGGGCGACATGCGGGCCTGCAGCCCCAGCGCTTCGTAGAGCTGTTTGTGATCGATGGCGCCCTGCTCGACCAACACTTCGCCGATGCGTTTGCCGGTCTTCTGCTGCGAAGCGAGGGCGGCCTCCACCTGCGCTTCGCTCACGTAGCGAAGCCCCACCAGAATCTCACCGAGCGGCGGGCGATCGAGCACCACCGCGTCGCCCTTCTGCACGGCGAACGACAAGGCGCGCTGCAGCTGGCCGCGGGTCAGGTAACCCAACGAGAGCAACGACTCACCGACGCGGCTGCCGGTCAACGGCTGCAGGGCCAGCGCTTCCTGGACCTGTCCCTCGGTGACGAGGCCTTGCTGAATGAGGAAGTCGCCGAAGCGGCGAACGGGGTCGGTCATGAAACGAGCCCCGGAGTGTACTCAATGCCCGCGCGGCTTCACGTTTCTGCGCTTTCCCTGGGCGAGGAAGCCGGGGAAGTTGGGCTGATGAATGAAGCAGGCAGCAATCGGCCCTCGGAGGTCGCCCAGCTGAGGCATCTGCTGGAGGCGCCCCAGCGCGGCCTGAACATCTGCTCCATCAGCGGGCCAGGGGGCGTGGGGAAGAGTTTCCTCCTCTCGCACGTGCTGGCCGACTTCGATCTCGGGGCGGCGGGGTACGTGCACCTGTCGGTGAACGCGGCCAACGTCGAGGCGCGCTCCGACTTCTTCGCCGTGCTGGAGCAGCTCTTTCGCCGAAGCCTGCCGCCGCCGGCGGATCCGAAGAAGGACTACTTCCCTCACTTGCGGCGCGTGGCGCAGTTGCATCGAGAGGTGATCGAGCGCGCCTCCGCTGAGCTCAAGAAGAGCGGCGTGCCTGAGCTGGTTCGCGATTCCGTGCTGGCGCTGCTCAAGGCCGGGCACGTGCTGAACGCCGCGGTGCCGAACGGCTCACGTCATCTCAAGGTCGCCTCGGGCCGGCTCACCGGGTGGCTGGGCGCGGCGGCGAAGGTGGGGCAGGTCGCGCTCGAGGGCGCCAAAGCCCTCGACGAAGAAGACGTCGAACGTGCGCTCGACTTCGCGTGGAAGCAGGCGCGCGAGCTGAAGAGCCTCACGGAAGGGGTGGGAAGGCTGCGGCAGATTCTGGGCTTTTCTGATCAAGACCGGGTGCGCCGCGAGCTCTTCGCCTTCACCGCCGAGCAGCTGGTCACCGACCTCTCCGCGGCGATCGGCGGGTACCAGGCCAAAGACAGGCTCACGTTTCTTCACGGCCAGATCGACGGAGCGAAACGTCTGCTGCTGGTGATCGACGACTACGAAATCCTCTCTCCCCTATTGAGCGAGTTTCTGGTCGGGGCGTTCGTGCCTCGACTCGCCGCCGCGGGTTTCGACACGGTGATGGTGGTGCTCTGCCGCGACGACCTCGAGGCGACCCACGAAGGTTGGGCGCAACACAGCAAGCAGTACCTGCGCGCGCCCGTGAAGCTGTCGGCGTTCGACGAACCGACGGCCACGCAGCTGCTCGCCCAGGCGGGCGTTCCAGAAGAACGCAGGCGCGCCCTGTACGAGGCGACGCAGGGCTACCCCTTTCTGCTGACCCTGGCGATCGAAGAGGCGGGTGCGGCAGGCGCGGACTCGGCGTTGTTCTTGCGGAAGTTCTTCGACCGCACCACGCGGTGGATGTCGCCCCGCGAGCGCGAGTGGTTCGAACGCATCTGCTACCTCGAGCGCGTCGATGAAGACACGCTGGTGCCGTTCTTCCCGGGCGAAGACGTGGGGAAGATCGTCGACTGGTTCGAACGTGAGCCGTCGATTCGGGATCCGAGTACGGCCTTCTGGCGGGTGCGCCCGCTCGTGCGGGACAAGGTGCTGCGGTACCTCGAGGTGCGCGCGCCCTCCAAGCATCGTGAACGAATGGCGCTGGCGGCGAGCCGCTGATCAGCCCTCTCCCCGACCCGCTCCCCCTCGGGGAAAGGGAGGCAGTGGGTGGGCGGGTCGGGATCAGCTTCACGAGGTCGAAGCTCACCTCACGGCGATCGCCTGAACGTTGACGCACATGTCTGGGCCCACTCAGGAGTCGCGCAAGCCCCCGAACTGAATCGACGTCGAAGACGCACGAGGCAGGTGCGCTCGACCCCTGAGCCACCCGATGACCCACGGCTCGTGCGGGACCACGCGTTGCACAGCGCGGGCGCATGGCAAACCGGATCTGGAAGAACGTGATGGCCAGCGCGAGCGCGCTTGCGATGCTCGCTGCGCCCACCGTCAACGCGGAAGAGTCGACCGCGCAGGGCTTCGCGCTCTCGCGCTACGAGCCCGCTGAACGCGGCAGCCGCTACTTCACGCTCGACTCGCTCGACTGGCGCTCCGACGGCATGCCGACCTTCGGTCTGGTCGCCGACTACGCGTACAAGCCGCTGGTCGTCTACCAGATGACGGAGAGCGGCCAGGAAGAGCTGGTCGCGGTCACCCGCAACTTCGCGGTCGGTCACCTCGGCGGCTCACTCAACCTGGGCGATCGGTTCCGCGTCGGCGTCGATCTCCCCGTCGTCATCTACGCCGACGGCACCACCGGCCAGATCGGCCTCGTCACCTACGCCGCGCCCCAGCGCAGTGGTCTGGGTGATCTGCGCGTGGGCGGCGACTGGCGCTTCTACGGCAGCGCCTCTGATTCGTTCCGCGCGGGTCTCGGCGTGCGGCTGTTCATTCCCACCGGCGACCCGAAGGCGTACGCGGGTGACGCGGCGTTGCGTGGTTCGGCCCAGCTGCAGATCGCCGGCGAAGTCGCTCAGGCGTTTGCCTGGAGCGCGCGCCTCGGCGTGCAGCTCAGCGGCCGCGACTCCACGTACGCGGGTGGCCAACTGGGCCACCAGGCGCAAGGTGGCCTCGCGGTGGGTTGGAAGACCCTGGGCGGCCGGCTGCTGGTCGGGCCTGAGCTCGCCGCCAGCACCACCTTCAAGCAGGCCTTCGCCGCCTCTTCGACTTCGCTCGACCTGCTGCTGGGCGCGCACTTCGACGTCACCTCGCAGTGGCGCATCGGCGCGGGTGTCGGCCGGGGCGCCACGGTGGCCCTGGGTTCACCTTCGTTCCGCGGGCTGCTGAGCGTCGAGTGGGTTCCGCCCAGTGAAGACCCTCCGTGCCGCGCGGCGCTGGCTGATCAGCAGCGCGCCGCGTACGCCGCCGCCGAGCTGGCGAAGGCGCAGCGTGAATTCGAAGAAGCCGCGGCCGCGAAGACGCAGGCCGAGCAACAGCGCCTCGCTTCGGAGAAGGCCGCCTCGGAGCTGGCCGCAGCCGAGGCCGCCGCCGCCCACGCGAGGGCCGATGACGACGCCGATGGCATCAGCAACGCTGACGACGGTTGCCCCACCGAGAGCGGTGTCGACAGCGCCGACAGCAGCAAGAACGGTTGCCCCACCGGCGCCGTCGTCGGTGATCAGCTCGTGCTCGACCTCGTGCGTTTCGAGACCAGCAGCGATCGCATTCTCCCCGAGAGCAACGCAGTGCTGGAGAAGGTGCTCGCCGCGATTCAGAAGCTGCCGGCGCACTACCAGTACCGCGTCGAAGGCCACACCGATGACCGCGGTCCTGCCGCGTTCAACAAGGATCTCAGCCAGCGCCGCGCGAAGAGCGTGGTCGGCTGGATGGTTCAGAAGGGTCTCGAAGCCGCGCGCTTCCAGGCCGCTGGTTTCGGGAGCGAACGCTCTCTCTTCCCCAATGACACCGACGCAAACCGGCAGAGCAACCGCCGGGTCGAGTTCCACATCACCAACCTCGAGGCCAAGCCGTGAACCGCACTTCATCTCTCTTCAAGACGATCGTCGTCGCCGCGCTGACGGTTCTCACCGCCTGCAGCGACAAGAAGACCACCCCTTCGACGGCCGCGAAGAGCCGTCAGGCGCTGGGCACCGACGTGAGCCTCACCGCGTCGACGCTCTCGCCCGCCGTCAGCGGCGTGGTGAACCTCACCCTGACCGCTCCGGTGCACGCTGATCAGTCGTTGATCAGCCAGTCGCTCCAGGTGACCTTCGACAAGACGAAGATGACCGCCACCGCGGCGCCCACCGTGCCCGACGGGTGGACGACCACGTACTTCAACGGCACCACCGCGCTCGCCGCGGCGCCGAGCTCGCCGGCGGCCTGGGCGAACGTCGACAAGATCGTCGCCAGCGGCAGCGTCGAGTCTGACGGCTCGGCGGTCGGCCAGCAGGTGATCATCGGTCACGCCGACGGCACCGTGGTCGCCCCTCCGACGGCCACCAGCTTCTCGGGCGGCTCGGCCGGCGACGGCTGGGACGTCTTCTTCAATGAGGCCCGCACCAAGGTCTTCAACATTCACCACCACGACGGCCCGGCGACGGTGATGTGCCGCAACGCGTCCGACGGCAGCACCTGCGGCGCGGGCTACCCGTTTCAGCTCTACCACACGGCCGATCGTTCGACGGGCTGGGTCGACCCGACCAACAACCACCTCTGGCACCCGACGAACAACAACAGCACCTCCGGCTGGGAGTGCGTCGACGTCAGCGGCACGCCCGCGTACTGCACGCCGCGTTTCGTCTCGGCGGGTACGGCCATCAACCAGGGCTACAACAGCCACATGGACATCGCGGTGGTCGGCCGCGAGCTCTACAGCGTCTCGATGAGCAACGGAGCGCTCACCTGCCTCGACCTCGACACCGCCACGCCGTGCGCAGGTCAGCCGTACGCGGGTTTCGGCGGCACCAGCCACAGCAGCAGCAACGTGAAGGCGATCGGCGACAAGATCTACTCGCTCGTCAATGGCTCGGTGAAGTGCTTCGACCCCGCCACCCACGCGGCGTGCGCTGGCATGACCTGGCCTCAGTACGCGGGTGACAACCCGCTCATGCCCGTGCCCGACGCAGACGGCGTGGTGCGCAACGTCTGTGCGACCACCAGCGGGAGCGTGACCTCGTGCTTCGACCTGTCGGGCGGCGCCACCACGCTCTCGGCGAACTTCCGTTCGTACGTGGGCGTCAATCGGCCGAGCTCGCTGAGCATCTACGGCTACTACCCTCAGTACAACGGCCTCGGTTTCGGCGGCAGCCGCGTGTTCTGGCCGGGCCCGTCGGGCCGGGCGTTCTGCTTCGACTCCGCCACCGACGCCGCGTGCCCCAACTGGCCCATCGCGATCCCGGTGCAGTACTCGATCGTGGTCGACCCGATGAACGTCAACTGCATCTGGACCAACGGCGACGACGGCACCATTCGTACGTGGGATTTGCCGACGGGCACGGCGGGCTGCAAGGCGCCGCCTCCTCCGCCCCCGGTCGCCACCTATTACCCGCAGGCCGTCATTCCTCGGCTCGCGTGTGACGCCGCCACCCGCGTCGGCGCGTGGAAGAGCTTCACCGTGCAGAACCCCGAGCCCTCCGAGTACACGTCGGCCACCGTCACCATCAAAGACAGCGCGGGCGTCGACATCGCCGGCTGGGTGAACGTGGCGCTGCCGGCAAACCAGGTGCTCGACCTCTCGGGCCTGAGCACGGCTGCGACGGGCCTCAACCCCTCGTTCGCCATCACCTTCGTGGGAATGGCGTCCGTCATCAGCGGTGGCACGGTCACCGGCGGCCCCAAGGCCGACTTCAAGGTGCTCGGTGATTCACCGCAGCTGTGCCTCTCGACCCAGATGCGCGCCTGCCAGACGGGCTTCGGCTTGTTCCCCGTCGGCGGGGCCAGCTCGACCCCTGTGAACGGCAGCGGTTCGGCCGCACTCAGCGGTGGGAGCCCTGTCGCCTTCACCGGCACCAGCGTCTCGATCAACGACGCGGCGGCCCTGGTGAGCAACTGTGGAGCGACGCTGCAAGGCACGCTCGCCACCGCCGCGCCCATCGTCCCCATGGCGGGGCTCGAGGTCGGCCTGCTCGACTCGTTGGGCCAGACGGTGCCCGGCGCGGCCGGCGCGCCGCTCACGGCCAGCACGGCCGCCGACGGCACCTACTCATTCCCTGCCCTGCTCCCGCAGACCTACGGCGTGCGCATGGCGGGGGCTTCGGGCTTCGACTTGAAGTCGATCTCCGTGGTGCCTGGCGTCACCGTGAACGCCTCGGCCATCGGCGGCAACTCCGGCCCGGTGGTGATGAGCGGCGGTGCGACCTCGACGGTCAACGGCCTCTATGAAGCGCCCAGCGTGGCCAGCGATGGCGGCGTGGCCGCATTCAACGGCAGCTCGCAGTTCACCTTCACCGCTTCGACCCTCGCGCCTGCGCAGGGCAGCACGGTCGACTACTCGGCGAAGGTGCCGTTGCAGAACGTGCGCACGGTGGTTGCCAACGAACTGAGCGCCCGCATCGATCTCTCGCGGCAGCACCTCACCTCCGCGCCCACCATCCCCGAAGGGTGGACGGCGACGTACTACTCCGACGGCGGCGTCATCTCGCCTGCTTCGGCTGCCGGTTGGTCGTCGGTCGATCGCATCGTCACCACCGGCAGCGTTCGGTACGACGGCGTGGTCAACGGCTACCAGATGTTCATCGGCGCGACGACGGCCACCGCCCCTCCGCCGACCGCGGCCAACTTCTCGGGCGGCTCGGCAGGTGACGGCTGGGACGTGTTCTTCAGCCCCGACCGCAAACGCGTGTTCAACGTGCACCACCACGACGGCCCGCAGACCATCATGTGCCGCAACGCCGCCGACGGCAGCTCGTGCGGCGCGGGGTACCCCTTCACGCTCTTCCACACGAGCAATCGTTCGACCGGTTGGATCGACGCCGACACCGGCTACTTCTGGCACGAGACCTTCAGTTCGGTGACCGGCCAGGCCGGTTGGGAGTGTGTCGACGTGTCGGGCTCGCTCGGCACGAGCTACTCGCCGCCTTCGTTCTGCCCCACGCGCTTCGTCTCGGCCGGCTTCTCGGCGAGCAACAGCTTCGACGCGCACATCGACCTCGTCGCGGTGGGCAAAGAGCTCTACAGCCTCGACTCGCGCTCGGGCCGGCTCACCTGCCTCGACGTCGCCACCGGGGCGCCCTGCGCGGGCCAACCCTACGCGGGCTTTGGCGGCACGAACTCGGGCACCATCAGCATCACCACCATCGAAGGGCTCGTCTACGTGCACGGCACCGGCAAGGTGAAGTGTTTCGACCCGTCGACCAAGGCGTCCTGCACCAACGGCTGGCCCGTCGCCGGTACCAGCACCGCCAAGGCGCGCCCCGTCATGGCCGTGCCTGACGCGAACGGTTCGCTCAACGTCTGCGTGCAGGGTGATTGCTGGTCTGCCACCGGCGCTGCCAGCACCTTGCCCGCGGCGTTCTCGACCTTCATGGCCGGAAACCCCGTCACCAGCGGCTGCTGCGGCGACTACTACTCCTCGACCTCGTTCGGCGGCACGAAGCTCTACTTCCCGATGAGCTCCTCACGTCTGCAGTGCTGGGACTCGGCCACCGCCGCGAAGTGCGCCACCACGAACACGGCGTTCCCCCTGACCGTGCCCTCCATCTACACGGCGCGGGTCGACCCGGCCGACGAGAACTGCGTGTGGACCAACGGCGACGACGGCACCATTCGCACCTTCAACGTGCAGACCGGCCAGAACGGCTGCGCGCCGCCCCCCGGCCTCGCGAAGTTCAAGCCGGCCATCACCCTGCCCCGCCTGGCCTGCGATCCGGCCAAACGTGTCGGTGACTGGTCGATCTTCAAGCTCACTGCGCCCGCCACCACCGAATACTCGACGGCCACGCTCACCGTGCGCGACACGGCCAAGGCCATCATCCCCGGCTGGTCGAACCTGCCGATTCCCGCAAATCAAAAGGTCGACCTCTCGGGCCTCACCACGGCCATGACGGGCACGGCGCCGACGTTCGAGGTGACCTTCGCCGACCTCACCAGCACGGGGAACCCCACCGCCGACTTCACCATCGTCAGCGGCTCGCCCGAGCTGTGCTTCACCACGGTCGACACGTGCCCGAGCGGCCCTGGGCTGTTGCCCACCGCGGCTCCGGCTTCGACCATCGCGGAAGGCGCAGGTTCGCTCACGTTGATCGACGCCAGCGTCATTCCGTTCGCGCCCATTCAGCGCTCGGTGCAGTTCGCCGCGCCCGGCGTGGCAGCGTGTGGTGGCACCATCGCGGGCTCGCTCGCTTCGGTCGAAGGCCGCGTCGTGCAGAACGTCGCGGTGAAGCTGTTCGATGCGAACGACAACCTCACCGATACGCAGAGCTCGAATGGCCAGAGCGCCTTCGCGTTCCCCGCGGTGATCGCCGGCAACTACCGCGTGAAGCTGGAAGACGTGCGCGGCTGGGTCTTGAACTCGGTCACCGTCGCTTCGGGCACCACGCTCGCGAGCAACGGGGCGGCCACCTCGAACACCATCAGCGTGACCCGCGGCTCGGCGAACGCGGCCAGCGGCCTGTTCCACATCGGTGACTCCGACGACGACGGTTTGACCGACGATCTCGAGAGCGGCCCGAACTTCGCCGACCTCGACACCGACGGCGACGGCGTGGCGGATCACCTCGACCTCGACTCCGATGACGACGGCGTGCTCGACGCCATCGAGAACCACGGCCTGGCCGTGCTGGTCGACACCGACAGCGATGGCACGCCCGACCTGCGCGACTCCGATTCAGACGCCGACGGCATCGCCGACGTCATCGAAGCGGGCTTCAGCGACGACCTCGCGGTCACCCGGCTCAGCGGCCCGGTGGGCAACAACGGCATCGCCGACGGCATCGAGTCTGCGCCGGAGTCTGGCATCGTGACGGGCGCCATTCGCAACACCGATGGCGATTCGTTGCCCGATTACCTGGACCTCGACAGTGACGCCGATGGCCTGACCGACGCACTCGAGACGGCCACCGACACCGATGCAGACGGCATCGGCAACTGGCGCGATCTCGACGCCGACAACGACGGCATCCCCGACACGCTCGAAGGTTCGGCCGACACCGACTCCGACGGCACGCGTGATTCGCTCGACCTCGACTCCGACGGCGACTCGATTCCCGACGCGGTGGAGGCCGGCTTCCAGTTGAGCCAGCTCGATGCGAACGGCGCCGTGCAGGGGCCCTTCGGCTCGAACGGTCTGGCCGACGTGCTGGAGACCAGCGCGGGCAGCGGCGTCATCAACTACGCCGTGCGCGACCAGAACAACGACGGCACCGCCGACTACCGCTCGATCGACGCCGACGGCGACGGCTTGCTCGACGCCACCGAGAAGGGCCTGAGCGGCTTGCCCATCGACAGTGATGGCGATCACCTGGCCGACTACCTCGACCTCGACAGCGACGAAGACAGCATCAGCGACGCGGTCGAGTCGAACTTCACCGGCGTGCTGGTGGACACCGACGAAGACTTCACGCCCGATTACCTCGACCTCGACGCCGATGGAGACACCATCCCCGACGAGATCGAGACCAACGCCGACACCGACAGCGACACCGTCGGCAACTGGCGTGACCTCGACGCCGACGAAGATCACATCGCCGACGCGGTGGAGACGGCGGTCGACACCGACCAGGACGGCACGCGCGACTTCCTCGACACGGACTCCGATGACGACGGCCTGAGCGATGCGCTCGAGACCAACGGCACCGGCGTGCTGGCCAACACCGACGGCGACCTGAAGCCCGACTACCTCGACCTCGACTCCGACGCAGACTCCATCCCCGACGCGGTGGAGAGCGCGACCGACGTGGACACCGATGGGTTCGGCAACTGGCGCGACCTCGACTCAGACGACGACGGCATCACCGACCAGGTCGAAGCCGGCGCCGATGGTGAACAGCCGCGCAACACCGACGCCGACGCGTTCGCCGACTACGTGGACGTCGACAGCGACGGTGATCAGCTGCCCGACAGCTGGGAGCGGGGTACGAGCCTGACCGCGCAGCGTGACTCCGATGCCGATGGCACGCCCGACTACCGCGACCTCGACTCCGACGGCGACCTCATCAGCGATGAGATCGAAACGGACCTCACCGGCACCCCGGCGGACAGCGATACCGATGGGACGCCTGACGTGCTCGACCTCGACTCCGATGAAGATGGCATCGCCGACTTCCGCGAATCGTCGAATGACTTCGACTCCGATGGCACGGGCAACTGGCGCGACCTCGACGCCGACGGTGATGGCCTGACCGACACCTGGGAGAAGGGCCCGACCAGCGTGCCGCGCGACTCCGACCTCGATGGTCACCCCGACTTCATCGATCTCGACAGCGATGCCGACACCATTCCCGACAGCGTGGAGCGCGGCATCATCTCGGGTGTGTTCGCCGATACCGATGGCGACGGCACGCTCAACCTGCTCGACCTCGACAGCGACAACGACTGCACGCCCGACCTCGCCGAGCCCTTCTTCTCCACCGACGCCTCGATGCCCCGTGGCAACCCGAGCGACAACTGTGGAGTGGGCGGCGCGTGCAACGTGGCCACGGGCGCCTGCATCGTGCCCTGCGGCACCGACGCGGACTGCGGCGGCTTGACCAGCGGTGACATCTGCGAGCCCACCACGCGCACCTGCGTGAGCGGTTGCCGCGGCATCAACGGCAACGGGTGCCCAGCCTCACAATTCTGCACCTCGGAGACGGTCGCCGCGGGCATCTGCGAGCTGGACAGCGACGGCGACACCCTGGTCGACCGGCTCGAGCTGCAGCTCGGTCTCGACCCGATGCAGCCTGACAGCGATGGCGATGGCATCGGCGATGAGGTCGAGAGCAACGGGGGCGTGGTGGTCGATACGGATCACGACGGCGTCGTCGATGCACTCGATGGCGACAGCGATGCCGACGGCATTCGCGACCTCACCGAAGGCGTGGCGCACTACCGCGACCTCGACTCCGACGGCGATGGCTACCCCGACTCCGTCGAGCTCGCGGTGGACACCGACGGTGACGGCCTGGCCGACTACCTCGACATGGACTCCGATGGTGACGGCGTGAGCGACGCGCAGGAGCTGGCGTTCGGTACGGTGCGCACCCACGTCGACTCCGATGCCGACGGCATTCCCGACGGCGTGGAGCTGGGCGTCGACACCGATGGCGATGGCGTCATCGACGCACTCGACACCGACAGCGACGCCGATGGCCTGGTGGACGCGCTCGAAGCCGGCGCTGATGGCAAGCGCCCGGTGGACAGCGATCACGACGGCAAGGCCGACTACCAGGACACCGACGCGGACGGCGACGGCATCCCCGACGCGGTCGAGCGTGGCAGCGTGGCCACCGGCACCGACACCGATGGTGATGGGGTGACCGATTGCCTCGACACCGACTCTGATGGTGACGGGGTGAACGACGCGGCCGAAGCAGGTCAGAACCCTGCCCAGCCGATCGACACCGACGGTGATGGCCTGGCGGACTTCCGCGACGTCGACAGCGACAACGACTGCATCAGTGACGAAGTGGAAGAGGCGAGCGCGCGGTTGGTGGCAGGTGCACCGTCGGGCGATGCAGACCTCAACTGCCCGGCCGCCGCGCCGATGTGTGACACCAGCGTGGGCCGCTGCGTGCTGCCGGAGAACGCTCTGCCGGTGACCCGTGCGCGGTTGCAGGGTGCAGGTGGCAACGCGGGCTGCAGCTCGGTGAGTGGGTTCACCGGTCTGCTGGGGCTGCTCGCCCTCGGCCTGCGCCGGCGCCGTTCGGCTCGCTGAAGATGGTTCGTGCCGCTGAACGATCGTTCAACTCGTTCTGCGGCACGGGGGCTACAAAAGTGGCGTCAGAAGCGGCCAGCGACCGTGAGCCCGCCACCGCCCTGCGGGAGCGCGAACACGGACACCCGGGGCGCAGTGGGGGGCAACGCGAGGGCGCGGCCGATCAGCATGCCGCCGCCGATACCCAGCCCGACGATTGCGACGGCTGCGAAAGGAAGAAAGGTCAGGTAGCTCGCCTCCCTGTTGATCCAACTCAGGGTCGCCACAGTCGCGATGGCGGCACCGAAGCCCACCCCGAGAGGGATGAGCCCCCACCATTCCATGCGTGGAGACTTGCCGTTCACCACGTCTGCGTGAACCGAGGACCCAACGAACAGAGAGACGCCGAGGAGGATGGCACCGATGGTCGCGATGTTCAGAATCAAGCCCACCGCCACGTATTCGCGACTCGCCAGACCGAAGGGTGCCAACCACCCCGCGCCGGCGGCGACCCCGATCGGAATGAGACCCCACCAGGTCATCTTCGCGCGCGGCGCGGGCACGTCGAGGAGCGTGGCCGAGCGCGTCGAGGCGTCGAAGGGCGGCTCGGTGAAAACGAGCGGCTGGGAAAGGGGCGGGGGAACCAAGGTGGCAACCTGCCCCCCTGTGTCGACGGGGGCCGACGTGTTGAGTTGTACCGTCTGCGCCTGGCCGCTCTTCACGAGCACTTCAGCGCGGCTCACCTGACCGTCTGCGCCCGTCGCCTCAAGGGCATGTCGGCCGATGGTGAGCTTCGTGGTCAAGGGCAGGGGGCCGAAGTCGGCACCGTCGATGCGCAGCGCGGCCCCGGAGAGCGTCGTCGACACCGCGACAGAGCCAGGCGGTACGCTTTCGCGGGCCTCGTCGAAGAGCGCCAGCGCCGCGGGAGGTGCCCGCTCCTTGTCGAGCTTCACTTCGCCGTCGGCCTGCAGCGCGAGCACGAACGCTGCGCGCGCCTTGTCCTTCTTGCCCTGCGCGAGCAGCACCAGCCCCCGCAGCACCTGCAGCCGCCCGGTCTCGCGCGCGTCGCTGGTGCGCGTCAAAACCTGGTCGGCCATCTTGAGCGCCAGCTTCAAGTCTCCGTCGCCGTAGAGGCTCTCAGCCTCCGACAGCGACTGCGCGAACACGAGACCCGGTACCAGCAAACACAGCACCAACATTCGATTCATTGAGCCATCTCCACGAGCACCTTCAGCGGCTTTCCCGCGACGACCGTAATGTCACGGGAGACCGGCTCCGCACCTACGCGACGAAAGACGACCCGGTGCGGGCCCGCTCTCAAGGACTGAACGAAGGGCGTCGCCTGCTGCCGCTCGCCGTCGATGTCGACGTACGCGGGCACCGGGCCGCCCCTGGCCTTGGCGACGAAGGTGACCTCGGCGCTCCCTCGGAGGCTGGGCCTGGCAACTGGCAGGCTGTCGGCGACGGGCAGTTTGTCGGCGACGGACAGTTTGTCGGCGACGGGCAGTTTGTCGGCGACGGACAGTTTGTCGGCGACGGGCAGTTTGTCGGCGACGGGCAGTTTGTCTGCGACGGGCACTTTGTCTGCGACGGGCAGTTTGTCCGCGACGGGCAGTTTGTCCGCGACGGGCAGTTTGTCTGCGACGGGCACTTTGTCTGCGACGGGCCTGCTTGGCACGAGATTCGGCTCGACGCGGGGCTTCTGCTCGACGACCGCCGTGCCCGCAGACGACCACGGTGCCCACGCGACAAGCCCGCCCACGACGACGAGCCCGACGAGACTGGCGGCAATCAGCGCCGGCAAGCGGCTGCGCGGAACGTCGAACTCCTTTTCTGGGGCCGGCGGCGCGGTCCTGGCCGAAGCCGGCAGCGGTGTCGCGAGGGCGTGGACTGGCACCACACGCTTCGACGCGCCCGCGACGGGTATCGGCGGCCCGCTGGTCCACGCGACCTCGAGTGCCCTGTAGAAGTCCCGAGCTGAGGCGTGGCGCTGGGCGGGGTCCTTCGAGAGGCCCCTCTGCAGCACCTCGCCCACGCCCGGCGGCAAGGCGATCAACGTCGCGGCGTCGGGCGGCACAGAGTCGACGTGCAGCCGCATCAACTCGAAGTCGGTCTCTGCGTGAAAGACGGGCCGGCCTGTCACCAGCTCGAAGCAGATGGTTGCGAGCGCGTAGAGATCCGTGGCGGCGGTCGCGTGCCGGCCGGTGATTTGCTCAGGCGCCATGTAGCGCGGCGTGCCCATGAGCATGCCGGTGCGGGTCATCGTGTTGTTGGTTTCGCGCGCGACGCCGAGGTCGAGCAGCGTGACGTGCCCAGCTGACGAAACGAAGATGTTCGCGGGCTTCAGGTCGCGATGCACCACCTGCTGCTCGTGCATGAACTGCAGGCCCTCGCAGATCTGCTTCATGACCGGCAGCAGTTGGTCGTGCCCAAGCCGCCTGTGCTCGTTGAGCATGTCGGAGAGCGTCGACCCTTCGAGAAACTTCATCACGATGAAGGGCGTGCCGCCGTGTTCGCCCACCGCGTAGACGGGCACGAGGTACGGGTGGTCGAGTCGCGCCATGATGCGCGCCTCCCGGGCGAAGCGCGCCACCAGGTCGGCCTCGTGCAGAAGGTGCTTCGACATCATCTTGATGGCGACGCGGCGGCCCAGATCGAGATCCCTGGCCAGGAACACCGACCCCATGCCGCCCTGGCCCAGCATGCGCTCGATGGCCCACTTGCCCTCGATGATCTCAGGCGCGGAGTCGCCCGCGTGAGTCGACTCCAGCGAGTGCGGCCAGCCGCACTGTGCGCAGAGAGCTGGGTCGTCGAGGCGGGCCTGACACGAGGGACAATCCACGCGCGAACCTTGCCACCTCCGCCCTGAGGACCGGAGCAATTCGTTCTCAGAAGACCTTGTTGAGCCAGACCTGCAACCCCACCCCGAACCGGCCGTTCGACAAGACGGCGAAGTCGACGAACAGATCGAGCTGCAAGAACCCGAGGAGCAGCAGGTGCACGCTCGGGCCCGCCCCTGCGCCCACACGTGGAATCACCAGGCCCGTGGCTCGCTGCTCATCACCCCAGACGAGGCCCTTGGTGAAGACTCCCGCCTTGATGACGTCGCGCAGCAGGCTGTGGCGGTACTCGAAGCGCACGCCGGCGGCTCTGCGCAACCACACGTCGCCGAACACCGCGGGCAGGTGTTGGCCCATCGCCTCTTCGAAAGGAAAGAGCACGTCGCCGCCCATCCACGTGGCGCGCACGCGGAACCAGAGGTCGTTCCAGCCAACGGGCACCACCAACTGGTAGTCGAGCCGTGCTTCGCCGAACAGTGGCAGGTCGAAGCGCCCCAGGTTGGCAGCGAGACGGCCTCGCACCGCCAGCGCGTGGCGGCGATCCCAGCGGCCGGCTCCGTCGAAGAAGGTCAGCTCGACCCTCGCCTCAGCGTAGGCACGCAGGCGCGCCTCATCGTCGAGAGGAATGGCTGCCTCGAGCAGGCCCTCGCCGAGCTGATACCCACCGACCCAGAAGTGCTGCAGGCCCCCACCCACCTGCAGCGCCATCAGCCGGTGCGGGTGAAGCAGAACGTTGCCTGAGACTTCGGTGCGCACCGAGAGGTAGCTCTCGAGGCCGAAGTCACGGCGTTGTCGGATCAGCAGTTCGCTGAACACCTGCACGAAGGGGCGCGTGGTGTCGTTCTCGCCGACCGGTGGCGCGTACCAGAGCGCTTCGCCTGCCACGCGTGAGGGAAACACGTAGACGTGATTGCGGGGGATGTCGTTGCGCAGCGCCAACCCACCCGAGAGCGCGACGCGCCAGCGATCGTCGGCCAACGCCGCTGACGCACCCTGACTGTTGACGCCGATTTCGAGGCCGTTCAAGTAGCTGGTGCGCACCAGGAGACCGACACCGGTGTTCCACGCAGGTGCGCCGAAGGTGAAGTGCAGCTCGTACCGTTTGCCCGGCCGCACCAGCTGGCGCCCTGAGATCAACAGGGCAGGAATGGCATCCAGCTGGGCGCTCTCGTGCCGGGGTTGCGTCGCCTCGACCAGCTCCCAGGCGGGCGGCTCGATGCCCAGCACCTTCGCGCGTTCTGCCACCTCACGCTCGAGGTGCGGCCGGTTGAACACCTGGCGTGGCAGGTTGAGCGCCAGCCGGAAGCGCAGCATGCGCACGGTGAGGCGCCCGCGGAAGATCACCCGATCCAGCTCGCCTTCGTCGATGTGCAGGGTGAGGCCGTCGGGGTCGACGGTGACGGAGACCTCGGCCAGCTCGTAGCCGCTGCTCAGGAGAAAATCCTGCACCTGCGCCGCGAGCTGGCCGGCCGTCACCAGATCCGGACGCGCACCTTCTGGGAACTGCAGAAGGTTCGCGTAGATCGCGTCGGGCAGGACGAGGTTGCCCTCGATGCGCACGGGGAATGGTGCAGTGCCTGCGTCAGCCTGGGTGACGAGCAGGCTGAGCAGCAGGGGCCAGATCACGGTGACGACGATCACGTGGTCGTGCTGCGTTCGCCCTTCCAAGTCTGGGGAGGAACGTTATCCGGCGCTCCGAACCGCCCCTCACCCCGACCCTGCGTCAGTGGCCGCCGACCCGGAAGAGGGCCATCAGGATCTCGAACAGAATGAGCAGCACCACCATCGTCTCCAACGTCAACGCGCGGCCGGTATCGGTCTCGCCCTTGAGCAAGCCGTAGGTCTGCTGGAGCAGCCGGTGCTTGCGGGTGACCTGCTCTGACCAGCGGCTGATGCGCAGCTCCTTCATCGCGCCTTCGTAGACGCGGGCCAGGTACACATCGCCGACGATCTTGAGCGAGTTCTCCACGCGCTCGAGAAACTCGGACAGCTCGAACAGCGTCTTCATCAGCTCGCGCGCGAGGCGTTTGTACGGGCTGAACAGCAGGCTGGCCGGCCGCTGACCGACCACCTCGTACATGCGCTTCAACTCTCCATCGAGCACGTGGTCGTAGTAGCGAAGCTCGAGCAGCTGCGCGTTGGCGATCTCCAGCAGGTCGACGATGTCTTCGCTGCCCGACGGCTCGTAGAGGAACGTCGCGTTCCACTCGAAGATCGCCAGGTCGTACGGGGTGTAACTGAACGGGCGCGCCAGCACCTCGCGCTCTTCGGCCTGCGAGAGCGTCTCCTTTTCGCCCAGCAGCAGCCTCGCCAGCCCGGGCGCCGCCAGCACCTGTTCGGCGGTGGGCCGGCCCTCCAGCTCACGCACCAGGATGATGCTGTAGCCCTCGGTCTGATCCCACAGGTGAGGGCTCTCGAAGTGAGGGGCGAGCAGCTTGCGCAGCTTGGTGACCTCCTCCAGCGCGAGGGTGTCGAGCAGCTTGCTGTCGTAGAGCTCGTCGGCGACGGGAATGAGCTCGTCGATGGTGGTGCCCTTCGGCACGGGCACGCGCACCGAAATGGAGATGGCGCCGTGATTGAACAACGCGGCGCTCACCCGAACTTCGCGGCCCGCCTCCTGAACAGTGAGTGTCCGGGTCCCCAGATCCACCAGCAGCGGGGGGTCGGAGAGCTGAATGAACTCGCTGCCTTCACGCCGGAGCGACAACCGGCGAATGCCCGCCCCGCCGTTGGAGATTAACGCCCGGCAAGCCTCCAGATTAATGGTGTCTGCCACGTCGAAGATGCGAGTGCACAGCAGGTCTGCATCGAGCAACCGGAGCATGACCACGATATAGCCCTGACCCGAACGCTTCACTCGTGCCCCGGGGGGCCGCATGAAAACTCAGCTCGATTTCATTCAAGACCACGAAGCGCAGCGCCCGAACGATCTGTGGCTGACGCAGCCGATGGGTGGCGGCCAGGTGAAGACGTACACCTTCGGCACGGCGCTCGACGAAGCGCGCCGGGTGGCCACCTACCTCCAGTCGCTCTCGTTGCCGCCGGGGAGCCGGATCGCCATCTTCTCGAAGAACACCGCGTGGTGGCTGATGGCCGACCTGGCGATCTGGTTCGCAGGTCACGTCTCGGTGCCGATCTACCCCACCCTCACGGCGGCCAGCATCAAGCAGATCCTCGAGCACAGCGGCGCGAGCCTGGTCTTCGTGGGCAAGCTCGACGGCTTCCCCGCGATGGAGCCGGGCCTGCCTTCCAACGTGATCCGCGTGGCGTTGCCGCTGGCGCCTGCGGTGCCCAGCTCGACGAAGTGGGACGAGCTGGTGAGCAAACACGCGCCGCTGCAGGGCCGGGTCACTCGCCCCGCCGACGATCTGGCCACCATCCTCTACACCTCGGGCAGCACCGGTGAGCCCAAGGGCGTGATGCACAGCTTCAAGACCATGGCCTCGGGCTTCGTGTTCTGTGACCTCGCGAAGATGACGCCTTCCGATCGCCTGCTCAGCTACCTGCCGCTCTCGCACGTGGCCGAACGCGCCGTGCTGGAGACCACCAACTTCAAGGTGGGCTACCAGGTGTTCTTTGCCGAAGGCCTCGAGACGTTCCTGCAAGACCTCGCGCGCGCCCGGCCCACGCTGTTCGGCACCGTGCCGCGGCTGTGGCTCAAGTTCCAGGCGGGCATCTTCACCAAGATGCCGGAGCACAAGCTCAACCGGCTGCTCAAGATTCCGATCGTCAACCGGCTGGTGAAGAAGAAGATCCTCAAGGGGCTGGGGCTCGATCAGGTGCGCTGGTGCGTGACCGGCTCTGCGCCCACGCCGCCCGAGCTGCTGCGCTGGTACGGGCAGCTCGGCCTGAAGATCGGCGAGGTCTACGGGATGACGGAGAACTGGGCGATCTCGCACGTGGCCGAGCCCGGCGGCGACAACGCAGGCACCGTGGGCCGCGCGCAGGCCGGTGTCACCTGCCGCATCGCCGACACCGGGGAGATTCTGGTGAAGAGCCCGGGCACCATGCTCGGGTACTACAAGAACCCCGAGCTCACCGCGGAGACCATCGACGCCGAGGGTTTCCTGCACACGGGCGATCGCGGGCAGATCGACGCCAGCGGCAAGCTCACCATCACCGGCCGCGTGAAGGAGCTCTTCAAGACCAGCAAGGGCAAATACGTCGCGCCCGCACCGATCGAGAGCCAGCTGCTTTCACGCGGTGAGCTCGAGCAGGCGTGCGTGTCGGGGGCGAACCTGGCTCAGCCGTTCGCGCTCGTGGTGCTGGCGGAGCACTTGAGGAAGAAGTCACTCGGCGGGGAGGACAAGGTCGAGGTGACGCGGTTGCTGCAGCTGCATCTGACCCAGCTCAACGCGAAGCTCGATCCCCATGAGCAGCTGGAGAAGCTCATCGTGATGCGCGAGGAGTGGACGGTCGACAACGGGCTGCTCACCCCGACGCTGAAGCTGAAGCGGTCGGCGATCGAGGCGAGGTATGCGCCGAGAGTGACCGAGTGGTTCTCGCTCAAAGAGAACATCGTCTGGGTGAACTGAGTGATCTGAGATCCCCTCTCCCTCTGGGCCCTCTGGGAGAGGGTCAGGGTGAGGGCCAGGTCGCCGAGGCAAAACCCTGATGAGCAAAGCCGCTGATTCAAGCCCCTCACCCCAACCCTCTCCCGAAGGGAGAGGGAGAGCGCTCCATCAAACTGAAGCACTCGCCTTCATCTTGATGCCTCCGACGGCCGTACTCACCCGCAATTGCACACCCGAACCGTGGCGCACTTGCTGCGTAGCGATGCCGGATGAATCCGCTCCGTTGGCTGCTGCTGGTGCTCTGTGCAGCCAGTCTCTTCGTCATCTGGCCGCTCTGGCCCCCGCTGCTCCTCGCCGCGTGGACGGCCGCTCTCGCCCGCCCTCTGCTGGTGCGCCTCGAAGGTGGGCTCAAGGGCCGGCGCCGTGCAGCCGCGGTGCTCTCCCTGCTGATCTTCGTGCTGCTGGCCCTCCCCCTCGCGCTGGTCGGCGTGGGCGTCATCACTGGCGCGCAGGAGCTCTTCGCCACGGTGAAGGCCTCGCCTTCCGCCACGGTCGCGCTGCAAGCGCTGCTCTCGTCACCTGACGCCCCGCAGGCCCTGCCCACCACGCTGGCCGATCTCGCGGCGCTCACGCAGCGCTCCGGCGCGCAGGGCTTCGGCTTCTTGAGCGATCTCGCCGGAGCCGCCGCCACCGCCGTGGTCGGGCTCTTCATCTACTTCGCCGGCGCCTACGCCCTGCTGGTCGACTCGGCCTCGGTCTGGGCGTGGATCAAACTCAACTCCCCGCTCAAACCCGCGCACCTCGATCGACTCGCCGATGCCTTCCACGAGACCGGGCGTGGGCTGCTGGTCGGCGTCGGGCTGACCACGGCGACGCAAGGTCTGGCCGCGATGATCATCTACTTCGCGCTCGGAGTGCCCCGCGCCTGGGTGCTCGGCCCCATCACGGGCATCGCCTCGGTGATCCCCATGGTGGGCAGCGCGTTGGTCTGGGGCCCCATCTCGCTGGGCCTCTTCCTCACCAATCATCCGATCAAGGCGCTCATCCTGGTGGGCCTGGGCATCGGCGTCATCAGCGTGATCGACAACCTGCTGCGCCCCATCTACGCGCGCATGGGGGCGTTGAAGATGCCCATGTTCCTGCTCTTCCTCTCGGTGTTCGGCGGGCTGGCGGCGTTCGGCACCTGGGGCGCGTTGATCGGCCCGTTGGTCGTTCGCCTGGCGATCGAAGTGCTCGCCATCGTGCAGGAGGAAAAGCAGGTCGTGCCCGCGTGACCCGGCTCGGACTTCCCGAGTTCGTCGCGACGCTGCGCCTGGCGTGGACGACGGCTCGTCTGGCGGCCGCGCGCTTCTTCAAGATCGACGGCCTGGAGTGGGCAGCGGCCTTCTCCTTCAACGCCTTCTTCTCGCTCTTCCCGCTGATGATCCTGCTGGTCACCATCACCTCTGCGTTCGTCGATGCGAGGGAGGCCGGGGAAGCGGCGCTCGGCTACCTGGGCGGCTACGTGCCGATCGGCGGCGAGCTGCGCAAGCACGTCTTCGAGGTGATCCAGGGCGTGATCCAGGGCCGCGCGCAGGCGAGCGCCTTTGCACTGGTGATGCTCGTGTGGACAGCGCTGCAGTGTTTCACCACGCTCATCTCCGTCACCAACGCGGCGTGGGGCCATCCACCGCACAAGTGGTGGACGCTTCCGCTCAAGAGCCTGACGCTGCTTTCGATGCTGGCGGTGGTGACGCTGCTGGCGATGGGCTTTCCCCCGCTGGGCAAGCTGATCCAGGACGCGCTGCCGGCGAGTGACTTCGGCTCGTGGTCCTATGAGGTAGCGGTCGCGTTGTTGCCGCCGGTGATGACCTTCCTCACGTTGACGTTCTTCTACGGGCATGCGCCGCAGAAGAAGGTGCCGTGGAGAAAAGTGTGGCTGCCGGCGTCGTGCGCGACCGGGCTGCTGTTCGTGGCCCAGGCGTTGTTCGTCATCTACGTCGGGCGGTTCGCCAGCTTGAACGCGTTGTATGGGGCGTTCGGTGGCGTGATGGCCTTGATGCTGTGGATCTGGATCTCAGGGTGCATCTTCATCTTCGGGGCGTGTCTGTGCGCCGCGCGGGATGAGATCGGAAGTGGAAAGAAGAAGAAAGGGAAAGTGAGACCCTCACCCTGACCCTCTCCCGAAGGGAGAGGGGATCATTGGCCGAGCAGCGCGGTGGCATCGAGGCGGCCTTCTTCCCAGCCCAGCACCAGCGCCAGCTTTCGCGCTTCGAGGGCCACCGACTTCATCGCCGCCGAGTCGCCCTGCTGTTTGCGAATGGCCTTCGCCTGCTGCAACAACGCCCGGGCCTGGAAGCGGAGATCACCGCACCGTGCCCCCGCCACGCTCGCCGCCTGATACGCGGCCGCTGCTTCAGGAAACCGCTGCTGATACGCGAGCACCGTGCCCATGGTGGCCATCACGCGCGCTTCCGCGAACGGCCACGCCGCCGCGCGCCACTTCTGCAGTGACGACTCGAGCAGCGCCAACGCCTTGCCCACGTCACGCCGCGCGAAGGTGATGGTCGCCAGCCGCGCTTCCAATCGCGCCGCGAGATCCACCTCTCCATGCCAACGCGCCAGCTCAGCCGCTTCAGGTGCGAGTCTGCGGGCGTGCTCCAGCGCTTGCGAGGCGCCGTCGAGATCACCCTCGACCTCGCGCCCTTCACCGCGTTCGGCGAGCACCAGCGCAAGCACGGCGCTTCCGGCTGCGGCCTGCTCCGCCGCGGCGAGCACTTCGACGGCCTTCACCCGCCGGCCCTCGAGCCGAAGCACCCGGGCCTCGAGCAGCAGGTATTCCGGCGAAGGTGTGGCGAGGCTGGCGGCCTGGGCACTCACCGCGTTGAGCAACGCCCGCGCCCGCGCGACGTCTTCCACCACCAGCGACTGCGCGGCCGAACGAGCCAGCGCGTCGACCTGCGTCCGTTTCTGGGCTTCGGACACGGGCAGCAGGCTCACCGCCGCCGAGAGGCCCGCCCACGCGCGGCTGGCCGTGCGGGGATCTCTGCGTGCGAGCGCTTGATCGAGGCCGTGTTTCCACAACGGAGCGGCCCGCGCCGCATCACCCGCCGCCGTCAGGTGGCTGGCCAGCTGAAGCGCGTCGACCGACGCCGCATCGGCCTGGCCCTGAGCGATCAACGAAGAAGCAGCGGCGAGATGAACGGCGACCGCCTCTTGCGGTGAGAGCGGCGGCACGGCGCTCCACGACGAGCGGTTGGTGAAGCGGCCCCGGCGCGGACCTTCGCTGGTGAGCCAACCTGCGTTCTGCAGAGCGGTGAGCAGGGGCGGCGTGGCAGCAGGCACCACCTCGCGCAACACCGATTGATCGAAGCGCGCGCCGAGCAACGCGGCCGTCTGCAGCACCCGGCGTTGATCGAGCGGCATCGCCTGCAGCGCCGCAACCGTCGCGCCTTCGGAGGGAGCAGCCAGCGCAGGCTCGCACAGCTCGACCAAGCCGCCTTCGGCGTCCACCAGCAGGCCGCCGTCATCGAGCCACGACGCCAACTGCAAGGCGGTGCGCGGCAGCCCTTGCGACTGCTCGTGTACGAACCGGGCGAGCGCGGGGCCAGCGACCGCACCGAGTGAAAGGCTGGTCAACCGCGCAGACTCGGCAGGCTCCAGGGGAGGAATGGGCGTGCTCTGCTGACCTGCGAGCTTCGCGTCGAACTCGGAAGGCGCAGCGAAGCCGACGATCAACTCGCGCGACACCGGGCGCGAGGCCATCGACACGAACGCATCGACGCTGCCTTCATCCATCGCGTGGAGGCCGTCGAACGACAGCACCATCGGCTTGTCCACCGCGGCCGCGCGCAGCACACCGCGCAGCGCATGCACCGCCTGGCCCGGCGTCAACGGCACCGGCAAAGGCCGCACGCCGGCGAGGCCCAACGCCGATTGTTTTGCCGAGTCGACGATCGGCAACGGCTCGAGCACCGCCGGCAACCGGGCGAACCGCTCTGAAGGGTGCACCCCCACCGCGACGCAGAGCAGCTCGATCAACGCACCGAACGGCTCGGGCAAGCCGGTGGTGCTCAAAGCGAGGGCGCCGCGTTTGCGCGCGACGGTCAGCAGCGTGTTCGACAACGCGCTGAGCCCGCATCCCGAAGGGCCGGTGAGCACCAGCGGCGCGACCACGCCTTGTTGCAGACTGGTGAGGCGGCGCTCCAGCGTCTCCACCAACGGCTTGCGGCCCACCAGCTCCGGCACGGCCCGCGCGCGGCGACGAGGCGTACCGCAGGCCACCAGCCCGGCGGTCTGGGTGGCAGTGATTTCACACAAACGCGCGGCGGGGCCTGCCAGGCGTTGATCGAGCCACAAGGTGTTGGCGCGGCCGAGGGCCAGCTGCCTTCGAATCTTGTCCACCACTGGTTCACCGAGCGGGAACGCCGCGGGGCCCGCGAGCCCTCGCACGGTGGCCGAGACCCGCAGGCGAGCGCTCTCGAGCGTCACCCACTCGCGCGCGAGCAGCATCGCCCGCGTCGCGCGCCCCGACGGCGGCCCGCCCTGGCCGATGAAACCGAAGGTGACGCCTTCTTCATCCTGGCGCGCGACGAAACCACCGGTGCGCATCACCGCTTCCTGCACCCGCGCCAGGCAGGCCTGGGCAGGCGCACTGGCGGGAGGTGGACCGAGCACCTCCAGGCGAACGAAGACGCCTTCGCCCTGAGGCTGCGGGCTCGTCGCGGGCCGGGCCGTTTCCGCGGGTTGGGCGAGTCCCGGGCCCACGGAGCCGAAGAAGTCATTCGCTTCGTTCGAGGGCGCAGGCGTCGGCGTCGGCGTCGAAGCAGGCGCTTCGGCGGGCGCGGGCGCGGGTTGCCACTCCGCAGCTGGAGGCCACGGGGCAGACGGCTCCGGCACCAGCTGCCTCAGGGGCACTTCACCTTGCGGTTGGAGCGACTGGCGCAGCGCCTCGCGGAACTCGAGCACGTTCTGGAAACGGTGCTCGCGCTCCTTGGCCAGAGCCTTGAGCACCGCCGCGCTCAACGCAGGCAACGCCGACAGCTCGGGCCGCAGCTGCGCAGGGTCGAGCGGAGCGGCGGTGAGGTGCTGGCTGATCACCTTGCGCAGCTCCGCGCCGATGAACGGCGGCCGGCCGGTGAGGAGCTCGTAGGCCACGCAGCCGATCGCGTAGATGTCGGTGCGGTGATCGAGCTCGTCGGCGAGCGCCTGCTCCGGAGCGAGATAGGCAGGCGTGCCCATCACCATGCCGATCTGCGTGAGCTTGCTCGAGTCGACTTCGGCCAGCGCGTCACTCAAACGCGCGATGCCGAAATCGAGAATCTTCGCCCGCACGCCGCCGTCGCGCCGGTGGCCCAGCATGATGTTGGGCGGCTTGAGATCGCGGTGCACCACGCCCAGGCCGTGCGCTTCGTTGAGGCCGTCGAGCACCTGCGCGAGGATCTCCACCGCTTCGGCAGGCGCGAGCAGGCCCCGTTTGATGCGCGCCTCCAGCGTCTCGCCCTCCACGAACTCCATGGCGAGGAAGAGCTGGCCGTCGGCGGTGCGGCCGAAGTCGAACACGCGCACGATGTGAGCATTCTCCAGCCGCGAGACGAGCTGGGCTTCACGTTCGAAGCGGCCCCACATCTCGATGTCGCCCGACAAGGAGCGCCGCAACAACTTGAGCGCGATGGCCCGCTTCAGGTGCACGTGTTCAGCGCGGTACACCTCACCCATGCCGCCGGTGGCGAGGTGCGACTCGATGCGAAACCTTCCGTCGACCAGCTGGCCCGGGGTCAACCGCTCGGCCCGAACCTCTTCTTCTGGCGCGGGAGGGGGCGGCGCAGTCGGCATGGGCGACATCTGAATGCGGCTGGTCTCGAAGATGCCCGCCGTCTGCTGCCCATCGCTGAACTCGAGCACGAACTT
>JANODF010000427.1:0-11464 GCA_031412555.1 Archangium sp. | reverse complement strand
GGTGCCCCTGCCGGAGGTGCTAGCTGGTCAGCCCTTCCCGGGCGAGCCCCTCGGCTGCGCCATGAACATCGTCCGTCGCAGCGGGATCGAGGCCGGGCAGACGGTTGCGATCGTCGGCATCGGCTTTCTCGGCGCGATCCTGACGCGGCTCGCGACCGATGCGGGCGCGCGGGTGATCGCCATCTCCCGCCGGGCCTACTCGCTCGACGTGGCCCGCCAGTTCGGCGCCGCCGAGGTGATCCCGATGGAGGATCACAACGGCATCATCGGCCAGGTGAAGGAGATGACCGGCGGCATGTTCTGCGACCGGGTCATCGAGGCGGTCGGCAAGCAATGGCCCCTCGACCTCTCGGCGGAGCTCACCCGCGAGCGCGGGCGCCTCATCGTGGCGGGCTATCACCAGGACGGCCCGCGCCAAGTGAACATGTGGCTCTGGAACTGGCGCGGCCTCGACGTGATCAACGCCCACGAGCGGAATCCAGGCCACCGCGTCGCAGGCATGCGGGCCGCGGCCGATGCGGTGTGCAGCGGCGCGCTCGATCTCACCGAGTTGATCACCCACCGCTTCGAGCTGGCCGACGTCGCCTCGGCCTTCACCACGCTGGAGCAACGCCCCGAGGGATTTCTCAAGGCGGTGCTCAGCCCATGAACTCACCTTCCGCGCAGTCCGACAGGGGTTTCTCAATGATTCGCCGCGTATTGATGACCGCTGACGCCGTGAGCGGAGTGTGGACGTATTCCCTCGAGCTGGCGCGGGCGCTGGCGGAACACGGTGTGTCCGTGCTGCTCGCGGTGATGGGGCCCGCACCTTCGGCCGGCAAGCTGCGCGAAGCCGCAACCATCCCCACCCTCGAGCTGGAGCACCGGCCCTTCGCGCTGGAGTGGATGGAGCACCCCTGGGCCGACGTGCGCCTGGCGGGCGATTGGCTCTTGAACCTCGAGGCCCGCTGGCAACCCGAGCTCTGTCACCTCAACGGGTTTGCCCACGCAGGCTGCGACTTCAGCGTGCCGCGCATCGTGGTCGCGCACTCCTGCATCTCTTCGTGGCACGACGCGGTGCACCGCGGGCCGCTGCCGGGCAAGTGGGCCACCTACCGGCGCCGCGTGGTGGCCGGCCTCGCTTCTGCCGACGCGGTGGTCGCGCCGACCCGTTGGATGCTCAAGGAGCTGGAGCGTCACTACGGCAAGCAGGTGCGTGGTGAGGTGATCGCCAACGCCCGCTCGAGTGCGGGCGTTCAGGCGGCCCGAAAGGATCCCGTGATCTTTTCCGCGGGCCGGGTGTGGAACGAGGCGAAGAACCTGCTCGTGCTCGACCGCGCCGCGGAACACGTGAGCTGGCCGGTGATGATCGCCGGTCCGACCGACCACTCGCAGACGCCCCCCGGCACCTTCAATCACACCGGGCTGCTGGGCGAGCTCGATCCCCACGGCGTCTCGCAGTGGCTGGCGCGCGCCTCCATCTACGCCTCGCCCGCGAAGTACGATCCGTTTGGCTTGTCGGTGCTCGAGGCCGCCTTGTCGGGCTGTGCGCTGGTGCTTGGCGACATCCCCTCCATGCGCGAGGCCTGGGCTGACGCCGCGGTCTTCGTCGATCCGAACGCGCCGACGCAGTGGGCGGCGACGATCAACGGGCTCGTCGCAGAGCCTTCGTTGCGAAGGGAGCTCGCGCGGCGCGCTGCCGAACGTGCGACGGGCTTCTCCCCGCGTGCCCAGGCCGCCGCGTACCTGGCGATTTATCAATCGTTGACCGAACGCACGGCGCACGCGCGGGCCTCCTGATTGTGGGGCGCGATCGAAAATTGCGCGGCGCGCAGCACGTAGCGAATCGGTTACGGGCTGTGGCTTTCAGAGCCGCGGGAGATCAACGGCGCACCCGCTGGCACACGCGCTGCTTCTGGCTCACTCCCATGCGACCGAACGATCTCTACATCTCCACCATCACGCTGGCCCGCAGCGATCAGGAGGCCGAGCTGCTCGAGACCTCCCTCAAAGCCCTGGCGCTGCTGCTGGTGCCCATCGCCGTGAGCGACGGTGGTTCACCGAAAGCCGTGGTGGATTTCTTTTCCCGGATACCGGGCGTCTCGCTGGTCTCGTCGATGGCCCGCGGGCTGGTACCCCAGGTGAAGGCCTCGGTTCGGGCCGCGCTCACCAGTGGCCGCAAGTTCATCCTCTACACCGAGCCCGACAAACAGCGCTTCTTCGAGAACGGGCTGGTGGAGTTCTTGCGCCGCGCGCCCGACGCCGACGACGTGGGCCTGGTGATCGCCGCTCGAACGGAAGCGAGCCTCTCGACCTTTCCTTCGTTGCAGCAGTTGACCGAACGGGCCATCAACCAGCTCACCGGCCAGGTGGTGGGGCAAAAGGGCGACTATTCGTACGGCCCCTTCGTGATGCATCGCAAGCTGGCCGCGCTGGTGGAGCGGCTCCCCGATTCGATCGGCTGGGGTTGGCGCCACGCCCTCTTCGCGTTGGCCCAACAGGACAAGTTCAAGGTGGTGCTCGCGCAAGGCGACTTCAGCTGCCCGTCAGCGCAACGCGACGAGCAGGCGCAAGACAAGGACCGCCGCATGAAGCAGCTCGACCAGAACATCGAAGGCCTGCTCACCGCGGTGAAGACTCCGTTCCACGCCTGATTCAGCGGCCGGAAAACACCGCGTCGCGCCGCTCGACGAAGCTCATCATGCCTTCCGCCGCGTCAGCGCTGGCCATCACGGTCGGGAGCAGCGCTGCCAGGTGTTGGGTGGCCGCTTGCACGCCTTCGGACTCTGCGATGCGGGCATTGGCCAGCGTGCCCTGAACACCCAGCGGCGCCTGGCGGGCGATCACCTGGGCGAGGGCGCGGGCGCGCGTGACGTGGGTTCCATGCGCGACGACCTCCTGCACCAGGCCGATGCGCAGGGCCTCGGCGGCGCCGAACTCTTCACCGGTCAGCAGAAAACGCATCGCGTTGCCCCAACCGAGCCGCGCGGGCGCGCGCATCGTCGCCCCACCAAACGGCAGAATGCCGCGGCCGATCTCCAGCTGACGAAACCGCACCGTCTCGGAGGCCACCACGATGTCGCAGGCCAGCGCCAACTCGATGGACAGGGTGAACGAGATGCCGCTGACCGCCAGCACCACCGGCTTGGGAACCTGGGGGCCCCACACACCGAAGGGGTCGAACGCCCGCCCACCCGAGAGCGCCTGCGGGCCCCCTTCAGCGACCGCCGGGCCCACCTGCATCAGATCGAGGCCCGCCGAGAAGTGATCGCCGTGACCGAAGAGCACGCCCGCGCGCAGGGTGGGATCGGTGCCGAGCTCTTCGTAGGCCGCCGCCAACGCGGCGATGGTCTCGAGGTCGAAGGCGTTGCGTTTCTCGGGGCGGTTGACGCCCATCACCAGCACTGCTCCCTCTCGTTCGATCGTCAGTCGTGAGCTCATGAGGCGAACTGTACCCGGGACGACGTCACCCCGAGCGATCTCGAGACGATCTCGAAGGTCGTCGCCTCAACCGCCGGCTTTCGCACCAGAGCGATTCCGGGTCACCCAGCGCTTCGACGATCCATCGATGAATGCCGGGCGGTGACATGCTCCAAATGGTTAGTCACCTGCCTCCTGAGAATCCACTCCGCCGCGACGGCGTTGATGACCCAGCCTGCGGCCATCGACACCGTGGCGAGCGTCTCGTTCATGTACGGCCTCATGAAGGGCAACGCGGTGAAGCCGGCGGTGAAGACCTGGGTACCCGCTCCGAGGAACAAGGCGTAGGCCCGAAGCATCCACGCGCCGTGCGCCTCGAACTGCCGCCGGCGCGCGGCGATGACCCCGAGCACGATGAAGGTGACCATCGCGATGGCCACCACCGTGCGAATCGCGTTGAGCGCGGGGCTGTCGAACTCCCTGGGAGCCCACCGCAGCGCCATCCACGTGCCTGCCAGCGCCGCGGCGATACCGAGCACGCCCAACACCCGGCCCACGATGCGATGCCAGGCGCCCCTGCGCGGTGACGGCACGAACTGAAACGCACCGACCGTGGCGAAAGCCGTCGCGCCGATGATGTGCAGCGCCGCCATCCAGGGATCCGCGGCGAACCGTTCGTGACCATCGAGCGCGAAGGCGCCCGTCGACAACGAGAGCACCCGGCTCAACCCGGCGAGCATCGGCACCGCGCTCAACAGCAACAGCCCTGCGATCTTCGTTTTCATGAAGCCACGATGAACGGCGCCGCTGGGCGCCACATCGGGCGAAGGTCGGGCCGCGGGTCAGCCGAAAGTACGAGGCACGCGGCCGGTCTCCCACGCCCACAAGGCGACCTCGACGCGGTTCCGCGCGGCCAGCTTGCCCATGAGGCTCGCGACGTGCGTCTTCACGGTGCTCAAGGAGATGTGCAGCTGCGAGGCGATCTCTTCGTTGGGGAGCCCGCGCGCCAGCGTGCGAAGCACCTCTTCTTCCCGCTCCGTCAGCGGCTCGAACGGTTGTTTCGAAGGGCTCGCGGCGTTGGCAAACCGCTCCAGCAGCCGGGCGGTCGTCTTCGGCGAAATGAGCGCGTCGCCACTGGCCGCGGCATGAACGGCCTGTACCAACAACTCGGGCCCGGCGTCCTTGAGCAGAAAGCCACGCGCGCCCGCCTTGAGCGCCGAGAAGACGTACTCATCGAGGTCGAACGTGGTGACGACCACCACCGCGAGCGGGTTTTCGATGCCGGGCCCGGCGAGCCGCCGCGTGGCCTCGAGGCCGTCCATCACCGGCATGCGGATGTCGAAGAGGCACACGTCGGGGCGCAGCGACTGCGCCAACTTCACCGCGCTCGCACCGTCTTCTGCTTCGCCGACGACGTTGAGGCCGCTGGCCTGGAGGATCATCTTCAAGCCGCTGCGCACGAGGTGTTGATCGTCTGCGATGAGAACGCGCAAGGTCATCGGGTGACTCCATCGCGAGGAAGGTGCGCGTCGACGCGCCAGCCGCGTTCGGGAAGGGGGCCTGCTTCGAAAGTGCCGCCGAGCAAGGCGACGCGTTCAGCCATGCCGATCAACCCGAACCCCGCGCCCCGAAGTGAGCTCGCCTCGCCGTCGTCACGCACCGAGAGCTGCACGCGTGAGCCTTCACCCACGATGCGCAAGTTCACGGTCGAGGCGTTCTTCGCGTGTTTGATGGCGTTGGTGACGGACTCCTGCGCGAGCCGGAACAATGCGCGCTCCGTGACGGGCTCGAGGCCTTCCAGGTTGCCGGCGAAGGAGACTTCGACTGCAGGCCGGGTGGCGCTGCGCGCGAGTTCACGAATCTGAGCCAGGCCCCTCGACGGCGTGAGGGTGGGATCGTCGCGTAAGGCCCCCACGATCGCTCGCAGCTCGACGAGCGTTCGTCTGGCCTCGGCTTCGATCGCGGCCAACGCGTTCGCCGCGTCGTCGGGGCTGACGCGAAGTACCGCGCGCGCGCCCTGTGCCTGCAAAGTGATGGCGGTCATGTGGTGCGCGACGCTGTCATGGAGTTCTCGCGCGAGTTGTTCGCGCTCGAGCAGCCGGGCCTGATCCACCGCGCGTACCTGCGCTTCGTCGCGAAAACGAAGCACGGCGCCAATGGTGCCAGGAAGAATCATCACCACCGCGCTGCCGATGACATCTTCGAGCTGCGCCATCTCTCCTGCGAGCAGCGAAGTGAGCCAGGTGACGGAGACGAAGGCGGCTCCGGCGATCACCTGCCGGGGCGAGGCCCAGCGGCACAGCGCGTACGGGAGAATGAGGATCGCCGCTGATGATGCGGGGGCGAATTCAGGCAGCGCCAGCTGCTGGCGAACGATGGTGGCCACCGTCGCGAGGGTGAAGGCGAAGGCGGTGGCGATGAGCGGGTGGCTCCGACGGAACCCCAGCGTGCCTGCCACCGCGAGCGCGAAGCCCAACGCAGCGGCGCGGCTCGGCAGGTCGGTGCGAAGGCAAACCTCGACGATCGCCGTGAGCGCGAACACCACCGGGAGCCACCACGTCTTGCCGCGATTCATCCAGCTCAGCGTAGATGAGTCGGGCGGTCTGCCCATCGACCGAAAGTATGACGACTCAGGCTTTGGGAGGCACCGAAGTGCCTGCGTCAGGTTTTCCTTCCAGGCGCGCCGTGCGAACCAGCGAGGCGACGATGGAGCCACCCACCAGCAGCACGATCACCCCCAGCGAGAGCAACACGGGGATCTTCACCCAGTCGGCGATCGCCATCTTCACGCCCACGAAGACGAGCACGAGGGCCAGACCGGGTTGCACGTACTTGAAGCGCTCCGCCGCGCCAGCCAGCACGAAGTAGAGGGAGCGCAAGCCCAGGATCGCGAAGACGTTCGAGGTGAGCACGATGAAGGGGTCGGTCGTCACCGCGAAGATGGCGAAGATGGAATCGACCGTGAACACGGCGTCGGAGCCTTCGATCACCACGAGCGCCAGGAAGAGCGGGGTGGCCGAGAGCGCCGTGCCCACGCGAACGAACATCTTTCCCCCCTGGAGTTCGTTGGTCACCGGGAGGAGCTTCCTGATCGCTCGCAGCACGCGGCTGTTCTCGGGGTGGATCGGCTCGTCTTTGCGCAGCAACATCTTGATGCCGGTGGCGATGAGGAACCCGCCGAACACGAAGATGAGCCAGTGGAACTTCGAGAGCAGCGCCACGCCGGCGAACACCATGATGGTGCGCATCACCACCGCGCCGAGAATTCCCCAGAACAGCACCCGGTGTTGATGGAGGGCGGGGATCGCGAAGGCCGTGAACACGGCGTACATCACGAAGAGGTTGTCGACCGAGAGCGCCTTCTCGATGGCGTACCCGCTGATGAACTCCTCGGCGGCGGTCACACCGAAGCGCCAGTACACGAAGGCGTTGAAGCACAACGCGAGGGTGACCCAGACGCCCGTCCAGATCAGCGCTTCGCGCGGCTTCACCACGTGCGCCTTGCGATTGAAGATGCCGAGGTCGACCGCGAGCACCACGACGACCAGGACGGCGAAGCCCAGCCAGATGGCAGGCGAGGCGAGCGTGGCGACGTTCATGTCGGTGCAACACCCGACGTCGCGATCCCTTCCTGACCCACCTCATTCGAGCAGGGGGGGGCGAAGCGACTTAGCCGTTACCGCACCGCAGCGTTGCGACGGCGAAGTCGTTCACCTGGCCCGTGGGGTCCGCTTGCGAGGCCACACGCGCCGCAGCCTGTGATGTGCGAGTTCACAACGCGTCTCGGGTACCTTGGGCCCCGAAATGAGCCCCCACCGACCGCTCTCCGAGCTCTCGTCTTCTGAATCGCTTCTCGTCGCCGCAGGGCGTGACCGGCACCCGGGCTCGCCGCTCAACCGGCCGCTCGTTCCCGCCTCGAACTTCGTCCTCGGCACCGACCGGGCGTACTCACGAGACGACGGCACTCCGACGTGGGAGGCTCTCGAGGA
Source organism: Archangium sp. (assembly GCA_031412555.1). Lineage (GTDB taxonomy): Bacteria > Myxococcota > Myxococcia > Myxococcales > Myxococcaceae > Archangium_A. The sequence goes on along the minus strand of JANODF010000427.1, from coordinate 4,076 downwards.
GATCGTGGGGTTGCTGGAAGGGGGCCAGTCGATCTCATTCGCGTCAGGAATGGCGGGGGTGGCGGCGGTCTTCGACCAACTGCGAGTCGGCTCGCACGTGGTCCTCCCCTCCGATTGCTACCAGGGTGTGGTGGGGCTCGCTGAACTCGGCCAACAGAGGGGGCTTTGGAGTCTTCAACGACTGGCGGTCGAAGACACCGAAGCGTGGATCCGCGCCTGCGCGGTCGCAGATCTCATCTGGGTGGAGTCTCCGTCGAACCCGTTGTTGGCGGTGGCAGACGCGCGCACCATCTGTGCGGCCCCGCGAAAGCCGACCGCCATCCTCGCGGTCGACAATACCTTCGCGACGTCTCTCAATCAGCGGCCCCTCGATCTGGGCGCCGACGTTTCTTTCCAATCCGCCACGAAGTTCATCGGGGGCCACTCGGATCTGCTTTCAGGGGTGGTCACTGTGAAGCGCGACGACCTTCGGGTTGCTCTGCGCAGGTCACGTGAACTGCACGGCGCGACGCCCGGCACACTCGAGTCATTCCTGGCGGTCCGTGGGGCACGCACGATGTCGCTCCGGCTGGAGCGCGCGCAAGCCACCGCGATGGTTCTGGCGCAGCGGCTGGAAGCGCATCCGCGGGTTGCGCTGACTCGGTTCCCCGGCCTCGTCAGCCACCCAACCCATGCGATCGCCCGCACTCAACTGAAGGGGTTCGGCACGATCATCTCGTTCGACGTGCTCGGCGACGCCGCAGCGGCCGATGCCGTGTGTTCGCGGGTCAGGCTCATTCATTACGCCACCAGCCTGGGCGCCGTCGAGTCAACGATGGAAAGGCGAGCAGGGGTCCCAGGACAGGAACACTTGCCGCCGTCGCTCCTGCGACTGAGCGTGGGGATCGAGAACGTCGAAGAGCTCTGGGCTGACCTGGCCGCCGCACTCGTAGCCGTTTCGTAACGCCGCGCGTCCCCGCGCCACAGCTCAGCTCTTCTTGCTATGGCCGTGAGGGTCATGCGGTCCATTTCGAGGCCGTGGTGAGACGCGCCGAGCTGGCGCCCGAGCTGCGGCGATTCATTTTCACCAGCATTCCCTCGGTGCCTTACCTCGAGGCCGTGCTGCTGTTGCGCGCGGAACCAGGGCGCATCTGGAGCGCCGCCGACGTGGCGCGAAGGCTCTACCTTCCGGAGCAACAGGCGGCCGGCCTGGTGGAGAACCTGCTGGGCGCCGGCCTCGCTCGAGCCGACCTTGACGGGGCCGTGCGGTACGCGCCGTCGACCGAAGAGCTCGCATCCATGATGGACGCACTGGCCGCGCGCTACACCATCGACGTCGTGGGCGTGAGCGACCTCATCCATTCCCGCAGCGATCGAAAAGCCCAGCAGTTCGCCGACGCCTTCCTTTGGAAAAAGGACTCCTGACATGGCCGCCCTCGTCTATTCGTTGTGCGCCCTGACCAGCCTCGCCTGCTTCGTGCTGCTGTTCCGCAGCTGGCGGGCGAGCCGGCACCGCCTGCTCTTCTGGAGCGCGCTGTGTTTCGCCTGCATGACGGTGAACAACTTTCTCCTGGTGCTCGACAAGGTGGTGTTCCCCGTCGAGCCCGACCTGAGCACCTGGCGACTGGCCGCCGGCCTGGCCGCGGTGATGCTGCTGATCTACGGGCTGGTCTGGGAGGAGGAGTAACCATGAACGAAATGCTCATGGGGGCCATCGCGGCCGGGTCGTTCGTGGTGGGCCTGTTCTTCTTCCGCTTCTGGCGGCGCACGCGCGATCAGTTCTTCCTCTTCTTCGCGCTGTCGTTCTGGCTCGAGGCCGTCAACCGGATCGCGCTGGCCGTTTCGTTCGGCAGCGAGCTCGAGCCGGTGTGTTACCTGGTGCGGTTGGTGGCCTATGGCCTGATCGTGCTGGCGATCGTGCGGAAGAACCGACGCGGCCCTGCGCCCGTTTCGACACCAACCAGCTAGAACGCGCGAGTGCGTTCAGCTCCCGTCATCGTCGCCGCGCTGTTCCTCACCGCCTGCACCGGGAACGTCAACTGTCCACAATGTGTTGCTGACAGCGGTTCGGCCGGAGGGGAGGGCGGTGGCTCGGCGAGTGGTGGCGGCTCAGGGACCGGTGGAGGAGGAGGAGCCACTGCGATCCTGCCGGCGTGGCGGCGCGATGCCGGCACCCACCAGTGGATCGAAATTCCGAACACGAGCGGCGCCGGCGGAGCGGCCATCGACGCGTGGGGCGCGCTCGCGGAGAACAAGGCGACCGGCGAGCTCTACATCGCGGCTTCGGGCGGTCACGGCGACAGCAGCGACAACCGGGTGGTGAGCATCTCGCTCATGGGTGACGCGCCGGCCTGGGTTCTGCGCAAGGCGCCCAGCGCTTCGGTTCAGCCCGACGTCCTCTATTACGCCGACGGGCTCCCGACGTCGCGTCACCTCTACCAGCACCTTCACTACCTGCCTGCGCGCAACGCGGTGTTGCTCGGCGGGTGCCGCTTTGGCTACGGAGGGGGCACGCCCACCGGCCCGGGAATGGATCTCTTCGATCTGACCACCAACGAGTGGCTGCCGAGGATGACGTTCCCGGACATCACTCCGTTCAGCGCGTACGCCGTCGAGGTCGATGGTGAGGGGCGGGTGTGGACCTCGGTTGGGCAGCGCTTCGATCCGGGATCGTTGATGTGGAGCCCTCCCGGCACGGGCCCCGGTCTGGGCCGATTTCCTCAGGCGACCGCGCCGTCGCGCCACGCGATCTTCAACCTGCAGTACGGCGACGGGCAGGGCTACGACTTGAACCTGGGCGTCAACGCGCGGCTCCTCGATACGCAGACCGGCAACTCGGTGAACATCACGTTCAACCCGAGCCAGGCGCTGACCGAGTTCACTGCCGCGCAGCCGAACTACGCAGGCATGGACTACGACGCGGCGAACGATCGGTTCCTGTTCTACAGCGGCGTGGAGACCGGGAAGGTCTACGTGATCACCCCGAACGCCGGCACGGTGTGGGATCTGAGCGTGTTGTCCGTCACGGGGATGCCGAGCGTGGCGGTGGGCGCGGGGATCAACAAACGCTTCCGCTATCTGCCCACGCTCGGCGGCTTCGTGCTGTTGACCGCACGCAGCAGCAATCTGTTCTTCCTGACCACTTCACCGTGATTGCTGGAAAACGAGTCGGCGCCCCCGATCGACCGATTCCTGCTTGTTATCGATCAGCCATCACCTTGTAACTCACGAGAATTGACCGATCACGGCATCGTGCACCCATGTTCGTGCCTCTGGTGGTGTCACTCGTCGCTGTGGTGATGATGCTGGTCGAGGCCCTGCGGCCGGGAAGAACGTTCGCGCAGAGCGCCGGTTGGTGGTGGCGCGCGCTGGGCCTCAACGGCGCACAAGCGGCGCTGCTCTTCGTCGCAGGTCGGGCCATCGACCCCTGGCTTCGAGCCCATCGGCCCTGGTCGCTCGATGGCCTCGGGCTCGGCGGCGCCATCTTCGTCGGCTACCTCGCACACGCCTTCGTCTACTACTGGTGGCACAGGGCCCGTCACCACTCACCCTTTCTCTGGCGCTGGGTGCACCAGATGCACCACAGCCCGGCGCGCATCACCATTCTCACCAGCTTCTACAAGCACCCGATCGAGATCCTCCTCAACAGCCTGATCTCCAGCCTGGTGCTCTACGGCCTGCTCGGGCTGAGCGTCGAGTCGGCGATGGGCGTGATGCTCATCTGCGGTCTCGCCGAGCTCTGGTACCACTGGAACATCTCGACGCCGCGTTGGCTGGGCTTTGTCGTGCAGCGGCCCGAAAGCCACTGCGTGCACCACGAGCGCGATCGTCACGCGATGAACTTCGGCGACCTCCCGATCTTCGATTTCCTCTTCGGCACCTTTGAGAACCCAGACCGCTTCGACGGTGAATGCGGCTTTGGGGACGACCGGGAGCAGCGCTTCGTCGAGCTGCTGGCCGGGCGAGACGTCACCTCGTCGCCGCCCACCGCGCCCGCGCTCTCTGTCGCTGCGGTCATGCTGTTGGTGGTGGGGAGTTCCCAGATGGTGGGCGACGTGTTGTCCATTCCGGTGTTGAAAGGTCTGGGCGCGGCGACC
>JANODF010000426.1:0-4353 GCA_031412555.1 Archangium sp. | reverse complement strand
GGCCTGGGCCTGGCCATGCCGCGGCTGCCGTTCACGCAGGCGATGAAGGCGCGCAAGGCAGATCGGTACCTCGCGCCCGAGCTGATCGAAGGCAGTGAGATCGACGGCCGCGCCGACATCTACTCAGCGGGTGTCATTCTGGGCGAGATGCTCTCGGGTCTCACGCCCGACGGCTCGATCCCCGAGCTGCAGCGCCGCAACCCCGAGGTGCCCCCGCAGCTCGAGGGCATCTACCGCAAGGCGCTCAACAGCAACCCCAACGCGCGCTTCAAGACCGCCGGCGACATGATGGCGGAGATCCTCGAGCTCTCCCGCAAGCTCGCCCCGCCGGCGCCGCCCAGGGTGAGCAAGCCCGAGCCCGCCAGTGGCGCTGCCCCTGCGCCCCGGCCGCGCACCACCACCGGCATGCTTCAGCTCTCGCCGCGCCGCGAGAACAAGCCGCCCCCGCCGGTGCCCGAACTTCCGCCGCCGCCTCCGCCCGAGACCGGCGAGTCGTTGATGCCCGACTCGACCCAGGAGGTCGATCCCGCTCAGCTCCAGCGCGCGCTCAAGAACGCCAACGACGTCGACTTCGACTTCAAGAAAGACCGCGAGTCCACCGAGGTCATCGACTCGGGCATGTTCATCGCGCAGCTCGACCGGGAAGATGGCGTGGAGACGCGCGCCATGGTCGAGACCGTCGCGCCGCCGCCGCCGGTCGCGCCGCCGGTGTTCCAGTCGCAGACCCGCAAGCCGAACCGCACGTGGATGCTGGTCGCGTTGCTGGTGGTCGCAGGCGTGGGCGTGGGCGCGGGGGGCGGGTTCCTCCTCATTCAGCGCCAGCGTCAGCAGCAGCAACAACCGCAGCACCCGATCGTCGACCCGAACCCCAACCCCACGGGTGTGGTCGAGCCGACGCCTGACGAGATCGCCGCGAAGCTCGCTGCCGACACCGCCGCTGCCGCCGCCGAGCAGGAGAAGGTGCGCCTCGCCGCCGAAGCCGCTGCCGCGCAGAAGGCCATCGACGAGAAGGCCGCCGCCGAGAAGGCCGAAGCCGAGCGCCTCGCCGCGGAAAAGGCCCTGAAGCCGCCGGTCTCTGCGAAGGCCGAGGCAGAGCGGTTGGCGAAAGAAGCGCGCGAGGCCGCTGCGAAGGAGAAGGCAGAGAAGGCGGCCGCCGAGAAGGAAGCCAAAGAGGCCGCCGCGAAAGAGAAGGCGGAGAAGCTCGCTGCCGACAAAGCCGCCGCGAAAGAAGCCGCCGACAAGCTCGCCGCCGAGAAGAAGGAGAAGGGCGAGAAGGTCATCGTCGCTGCCATCACGCCGCCCACCCCCGTCGCCACCGGAATGGCCTGCCCCGAGGGCATGCGCCTGGTCGGCGCCGGTGCGTTCAAGATGGGCACGGCACCCGGCGACCCGATGATGGGCTTCGACGAGAAGGCGCTCGCTTCGGTCGAGGTGGGCAGCTTCTGCATCGACATCTTCGAGTACCCCAACAAACGCGGCACCTCGCCGACCGCCAGCGTGGGGTTCGCCGACGCCAAGCGGCTGTGTGAAGCGCAGAGCAAGCGCCTGTGCTCCGAGGCCGAGTGGGAGAAGTCGTGCAAGGGGCCCGGCGGCGCCAAGTGGCCCTACGGCAACAGCTTCGACGCGAACACCTGCAACACCGAAGACGACATCGGTGACTCGCGCAGCCTCTCGCCGGGTGGCCGCTTCGCCAAGTGCCGCTCGGGTTTCGGGGTGGCTGACCTCTCGGGCAACGTCGCGGAGTGGACGTCGGATCGCATGATCAAGGGCGGCTCGTTCGCCAGCGGTGACTACGCGGTTCGTTGTTCGGCGCGGAAGAACGGCGCTTCGTTCGCCAAGTCGTCTGAGGTGGGTTTCCGGTGCTGCAGCGATCAGCGCTGACCCTCACGCTGCTGCTCGCTTCGGCCGTGTGGGCCGAGCGACCGCGCGTGGTGGTGGTGAAGTCGGCGGCGCTCAACGCCTACGCGCAGGTGGTCGCCGGTTTTGCGGCCGAGGTGAAGGGCCAGGTCGAAGAGATCACCCTCGACGAAGGGCCTGACGCTGCCGCGGCTGCTTTCAAGAAGCTGAGCGCCAACAAGCCTGCGCTGGTGCTGGCCATCGGCCCCGCGGCGGCCGTCGGTGCGCGCCGCGAGTTCAGCGACGTGCCGGTGCTGTTCTCGATGGTGCCGTATTACGAGAAGTACGAGCTCGACGGCCAGAACACCACGGGCATCGCGCTCACCAGCGATCTCTCACTCGAGCTGACCGCGCTCAAGGCCGTGCAGCCGAAAGTGAAGCGGGTCGGCGTGCTGCAGGATCCCCGGTACTCGAAGGCGCTGCTCGAGGGCGCGGCGCAAGCGGCGCAGTCACGTGGGCTGGTGCTGGTGCCGCTCGACGTGGACAGCTCGACCAGGGTGGAGAAGGCGCTCTCGAGCGCGAAGGGCAAGGTCGACGCGCTGGTGATCGTCTCGGACAAGACGGTGGGCAACGCGGCGGTGGTCGAGCGGTTGCTGGCCTGGTGTCAGGACGAGAAGGTGCCGGCGGTCGGGCTTGCCTCGGCGCAGGTGAAGCAGGGCGCCTTGTTCGCGCTGGCGCCCGCGCCGCTGGCCATCGGTCAGCAGGCGGGCCGCATCGCCAACCGCATCCTGGTGGAAAAGGTGGATCCCGGAGCCATGGCGGTGGCGAACCCCGAAGGGTTGGAGCTCCACGTGAACCTCACCACCGCCCGAAGGCTGGGCGCCCCCGAGACGTTCGCGCTCGACATCGTCACCTTCGCCGCGAGGCAGAGCCTGACGGTCAAAGTCGCCGAATAGTCCCCCTCGCCCCGCAAGCGGGGAGAGGGTCGGGGTGAGGGGCCGTGCTAGGCAACCCACCATGATCCAGCGCTACTCCCGTCCCGAGATGGTCGCCCTCTGGTCGAACGAAGCCCGGCTCCGCCGCTGGCGTGACGTCGAGCTCGCCGCGCTGGAAGGGATGGTCGCTGAGAACCTCGCCCCTCGCTCGGCCTATGAAACCTGCGCCGCCAAAGCAGGCGACTTCACGGCCGAAGACGTCGCGAAGGTCGACGAGATCGAGAAGACGACCAAACACGACGTGATCGCCTTCCTCACCTTCATGGAAGGGCGCATCGGGCCCGACGCGCGGTGGCTGCACTGGGGCATGACCTCCAGCGACGTGCTCGACACCTCGCTCGCGCTGATTCTCCGCGACGCCTCGACGCTGATCCTCGCCGGCCTCGATCGCGTGATGAAGGCGGTGGAGAAGCGGGCGCGCGAGCACAAGAACACCCCGATGATGGGTCGCAGCCACGGCATCCACGCCGAGCCCATCTCGTTCGGGCACAAGCTGGCCATCTGGTACGACGAGCTCGGCCGCGCGAAGCGTCGCCTCGAGCAGGCGCGCGAGGTGATCTCGGTGGGCATGATCTCGGGAGCGGTCGGCACTTTCGCGCACCTGCCGCCCTCGGTGGAAACGTTCGCGATGAAGAGGCTGGGGCTCGCCGCCGATCCCGTCACCACGCAGATCATTCAGCGCGATCGCCACGCGGAGTTCTTCGGTGCCCTGGCGCTGCTGGGCAGCAGCATCGAGAAGTTCGCGGTGGAGATCCGCCACCTGCAGCGCACCGAAGTGCGGGAAGTCGAAGAGAACTTCACGCCGGGCCAGAAGGGCAGCTCGGCGATGCCGCACAAACGCAACCCGATCCTCTCGGAGAACCTGAGTGGGCTGGCGCGCATGCTGCGCAGCTATTCGATTGCGGCGTTGGAGAACGTGCCGCTCTGGCACGAGCGAGACATCTCTCACTCTTCCGTGGAGCGGATGATCGGGCCGGACGCGACGGTGGTGGCGGACTTCATGCTCCACCGCTTCGCGGGGCTGATGGAGAACCTGAAGGTCTACCCGGAGAACATGCAGAAGAACCTCGACCTGCTGGGCGGGGTGGTCAATTCGCAGCGCCTGCTGCTCGAGCTGGCGAAGCGAGGCATGGATCGCCAGGCGGCCTACGTCGTCGTGCAGCGCAACGCGATGCGGTTCTTCGAAGAGGGCACCGACTTCAAGACCTCGCTCTTGAGCGACGCCGAGCTGCTGAAGGTGATGTCACCCGACGACATCGCGGCGTGCTTCACCACCGGCTATCACCTGCGCCACGTGGATCAGATCTTCGAGCGAGTCTTCAAGACCTAGTCTCCCTCTCCCCGAGGGGGAGAGGGTCGGGGAGAGGGCTTACAACAACCCCTTCAGATTCTTCTCAATCCGGGCCCTCACATCCCCGACCTCGAGCGAGAACGTGGCGCCGGTGATCCGCTCGAATGCCGTCAGATACTTCTCGGCCAGCATGACGCGAACATCATCCGGAATCGGCGGCGGAGTGCCCTG
>JANODF010000425.1:0-19494 GCA_031412555.1 Archangium sp. | reverse complement strand
GGGCGTACTTCATGGCGCAGCGCCACTACTTCTCCGAAGCCGACCAGTTCACCGCTGACATGGGCGCGGTGGGCTTCGCACCCGAACGCGGCAACCGGTACGCCTACAAGGCGATGGTCACCCCCACCGTGTACCAGTCGCGTTCAGCGGCGGTGCTTCCGACGCTCACTTCCTATCAGGGCCTCGAGGTGGATTGTTTCCGCATCGGCCTGGGCACCTGCGCGGGCCAGCCCGTGCGCCCGACCCTGGCGCCCTTCACCATCACCTATGAATCAGGAACGGTCGGTGGAACGGCCGACACCGGCGTCGCCCCGGGGCCCAATGGCTCGTTCACCTTCGAGGCGATCGGCACCATCGACAACGACAGCGACAACGACGTGTGGATGGTGAGCAGCGGGACCATCGACGTCTCCGCGGGCGCCTGCACCGACCAGCAGCAGGGCGTGCCCGGCGTGTCGGTGACGACCTACGACGACGTCGCGTGCCCGTGAGCAACCGAGACGCGCGGAGCTTCTGACTCCGTCACCCAGCGAATCGAACCGCGCACCGCTTCGACCAGCTGCTGGGCCAGCTCACGCAACGTGCGGTTCTGCCGCAACGACTGGGCCTTGAGCACCATCGGCAGATTGACGCCCGTGACCACCTCGAGCTGGGCTTTGCGGCACAACGCCATGCTGCGCGTGCAGGGCGTGCCACCGATGAGATCGGCCAGCACCAACACCCCCTCGCCTTGATCCACCCGGGCGATCGCCTGCTGCAGCTCCTCTTCGATGGCTTGAGGGGAGAGCGAATGGCTCAGGTTGCAGCTGGTCACGGAGGCGAACTCACCGATGATCAGCTGAGCGGTGGCGAGGAGTTCGCTGGCCAGCTGACCGTGTGCTGCGATGACGATGCCGACCATGGGGGCGCGCTCCGAGGTGGGCTGTATCGCCGGCAATGAGGTCCTGCAAGTCCCGGTGGGTGACAAAGATCGGCGGTACGAAGTGACAATCCCGGTCGATCTGCCGAGAACTTGTGAGGCAACCTCTTGGAAGTACACTGCACAAGCCGCCGGTCTGGCGCTTGCTAAGTGCCCCGGAGACGAAGTTGACGCAGAGCTTTCCCCACACCGAAAGGATTCACATGAAGAAGTTGCTCAAGAAGGGCTTTACCCTCGTTGAACTGATGATCGTCGTTGCCATCATCGGAATTCTGGCCGCCATCGCCATCCCGAACTTCATCAAGTTCCAGGCGAAGTCGAAGCAGTCGGAGGCCAAGACGGGCCTCAAGGGCATCTTCCAGGCTCAGAAGTCGTACTTCGCCGAGCGCGACTCGTACTCGTCGGCGTTCAACCAGATCGGGTACATGCCCGAGCGCGGTAACCGCTACTCGTACCACCTCGGCGCCGCCAACAACCAGACCCGCGCTGCGGCCACCCTCGCGTCGCCTGCCGACTCGAACGGCTTCAACATCATCAACATCGACTCGTACAAGCTCGGCGGCACGCTCACCACCGGCGTCGTCTCCAGCACCCCCGCGGTCTCCACCGAGCCCGGCGTCACCACCGCGCCCGGCGCGCCCGCGGTCGTCACCGGCTCCAACGGCGCCTTCGTCGCCATGGCCTCGGGCACCATCGACAACGACAGCCCGGATGACCAGTGGGCGCTCGGCGGCGGCGTGACCCTCACGGTCGCGGCCTCGGCCTGCTCCGACTCGCAGAACGGCCCCGGCGGCATCGCGGTCAACACGTACAACGACGTCTCCTGCCCGTAATTACGTCCTGTCTTTTCGGCGAGCGGGCGTCCGGTTCATTCCGGGCGCCCGCGTTGCTGTTTCTGGGCTGTGAATTCTGAGATGAAGCGGTTCATGATCAAGCGGCTGCTGATCTCCTTGCTGGCCGTGGGCCTGATCGCCCTGACCACCCAACCGCCGCAGGGTGTGCGCTTCTTCCTCCACCCGGCTCCACCCAACCCCGAACCGATTCGTCTTCTGGGCCGGTCTCATCTTTCGCTGATCACCGACCTCGTGTGGATCAGGACGATCGGCGTGGCGGTCAACCTCAAGGTCCCCGCCGATGGCGCCATGCTGCTGCTGTGGTGCGGGCTGGTGACCGACCTCGACCCGAAGTTCATCTATCCGTACATCTTCGGAGGGCTGCTGGCCCCCATGTCCTCCAGCCTGGGCAACCACAACGTGGCCGAGTCGAGTGCGCTGTTCAAACGCGGCATGGCCCACATTCCGACCGACTACCGGCTGCCCCTCTACCTGTCGTTCAATCAGCTGCACCTCGACCACGACGTGCACGGCGCGGCCGAGACGCTCCGGCAGGGCGCGCGCATCCCCGGAGCCCCGGCCTTCATGGGGCAGCTGGCCAGCCGCCTGCTCGCCCAGAGCGATGACTTCGAAGGCGCCCAGGCCATCGTCGGTGAGCTGGAGGAGCGATCCTCCGACCCCGAGCTTCGAGAGGTGTTCGCCCGTCGGCGCCTGGAGATCGAACGGGATCGCCTGCTGACCACGTTGCAGGGCGCGGTCGACACCTACCGGGCCTCGCGCGGCCAGCCGCCCCAGAGCCTGATGCAGTTGCTCTCCGAAGGTTTGATCACCGAGCTGCCCCCTGATCCGGTCGACGGGGGCGAGTTCGAGCTCGGCCCCGACGGCACGGTGACCGCTTCGTCAGGGGCCCGGCTCAAGGCGTTTTCGCAAGACGAGGTTCGTTGAATGCCGTCGAGTGCAGTCGAGTGTGAAGGTCTGTCGAAGACGTACCGGGTCGGTTTTCTCGGGCGCAAGGTGCAGGCGCTCAAGCCGATCGACTTCGTGGTGCACCCCGGCGAGGTCTTCGGGCTGATCGGGCCCAACGGCGCGGGCAAGTCGACCACCATCAAGCTGCTGCTCAACCTGGTGTTGCCCACCACCGGCAAAGCGCGCCTGTTCGGGCGTGACGTGAACGAGCCGAGCTCGCGCGAGTCGTTGGGCTACGTGCCCGAAGCGCCGGTGCCCTACGAACACCTCTCCGGCGAAGAGTATCTGTTCCTCCAGGCGAGCCTCGCCGGGCTGGGCGCCGCGGCCTCGAAGCAGGAGGTGGCCCGGGTGCTCGAGCGGGTGGAGATGAAACGCCACGCTGCGCTGCGCATTCGGCAGTACTCCAAGGGCATGACGCAGCGGGTGATGTTGGCCGGCGCGTTGATCGGCCACCCCCGGCTGGTGGTGCTCGACGAGCCCACCTCGGGCCTCGACCCGCTGGGCCGGCGGCTGGTGCGCGACCTCATTCTGGAGCTGCGCCACGAAGGTACGGCGGTGTTGTTCTGCACGCACATCATGTCGGACGTGGAGATGTTGTGTGACCGGGTGGCGTTGCTCATCGGCGGCGCCATTCACAAGTGCGGCAAGGTCTCCGAGCTGGTGTCCGACACCCGCACCCACGAGGTGGTGGTGGACAACGCCAGCAAGGAGCAGGTGCTCGCCCTGGTGCAGGTCGACGACGCGCTGCGCATCGAAGTGGTGGCGCAGCGGGTGATGCTGCACGTGGGCGAGACCCGGCTGCAAGACGTGTTGCGCCAGCTGATCACCGGCGGGCTGACGGTCTCGCGCATTCAACCCGAGCGCATTCCGCTCGAGGAGACCTTCATGGCCGCCCTGCGCACCTCGAATCAGCACGGTGGAGACCTGGAATGAGGCAGCTGGCCATGCTCGCCCTCGCCGGCTTCCGCGAAGCGCTCCGCAACCGGGTGACGGTGGTGGTGGCGGTGTTCGCCGCCGTGTCGATCGCCTTGACCTCGGTGGTGATGGATCTGACGGTGCTCTCGCTCGACCGGGTGGTGACCGACTTCGGCCTGGGGGTGATGAGCTTGCTGCTGATCAGCCTGGCCATCTTCATGTCGGTGGCCATGCTCAACCGCGAGATGGAGCGGCGCACCGTCTTCCTGATCGTCTCCCGGCCCATCTCCCGCTCGTCGTTCATCGTGGCCCGTTTCCTGGGCATCATGGTCACCCTCACCGTGCTGCTCGCGGCGATGTCGGCCGTCTACGCGCTGCAGATGCTCCTCTTCGACGTACCCACGCCGAACAGCGTGCCCGCGGCGATCGGCGGCATCTGGTGCCAGCTGCTGCTGGTCTGTTCGATGGGGGTGTTCTTCTCGTCGATGAGCGGCCAGCTCACCTCGGCGGTCGCGGTGGTGGGCCTGTACCTGGCAGGCCAGTGGACGGCGGACCTCCATGTGATCGCCCTCAAGCTCGGGCCCATCACGGGGGCCATCGCGCGCGCCGGCTACTACGTGCTGCCCAACTTCGCCCGGATGGACTTCAAGCCCCAGGCCGCCGCGGGGCACGACGTCAGCGCGCTCGAGTTCCTCAACGGGCTGGGCGCGTCGGTGGGGTGGAGCCTGCTGTTCCTGGTGGGGGCGACGCTGATGCTGCGCCGCCGGGACTTCAAATGACCCCAGTGAAGCGGACGACGACGCTTCATCAAGAAAGAGGCAAACGGTGGGCCGCCGCTGCGGTGCTGGCGGGGCTGACGGCGTTGGCCTACTCCACCAGCCTCACCAGCCCGTTCACGCACTACGACGACCCGCTCTACATCTGGGACAACCTCACCCGCATGGCGGTGCCCGGTTGGAAGGGCCTCGCGTTGCAGTTCGATTCGACCCGCAGCTGGTCGGGCGAGTTCGTGGAGTTCTTTCCGCTGCGCGACGCGGTGTACTGGGGCCTCTACCAGGCCTTCCAGCTCGACCCGTTTCCCTTCCACCTGGCGAGCCTGGTTTTTCACATCATCAGCTCGTTGCTGCTGTGGCGTTTCTTCACGTTGATCGGGCTGCCCCGGCAGGTCACCTGGTTGGGCGCGCTGCTGTTCGCGCTGCATCCCGTGCACATCGAGTCGGTGGTGTGGATCGCGGGCATGAAAGACCCGATGGCCCTGATGTTCATCTTGATGGGGCTGTGCTCGTACGCGAGCTACCGGGAGCGCCCCGCGCCCTGGAAGTTCGCGCTGACCATGTTGGGGTTGTGCTGCGCGTTCATGGTGAAGTCGATCGCCGTCGCCATGCCGGTGATCATGCTGGCGATGGAGCTGTGGATCGGCACGCGCGCGAAGTGGTCGCTCATCGCGCTGCGCCTCTCGGGCTTCTTCGTGGTGACCGGCATCTTCTTCATGATGATCCTCGGCATCGGCCGGGCCAATCACGTGCTGGTGGGCCCTCACGGCGGCACCTGGGCCACCCACGTGGTCATCGTGGCCTGGGCGCAGGTGAAGTACCTGAAGCAGGCGCTGCTCCCCACCTCGTACCGGTTGATCTACTGCTTCGAGCCGCCCACCGGCCTGCTCGACTGGCGGCTGTGGGTGGGCGTGGCGTTGCTGGTCGCGGTGTTGGCGCTGGCCTGGCGCTGGCGACGCGAGCCGCTGCGGCTGTTCCTGATGTCGTTCTACGTGCTGGCGATTCTGCCGGTCTCGAACCTGGTGCCCTTCCCGGCGATCATGGCCGACCGCTACCTCTACGTGCCCACGGTGGGCACCTGCGGCCTGCTGGCGATCCTCGCGGCCGGCCTGCAACCCCGGCTCTTCCGGGTGGTGACCGTGGCGGTCGCCTTGTTGCTCACCACCGCGACGGCCACCCGCGCCGCGCTCTGGCAAGACGAAGAGTCGTTGTGGGAAGAGCCTGATCTCGACCCGGCGTGCGTCACCGACACCTCGTTCCCCGCGGCGCAGTCGCACATTCTCCGGTTCTTCACGACGAAGGATCGCACCCAGGGCTTGCTCGCATTGGAGCGCGCGTTGGTGACGCCGGGCCTGCGTGGGGTGAGCACCCAGATGGTGTGCACCACCATCATCGCCGCGGCCCAGGAGGCCCACGAGCTGGGCGCCGACGCGCGCGCTCTCTCGTTCGCGAGGTTGGCCACCACCCAGTGCCCGGCCTACGCCCAGGCGTGGAACGCAGCGATGGTGGTCAGCCTGCACAAACGCCCCGTGCTCGCGGCGGGCGCGGCCACCAAAGCCTGGCGCCTGCAGAAGACGCCCGAGACCGAGGTGTTGATGTGGCTCACCCGGCTGGAGATCGACGACGCCACCGCGCTCCCTCCAATCCTGCGGCTCTCGCAGCTGAAAGACGAGCTGGTGTGCATGAAGATCGCCCAGTTCGCGACCGATGCGCCGCAGCTGGCGCCCCGGCTGGGTGAAGCGAACTTCAACTGCGCGCCGTATCTGCCGAGCGGTCCTCCAGCACCTCCAGGTCCTGCGCCGAAATGAAGGCGTGGGCCATCGCGGCGTTCCTGGTGCTGCCGGCGCTGGTGTTGTTCCCCGTGCTCTCGGGTGAGCGGGAGTTCTTCTACCGGGACGTGACGCGGCAGTATCAACCGCTGCAGGCCCAGCTCGATCGCGCCTGGGCTGATCAGTCGCTGCCCTCGTGGAACGCCAGCACCCAGGGGGGCGTGCCGCTGCTCGCGAACCTGCACGCAGGCGCACTCGCCCCGTGGTTTCCCCTCTTCCGCTGGCTGCCGTTTCACCGCGCCTACGGGTTGTCGGTGACCCTCGCGTGGGCCGCGCTGATGGCAGGCGCGTTCGTCTTTCTGCGCGGCCGGCTGCCGGTGATGCCCAGTGTGTTGGGCGCCTTGAGCTTCGGCTTCACCGGGGTGGTGTTGGGGGCGACCAGCTACCTTCCTTTCCTCGCGGGGCTCGCCTGCATTCCCTGGCAGCTGGTGGCGTTGCGGCAGGCCGATCGCCTCGCCGGCGTGAGCTGGCTGTCGCTGCTCTTCACCCTGCAGGTGCTCACCGGTGACCCGTCGACGGCGCTGATGGGCGGGCTGGTCTGCGTGGTGTCGGCGCTCCTCGAGGGGCGGGGCCGTGGCGTCTGGAGCTCGCTGGCCGCGGGCTTACTCGCGCTGGGGCTCAGCGCAGTGCAGCTGCTGCCCGCGTGGACGCTCTATGGAGAGAGCGCGCGTTCGGCTTCTTCACTCGACTCGCGCCTGGCCTGGTCGTTTCACCCCGCTCGCGCGCTGGAGTGGCTGGTGCGCCTTCCCTCCGGAGAGCTGCTCCAGCCGCCGTACTTCACCCGCTGGGATCTCGCCGCCGGGCCCGATGCGCAGCCCTTCTTGCTGGAGCACGGCTGGGGCCTGCTCGCGCTGCTGATGCTGGGCGCAGGGCTCGTCACGCGCGGCCCGCTGCGCCGGCTCGGCATGGCCCTGGTGGCGCTGGGCTTCTTCTTGAGCCTCGGCCGCCACCTGGGCCCGCTGCAGCAGCTCTTCGCCCTCCCGCCGTTGTCCGTGTTCCGGTTTCCCGAGCGGTACGGCGCGTTGGTCGCCCTGGGCAGCGCGCTCCTGAGCGCCCACGGCGCGGGCGTATTGCTCGACGCCTTCACGCTGCGCAGGCGCTGGGCCGCCGTCTGGGTGCTGATGGCGGCGTTGGTGGCCGGGGCCGCGCTGATGGGGGCCGCTGAACCCGTCCGACAGGCGATGCTCTCGACCGCGTCGCTGCTGGCCGTTGCAGGCCTGCTGGGGCTGCTGCTCGCGCGGGTGCGCTGGGCGTGGCTGCTCTCGGTGCTGGCGATGGGCGCGGTCGAGGCCGCGCACGCGGTGCCCGCTTCGGTGCTCACCCTGCCCGCTGAAACGTTGGAGACACGCGCGCTGGCGCCCGGGCATCGGCTGTGGCGCGAGAACGCCGCGTTGCGGAAGCTGGAGCGGCCGGTGCGAGGCGCGGAAGACTTCGCGCGCGAACGGCGCCTGCTGCACGCGACCTGGGCGAGCGCGACGCCGGGGCTGCATGGCGTCGATGAGCTGGGCGGCTTCAGCCCGGTGGCCTTGCGCCGTTGGCAGCGGGTGATTCAGGCGACCGCGGGCCGGCCGGCGCTGCTCTCGCAGCTCTTCGACGTGTGTTCGTTCGTCTCGACGCGCGAAAGAGGCAAGAGCCAGCCTGACTGGGCGCCCGTCGCGCAGCTGGCCGAGGAGACTTTTCTCTACGAAACGAAACGCTGCCTGGGCCGGGCCTGGGCGGTGAGCTCGGTCGTCGAGGTGGCAGACACCGAAGCCGCGGTGGAGCACCTGCTGAGCAGCGGCTTCACGCCTTCCACCACGGCCACGCGCGAAGACACGGGAGACGCCTTGCCTCCCCTGGCGCTGACCTCCGTCGAATCCATCGAGCGGAAGGGCGCAGGTCAGCTGGAGCTCGTGGTCACGCCCAGCGCGCAGTGGGCGCTCATCGTGGTGAGCGAGACCTGGGCGCCAGGCTGGCGGGTCTGGGTCGACGGAAGGGAGCAGCCGGTGGAGCTGCTCGACGGAACGTTGTTGGGTGTGGCGGTGCCCCCGGGAGGCCGCGCGCTCCGCTTCGAATATGGCGAGCCGCTGCTCTCCACCGGGGCCGCGCTCTCGGCTTCGGCGGTCCTCCTCCTGGCGCTGCTGTGGTTGCGGCGGCGGAGCGTGCGCACGTGAAGCGCTGGGGGTTTCGCCTGCTGGGCCTGGTGGCGTTGCTGGCTTTGCTCGGTGGGGAGGCCGCGCTCCCGGGAAATTACCTTTCCCGTCGGGACACCTTTCGCCTTCACCTTCCGCTGCGTGAGTTCTTCGTGCGTGAAGTGCAGGCGGGCCGTTTCCCCACCTGGAACGAGCTCGATGGCCTGGGCGCTTCGGTGCCGGGCACGGCGGTGGCGGCGGTCACGCACCCGCTGCAGCTGCTGCTGGCGGTGTTCACGCCCGGCACGGCGCTCAAGTGGCAGATCCTCCTGTGCTTGATGCTCGCGGGCCTGGGCGCGGCCCTGCTGGCGCGGCGGCTCGGTGGACCCGAAGCGACCTGGTGGTTGGCGGGTATCGCTTACGGCGGCAGCGGCTACCTCCTTTCCAGCACTGACAACTTCACCTATCTGCACGGCGCGGCGCTGCTGCCGTGGGTGGTGCTCTGCGCCGAGAAGGTGGCCGAGCGGCCTTCGTTGGTGGCGTCGGTGAGCCTGGGGGCGGTGCTCTCGTTGGGCCTGCACGGGGGCGACGTGCAGGGCGCGCTGCTCGCGTCGGTGCTGAGCCTGGTGTGGGCCGTCGCGGTGAGCGCGCAGCGTGTTCGTGCCGCGCTGCACGTGGTGCTCGCGGGTGCGGTGATGGTGGCGTTGAGCGCGCCCCTGCTGCCAGCCATCGCAGCGACGGCCATCGATTCAGGGCGGGCCGCGGGCCTCTCGCCTGAAGAGGTGTTGCGCTGGAGCCTCAGCCCCATCCGCCTGCTCGAGCTGCCTTTCGGCCCGCTGGTGCCGATCGACCTGCTCGACTTTCACGGGCCGGTGTTGGCGCAGCCGCTGGGTGGGCACACCGGTGCGTTGTGGGTCGCCTCCGAGTTCGTGGGCATCACCGTGTTGGTGTTGGCGCCGCTGGGCTTGATGCGCGGCCCTCTGGCCAGCGCACGCCGCTATGCCGTGCTCGCAGGCGTGGGCCTTCTGCTTTCACTCGGCAGTGCGGGCGGGCTCTACGTGCTGCTGATGAAAGTGGTGCCGGGCTGGAGCGCGTTCCGCTACCCCGAGAAGATGATGCCGCTGGCCGTGCTGGGGTTGGCCCTGCTCGCCGCGAGAGGTGCGGGGCTCGCCGCCGGGAAAGGGCATCGCTGGGCCGCCGGCATCGTGGGCCTGCTGGTGCTGCCTTTTGCGGTGGCCATCGACGCCGACGTGGTGACGTGGGTCTTCACCCGGCTCGACGCGAACGCAGCGTTGCTCTCGCCTGAAGTGGCGGAGCGCATCGCAGACGGACTGCGAGCGAGCGCCTCAGCAGGCCTGGTGGCGTGCGTGGTGCTCGGGCTGATCAGCTGGCGTAAGCCGGAGGCATTGGCCTGGGCCGCGGCCGGGGTACTCGCCCTGCAAGCCGCCTGGTGCGCGCACGGCCTGATGGAGACCCGCCCCGCGGAAGACCTCGCCTTGAGACCCTCGTTGCTGGAAGCGGTGCTCGCCGCGGGTGGAGCACGCACCCGCCTGGCCGCCTGGCCCGAGCGCTACACGTACCGCGGTGAGCGTTTTGCGGCGACCGCGGCCGCACGCCGGGGTGACTTCGAGGCCCTCTCACCCGACCACAACATGCGGTTCGGGGTGGGGAACATCTACGCGTACCTGCCCGGTGCTTCGGGGGAGATCGACCGAGCGTGTTCGCTGCGCCCCCAGTGCACCAGCGCGTGCTCGCGCAGACTGGGCGCGGGCTTGTGCATCGTCTCGCCTTCCATCGTTCAGGCGGCGGTCGGCCGCGGCGCCGTGGTGCTGGCGCAGATGGAACAACCGCAACTGGTGCTCCTGAGAGATCCGCTCGCGAGGCCGTGGGCCTCGGTGCCGGGCGTGAGGCGCTTGGATCGCTCCGAGTTCATGCGCGAAGAGTTCATGCGCGAAGAGAGCGCCTCACCTGCGCTGCTCGTCGGCGCCGAGCGCGAATACGAAGCGGCGCCGAACGCGGTGACCAGCTGGCAGCGACCCCGCCCCGACCTCGCGGAGGTGCAGCTGACCCTCGAGCGAGAGAACCTGCTGGTGGTCGCAGAGCAGTGCGCGCGCGGATGGACCGCGACCATCGATGGGCAACCAGCGCCCACCGTTCGAGTCGACGGAGGACTGTGCGGGGTCAAGGTGGCTGAGGGAGCGCACGTGGTGCAGCTGCGCTACTCGCCTCCCGGCTGGCCGTGGGTCTGGTTGATCTTCGCCCTGGCGGCGCTCGGCTGCGCAGGAGTGGCCGTGCGCACGAGGTGGACGCGATGAAGCCCCAGCGAAAGTGGCTCGACGCGCACTCGCTCGGGGCGCTGTTCGCCTCGTTGTTGGCCGCCACGTGGATGCGCTGGCCCGACGCGCTGGTCGACTTCTGGCGCAACCTCTACATCCCCTGGCGGTTGAGCGAAGGCGCGCTGCTCTACGTCGACGTGGCCGATTGGTACGGCCCGTTGGCGTCGTTGGTGACCGCGGCCGCCTTCTCGCTCTTCGGTCCGGGGCTCGACGTGCTGGTCGCCATCAACGCGGCCGTCGCTCTCGGCTGCCTGTTCACCTTGCACGCGGTGCTGCTGCACGTGGGCGATCGTCTCTCCGCCTGGGTGGGCAGCGCGGTCTTCGTGCTCGTCTTCTGCTTCGGCCAGTACACCCTGCTGGGCAACTACAACTTCATCACCCCCTACGTGTCGCAAGCGACGTGGGGTTTCTTCGGAGTGCTGCTCACGCTCGAAGGTGCCCTGGCCAACACGAAGGAAGAATCACCCCGCGCGGGGTGGCTCGCCGGCGCAGGGCTGGCCATCGCCTGGCTCTCCAAGGCAGAGACGTTGCTCGCCGCGGCGGTGGTGGTGTTCGCGCTCACCGTCTTGCGGCGCCGCCTGCCCCCGCTTCGTTTCTTCCTGGGCTTCGCGCTGGTGGGCGTGCCGGTGTGGTTGTTGCTCACCGCCGAAGGAGGCTTGCTCTACGGCCTGCGCGCCTTCAACCAGGTGATCACCTTCACGCTCTCGCCTGACGTTCGCGCGACGCTCGCCGCGGTGCCCATCTTCGCCACCGATCTCGGCACCGACGCGCCGTGGAGCAATCTCTTCGCTCACGCCAGCCGAGGCGCGGTGCTGCTCGGCGTGATGACCCTGGTCGCCTTTGCACCCCGCGCCTTCCAACGCGCCCCCCGGTTGACGGTGCTGATGGGGGTTCTGCTCGCGGTCGCGCTGGTGGGGCTGACCGATTGGCTGCGGGTGGGCCGCGCGCTGCTGGTGCCTGCACTGCTGACCTGCGCAGGTACGAGCGCAGCGTTGCTCCGGGGAGAAAAGAAGTGGGCGCCGTTGTGGCTCCTCTCGCTCGCCGCGCTGGCGATGCTGGCGCGCATGGCGCTCAACGTGCGCGTGTTTCACTACGGCTTCACCATGGCCGTGCTCGTTTCGATGCTGGTGGTGCACCTGCTCGTCTTTGAAGCACCGCGGCTGCGGACGACGCCGCCCCTGGCCCTGCCCTTCGCGGTGAGTGCGCTGGTGTTGGCCGGCAGCGCGCGGCTCACCCTGCACAGCCTCGAGCAGCATGGGGCCAAGACCGTGACGGTGGGCACGGGCCGCGATGCGTTCACCGCCTTCGCGCCGGAGCACCAGCGCCACCCCGGCCTGGTCAACGACATGCTCGCCGCGGTGGAGCAGTACACCCCCGGCGCGAAGACCCTGGTGGTGTTCCCCGACAGCGCAGCGGTCAGCTATCTGAGCCGGCGGCCGAGCCCGATTCCCGAGTTCGAGTTCAACCCGGTCTCGCTGGGTTTCTCGGGCGTCGACCCGGTGTTGCTGAAGCTGCAGGCCCACCCGCCCGACGTGGTGCTGCTGTGCAGCTACGATCTGCGCTCGCACGGCACGCCTTTCTTCGGCGCGAACGACCCGAGCGGCCGGGCCATCGCCGCGTGGGTGAAAGCGAACTACGTGAAGGTCGCCTCCGGTCCACCGGGGCCGCTCTCCGTCACCGGCCACACCTGGGATTTGCTCGCGCGCCGAACGCAGGTGACGCCATGACGCCCTCGAGACGAACCATCGGGCTCACCGCCGTGGTGGTGATGCTGCTCGCGCTGGCCGCGCGGATCTCGCGCGCCTTCGCCGTCTTTCAAGAGGACGAGATCGTCCCGCTCGACGGCGACTCGGTGCGCCACCTCTTCCGCATGCAGGCCGCGGCGCGTGATGGGCTGTCGGTGCCCTCGTTCGATCCGCTCGTGAACTGGCCGCACGGCGCCTTCGAGCCGTGGGCGCCGGGCTTCGACGTGGTGGGAGCCCTGCTGATGTTGCCGTTCGGCGCCGACAGCACCGCGGGCAAGCTGGCGGCGTGCCTGCTCCCGGTGTTGTTGGGTCTGGGTGTGGTGGCGCTCACCGCGAAAGCGGCCCAACGCCTCGAGCTCGCACCGGTGCCCGCGTGGAGTGCGGCGCTGGTCGTCGCCCTCGCGCCCCAGCTGGTGGTCTCTTCTTTCTTCGGCCGTACGGATCATCACGTGTGGGAGGCCTGCACGCTGCTGGGCCTGACGGTGTGGATGCTCTCGCCCCAACGCTCCGAGTTGTCGGGCGCGGCGCTCGTGTTCCTCGCAATGTGGGGTTTCGACGGAGCGCCGCTCTACGTGGCGTTGATCACCGTGGCGCTGGCCCTCGGCGTGCTGGTGAACCCTGCGCCGCGCCTGTGGGGCTCGGGCGCACTCGCGTTGGCGTTGGGCAGCGTGCTGAGCGCGCTCTCGTACCTGCCCACGCTGCTGCAGCACCACGCGTGGTGGACTTTCAAACGGCCCTCGTTGCTCCAGCCCGCGCTGGTGGCGTTCGCTGCGCTGGGTCTCGTCTTGGTGGTGCTCGCCTGCCAGCGCGTGGGGCCTGAACTTCGCCGGCGAACGCTCGCGCTCATCGCGGTGGGCGCGACGCTGGTGATGGTGATCGCCGCGTTGCCCCCGCTGCGCCACCAGGTGCTGGCGGGCCTCGAAGAGTGGCTCGCGAAGAGCGACCCCTGGCTCGCTTCCGTCGCGGAGTTCGAGCCGATGCTCGCGGCCCCGCACGGCTTCTCCCGGCTGCACCAGTCCTTCGGGCTGTGGGTGTGGGCAGCGCCGGTGCTGTTTCCGCTCGGGCTCGTGCTGCTGGTGCGCGCGCGGGGTGCGAAGGGCGTGCAGTGGGCCGTGCTCGCCTTCGGCACCGCCGCGTTGGCCCTGCTGCAGATGCGTTTCGGGCGCGTGGCGATTCCTTTCGTGGCGTTGACCTGCGTCGCCGCGCTCGTGGAAACGAGCCGCTCGTGGAAGTCGCCCCGGGCGGGCCTGCTGGTGCCTGCGCTCTGCACGGTGGCGGTGTTGCTCGATGGGCGCGCGCGCGCGTTCCTGGTGCCGCGGGAGCCCGAAGGCGCGAACCCCATCGTCGAGCTCTCCCTGGCGCTGCGCAGGTTGGAGCCCGTGCACGCTGGCAAAGGCGTGTTGGCGAACTGGGAACACGGCCACTTCATCGAGGCGCTGGGTCACCACCCGGTGCTGGTCAATGGCTTCGGCTCGTACTCCTCCGCCGAGGGCTACGAGCTGAGCCGCACCTATTGGAGCGGCAGCGTGGACGCGATGGACGCGATGTTCACCGCCCGTCAGCTCGGCTGGTGGATCGACGGCGCGCAGAACTTCCTCGGGCGAAAGCTCGGTGAGCGCACGCTCTTCGTCGAACGCGACGGCAAGCCGGTGCTCGAGGGCAAGACCGTGCGCGAGTGGCCGTTGGCCGCGAGCCTGTTCGGTGGCTCCGGAGATTCGCGCCGGCGGGTGCCGCACCTGGCGCACTTCTGGCCGAGAGCAGCAAGCACCAGCGCCACCGTGGACATCGGGATCAAGCTGCCCGACCTCTGGTTGTTCGAGCGCGTGGAGGGCGCCGTGGTGGAAGGCGTCGCCTCGCCGCAGAGCGTGGTGAGCGCGGCGCTCATGCTGGGCGAACGGCTCCCCTACACCGCGTGGACGCAGGCCGACGCGCAGGGTCACTACGAGCTGCGGCTGCCGATTCCTTCCGGTGTCACCGGGCCCGGGCTCAGCACGAGCGCGCACTGGACCCTCACCGTCGACGGCGTGGTCTCGCCTCTGGCCGTCAGTGAGAACGAGGTGCGTTCGGGCCTGCACCTGCGCCACTGAGCGAGGCGCCACGAGGGTGGGCCCATTGCAGGGTGCTCTTGAGCCGCAGGAAGGGCCGCTCGATCATCACGTGCGACACGCTGGCCACCAGGAAGGTGCCAGCCCACCAGAGGCGCCAGTCCCACGGGAGGAGCGCCTCGAACGCTGGTCCCATGAACGCTGACAGGAAGAGGGCATGCCAGACGTAGAGAGAATACGAGAGCAGCCCGAGCCGGGCGGCGAGCGGTGAGTTGAGCGCCCTGGCCACGATCCCGGGCTGAGCGCGAGTCGAAGCGACGATCATCACGGCGATGAGCATCGCCTCGAGCGTCGGCACGAAGCTCAACGTGCCCTCGGCCGCCCACGCCAGGCCTTCCAGGAGCACGACCCCTCCCGCGCCGACCAGCACCACCAACGTCGTCGAACGCCTGGAGAGCAGCGCCTGCAGCCGCGTTCGCCCGAGCGCCGCCAGACAGCCCAACGCCAGTGAGTCGCAGTACCGGAAGCTCGAGCGCGCACCCGAGAGCGGCCCATCGGCCAGCAGCACCACCACCGCCAGCCGCGTCAGCAGCGCGAGCGCCACCACCGCCACCAGCCAGCCCATCGCCCGTCCGCGATTCGTGAAGGCGCGCAGCATCAGCAAGGCGGCGGGGGCGATCAGGTAGAACTGCTCCTCCACGGCGAGGCTCCAGAAGTGGGCGGTGGGCGAGACAGCTTCGCGGCCGAACGAGCGCGTGAAGGTGAGCGCCATCAGCCAGTTCGAAATGCTCTCGTGGGTCAGCCCGATGAACTGCAGCAGCCCCAGCACGGCAAGACAGGCGAAGTAGAGCGGCCAGATTCGCAGCGCTCGGCGCACGAAGAAGGCGCGCAAATCGATGGTGCCGGTCTTCTCGTACTCGCGCTCGAGCAGCGTGGTGATCAAGAAGGCCGAGAGCACGAAGAAGATCCGCACTCCGAGATCGCCGTTGAACACGTGCAACCACGTTTCGCGCAGGCTGACCGGAAACCCGCTGGAGAAGGCGGTGTGGCTGAGCAACACCAGGCTGATGGCGATCGCGCGCCAACCGTCGAGTGAGTCGATGCGGCCCGGGCTCGTTTCCACCGTCATGACCCGCACAAGCGCACCCAGGCGGCGTCTGACCAGGGTCTCAAGGCCGCACACGCTTCGTCGGGCTGCTGCCTCACGGCATCCACGAGCAGCCGATCGCCGTCTTCCCAGCCGGCCTCGAGCCGCAGCAGCCCCACCAGGATCTGCATGGTGACGCTGCGGTCGAGTCGCCAGGCCCGCTCGGCCGCATCGAGCGCCAACTCGCGCTTTCGACGCCGCGTCGTCTGAGCCAGTGCAGACCAACTCTCCGGATCGAAAGGGCACTGCTCGACGGCAGACTTTGCCCAGGCCTCGCCGCGCTCCGGTTCGCCCAACTCGAGGGTGAGGAGCGCGCCGTTCTGCAACGCCTCACAGAAGTGCGAACTCTGCGCGAGCCCCGGCGTCACCAGCGCCCGTTCGATGGCCTGCAGCGCCACCGGGCGATCCTTCGCCGCACGAAAGCGGAGCAAGTGCGCATCGACGGCAGGCCGGCTGCGATCGACCAGGCACGCCGGGTCTTCATCGGTCTCCGCCCACAAATTCTCTTCGTCGAGCCACAGCGCACTTCGCGCCGCGCTCGTCAGGGCCAGACCGAGCACCGCCGCCACCACGATGATCATCCGGGGGCGCTCGGACATGCGATCCAACGCGAGCGCGAGCAAGAGGCACACGCCGAACACCGCCGCGTACAGGTAGCGATCCGCCATCACCGCAGGGAAAGGCACCAGGTTCGAGGCCGGCAACAGACAGGCGAAGTACCAGGCGACGCTGAACTTCAGGAGCGGCTGCTTTCGCCACCACCAGACCAGCGCGGCCACCCCTGACAGCACCAGCACCGCCAGCCACAGCCGCGCATCGGTCAGGCCCGTGGGCGGCTCGAAGCAATAGATCAACCTGAACGTCGACGGAACCAGCGCCTGCTTCAGGTATTTGACCTGCGCCCACGCAGCGAGGACCAGGTGAGCGCTCCAGCTGCCACCGTGCGGCTCCACCACCGCGGCGTTGGCTTTCCCGATCAACACGAACTGAACGAGGAACAGACCGCTCACCACCACGAACCCGCTGAGCCGCTTCGCGATGAGCCGCCAGGGCGTGGGCGTGCCAAGCCACCGCTCCAGCGCCAGGAGCAGCAGTGGCACGCTCAGCGCCATCGACTTCACCAACAACGCGCCGATGAACAAGAGCAACGAGAGCGGTAGCAACCACGGCCGCGAGCGCTCCCGAAGCCGGGCGAACACCAGCACACTGCCGAAGAGAAACGCCGTGTACATCGGGTCTTTCAAGCCCGACGCCCACACCACCGACTCCACATGAATCGGGTGCGCCGCGAAGAGCAACGCGGCCACGCTCGCGGCGAAACGCGAGAGCCCCAACGCCAACGCGAGGCGCAAGGCCAACACGCTGGCCACCACGTGAAAGGCCAACGACGCGAGGTGGTACGGCAGGCCCCACGTCTCCCAGCGCTGAAAGACGAGCCAGTACACCGTGTCGCGCAGCGGGAAGAACTCGACGAACTGGCCGTTCCAGGCGCGGCTGCTGTCCCACACGGCGGCGAGCCCGGCCCACCCCGGCCGCCCCAGCAACTCGGTGTTGCGGAAGATGTAGAGCGAGTCGTCGTAGCGGATGAGGCCGCCCGGCATGCCCGGGCCGAACGCCACCACGCACACCAACACGAGGAGCGCGTCGAGCCACCACTGACGCGAAGCAGCCGGAGACTTCACTTCTTCGGCTTCACGAGCAACGGCACGCTCAACCCCGCGGGGATGGGCACGTCGACGTGGCCGGGCTTGCCGCCGCGCAGCAGGTCGTAGCGGATGACGTCGCCCGGCTTGAGCGCGCGCAGTGACTGGGCCACCTTCGCCGTGTCACTCGCCGCGATGCCGTTGACCGAGATGATCAGATCGCCACCAAGCTGCACGTGATTGCCACCCACCTCCGAGCTGACCGCGCCTCCGCGCAGGCCGGCGACTTCAGCGGGGCTGGCGGGCCGAACGGTCTCCACCAGGAACCCCGCCTCGACGGGCCAGTTGAAGAGTTCCGCGATGTCGCGCGGAATGAAACGGAGGCCGACGCCGATGTACGGCAACGCTTCGTCGAACAACCGCGTACGAACCGTGGCGCTGGGCACGGCGAAGTTGAGGCCCACGCTCCCGCCGCTCTGCGAGAGCATGAAGCTGGCGATGCCCACCACCTCGCCCTTCTCGTTGAAGAGCGGTCCGCCCGAGTTGCCCTGGTTCAACGGCACGTCGGTCTGCACCAGGTGTTTGGGCATCAGGCCCGGTCGATCATTGGTGCGCAGCGCGCTCACCACGCCGGCGGTCAAGGTGTGCTCGAGGCCGTACGGCGCGCCGATGGCGAAGAGGCGCTGGCCGGGTTTGAGCGCGTTGGAGTCACCAAGGGTGGCCACCACCGCCTTGGGCGGCGTGGAGTCGACTTTCAGCAAGGCGATGTCTTCGGTGCGCGAGAGCGACACCACCTTCGCGCTGGCTTTGAACCCATCGGCCCAGTGCACCTCGATCATCTCGGCCGACTCCACCACGTGCGCCGCGGTGACCACGAAGCCTTCGCCGTGCACCAGCACACCCGAGCCGGTGACGATGGCCACCACCATCACCGCGCCGCGATCGTTCTCGGTGAGCGTCTTGGTGCCCACTCGCACCGTGACCACGGTGGGATCGACCTTCGCGAAGAGCTCCTCGAGGGGAACCGCCGAGTTGACGAGAGCGAGGAGCGCAAGGCTGAGCATCGACCGATGTTGCCGGTACCCGCCGCACGCTGGCGAGGGAAAACTACTTGAAGAGGCCCAGGCGCGCGCCCTGGGGATCTTCGATCACCGCGTACGAGCCGACACCCGGCACCACGATCTCCGGGCTCAGCACCTTGCCCCCGAGGCGAATCGTGCGCTGGCAGGCGGCCGCGAGCGCATCGACCACGATGAACGAGAGCCAACCCGCCGGCTGGCCTTCGGTGGCGGGCACAAGAGACGCGGCCTGTTCACCCTGCCGCGTGCCGATGCCGAACATCTCCAGCGGGGTGCCGGGCATCGGCGTCGTCTTCCACCCCACCACCTCGCTGTAGAAGACCCGCGCGATGGCCAGGTCGATGGCGGCCAGCTGCTCCCAGCAGAACTCCCCGGGCTGCGGCGGGGTGAACGCGGGGTCACCGCTCGTGGCCTTCATCACCGAGAACGCCGCGCCGCGCGGATCGACGATGGTCGCCATGCGCCCCACCGTGTCGACGTCGATGGGCCCCCACACCACCTCGCCCTGGAGTTCTTTGGCCGCTTCGACCGACGCGTCGACGTCGGGCACCGACACGTAGCTCATCCAGTAGGGAGGCATGTCGGCGCCTTGCGCGAGCGCCATCAGCCCGCCGACCTGTTTCTCCCCCTTGAGGAGCAGGTGGTACGCGCCGTTGGGCATGTCGACCTTCTGTGACTTCCACCCCGCGAGCTCGCCGTAGAAACGCAACGCGCCCTCGACATCGCTGGTTGACAGCTCGCGCCACACGAACATTCCGTAGGTCCACGCCGGCATGGGATTCCCCTTGAAGGTGACCTCGCAAATGTCACGCCGCACATGGCGGGAGTCAACGCTGCCCGCCCACCGTTCGCATCGAGCGCAGTCGCCGGTTCGGTGTAGGAACACGCCGTGTCGCAGCGCTGGCTGTTCTCCCCAGTCGTGGATGGCCTGGCCTTCGCGGGCACCGCGTTGCTCTCGTTCGCGCTCGCGCTGACCCTGCCCTTCCTGGGCGTGAGCACGGAGACGCCGCCATGGGTGTTCTTGCTCTTCGTGGTGTTCATCGACGTGGCGCACGTCTGGTCGACGCTCTTTCGCGTCTATCTCGACCCAGAAGAGCTGCGCCGCCGCCCCCTGCTCTACACCGCCGCGCCCCTGCTCGCGTACGGCCTGGGC
>JANODF010000424.1:0-2327 GCA_031412555.1 Archangium sp. | reverse complement strand
CGATTCTCCTGCTGCTCGGGTTGAAGCCGCTGCTCACGAAAGGAAAGGACTGGCGCGCGAAGCTCGATGAAATCCAGGAGTGACGCTGGCTAAAAGCCGTATAGCGTTGCCGGATTGGTACAAGCACCTGCTCTCGCAGCTTCTCCGGCACCCAATGGAGCACGAGATCGGCGAGGTCCGCATCGTTCGGCATGGCGGTCTTCACCATGTCGTGAGGCCAGTCGGTGCCCCACACGACGCGCTCCGGGGCCGCTTCGAGGAGCGCGCGGGCGTATTCGTTGGTGTCGACGTGGGGCAGGTCCTGCGTCGATATGCGGTATGGCCCGGTCAGCTTGACCCAGCACTTACCGCGCTGCATGAGCTTCAGCATCGCCTGGTAACCGGGTGCGCCGAGGCCCTTGTCGGTTTTCATGTAGCCGAGGTGACCGAGCACGATGTCGACCGGGAAATCGGCGAACTGCCGATCGAGGTCGGGAAACTCGTCCGCGTGCATCAGGAATTCCATGTGCCAGCCGAAGCGCTTCACGCGCCCGGCAAGCTGCCCGAGAGTCGCCATCGGCAGTACGCCTTTGCCAACCGCTACGTCGACCACGTTGATGCGCACACCGCGCACCCCGGCCTCGTGCATGCGCTCGAGCTCGGTGTCGGCGATCGCGTCGTCCACTACGGCGACCGCCCGGCAGCGCGCACGCCCGAGCTCGGCCATGGCGTTGAGCATGACGGTGTTGTCGCTGCCGTAGACGCTCGGCTGCACGAGCACTGCGCGCTCGACCCCCAGCGTCTCGAGCATGTGCAAGTAGGCCCCGAGCGGCGCATCCGGGGGCGTGTAGACCCGGCGGTCCGAATACGGGTGCTCTTCGATCGGACCGCAGATGTGCGCGTGCGTATCGGTCGCCCGGGGCGGCATTACGGCGCGGGGCTGGCGCGGGCGCGGATCGAAGGGGGCGCATAACGGCGCGGCGGGGGACGGTGCGTGAGGAGGCGGATGCATGGGTTTAAGGATTCACCGGTCGAAGTGGGTCAGGAGTCGAGCGTTGCAAATTGGAATCGGGGTTCGGGTTTAGGATTTAGAATCGAAACGTTCAACTCAACCTCAATACTATCTTATGTCACCTCACCTCATGCTTGGGCGGCTCGCTGCGTGTGCGTTCATCGGCTGTGCCGGGGTCGCCGGTGCGGCTGACGTCGAGCGCACGGGCGGTCCCTACGTCCCCACACCGCAGGTCGTCGTCGACGCCATGCTCGAGCTCGCTAAAGTCGGTCCGCGCGACTTCGTGATCGACCTTGGCTCCGGCGACGGGCGTATTGTGCTCACCGCCGCCGAGCGCTACAGTGCGCGCGGCCTCGGGGTGGACATCGACCCGGATCTCGTCAAGCAGAGCAACGCTGAAGCGGGCAAGCGCGGCATCGGTGAGCGAGTGAGCTTTCGCCAGCAGGACGTGATGCAGGCGAAGATCGACGAGGCAACCGTCGTCACGCTTTACCTTCTCCCCGGCATGATGCAGCAGCTCCAGGCGAAGTTCGCAAAGGAGCTCCGGCCCGGAACGCGGATCGTCTCGCATGACTTTCCCTTCGGCGACTGGAAGCCCGATCGCGAAGCGAGCGTCGACGTACCCGAAAAGTACGGCACGGCCGGGCAGTGGAAGTCGACGCTTTTCTACTGGCTCGTTCCCGCACATGTCCAGGGGGCCTGGGAGCTCAGCGCACCCGGACTGGCCCAGCCCTCACTGCCCTTCACGCTCGAACAGAAGTACCAATTCTTTCACGGCGCGCTGACGGATAAAGGGAAACGGGTTCCGCTGGCCAACGGCAGGATGGAAGCCGATCGCATCACGTTCAAGCTCGCACTGCCGGCGGGCGCCTATGAATTCCGCGGCGTCGTCGAAGGCGATCGCATGCGCGGCGAAGCGGTGCAGGGTGCGCGGGTCGTGCCCTGGACCGCCGTCAAGTCGCGTGCGCATGCTGCGTCGCAATGAGGCTTGGGCACGCTAACTGCGTAAGCCAGCCCTGATTCGTTGTGTCATCCGATGTCTCTTTCGAGGCGTTGTTATCGGTGTGACGCTTCGGGCCCGATCGCACCCGCTGCACTCACGCAGTTGTTGGCGGTGGTGTGGTCATTAAACGACAAACTGGGAGGCACTCTATGAGCAATACAGTACGCGTAAAAATCCTCGGCGCCCTGGCACTGGGCGCCACGTTGGCGATGCCGGTTTTTGCTGCACAAAAAGATCCGGTCTCGGTCGACGAGAGCAGACCCGGCATGGCCGGCAAAGAAGAAAAAGGCAAGGCAGGCGTAGCGACGATGCCGAGCAAAGGCCCGGCGTCGG
>JANODF010000423.1:0-6775 GCA_031412555.1 Archangium sp. | reverse complement strand
CGACGAAGCTGTGAATGTCGTAGGGCCAGCCGTGGAGGAGGAGCACCGGGCGGCCGTCGCTGGGGCCTGCTTCTGCGAAGGCAATACTCAGCACGCCTGCCTCGAGCTGTTTCATCGGGGCGAACGACCCATCACGGGGTGAAGCCGCCGCGGCGCTGGTGGTGGGTTGTGCATTCGCGATGCGCATCAGGCCGAGCTGCGCAGCGGCCAGCGTTACGGCACTCGCGCCGAGCAGCCGGCGCCGATTGCTGTCGATGGAGCGGGCCATGGCATCACCTGAGCTTCTTGAACGCGGTGCGAAGCTCGCTCACGAAGAGCTCCGGTTGCTCCCAGGCCGCGAAGTGGCCGCCCTTCACGAGCCTGTTGTAGTGAATCAGCTTCGGGTACGCGCGCTCGGTCCAGCTCTTCGGGGCTTGATAGAGCTCGTCGGGGAAGGCGCTGACCGCCACGGGGATGTTCACGTTCTTGGTTGCGAAGAACGCGAGCTTGCTCTCCCAGAACAGGCGCGCCGAAGAGATCGTCGTGTTCGTCAGCCAGTACAGGGTGATGTTGTCGAGAATGTCGTCTCGGGTGATCCCCTCGGCCTGACCGTCGAAGACGCGCGCGATGAGCTCGTGGCTGCGCGCGTCATGGTCGATCATCCACGCCGCCATGCCGATCGGCGAATCGCCGATGCCGTAGAGCGTCTGGGGGCGGTGCTGCATCTGGCCCGCGTAGCCCAGGCCGTTCTTGTAGAAGAAATCGAGCTGATCGTAGGCCCGCTTCTCGTCGGCCGAGAGCCCAGCCGGTGGGTTGCCCGAGGCGAGCGCCGTGGCGATCTCGTCCGGCACGGTGGCGGGCATGTTGGTGTGAATGGCGAGCAGCTCGGGAGGAGCGAGGAGCCCCATCTGCTCGACGACCGCGTTGCCCCAGTCGCCGCCTTGCGCCACGAACCGCGTGTAGCCCAGGCGCTTCATGAGCACCGTCCACGCGCGCGCGACGCGAAGGGGATCCCAACCGAGCGCGGTGGGCTTCCCCGAAAACCCGTAGCCCGGCAACGAAGGGATGACGACGTCGAAGGCGTCGGCCGCGCTCCCGCCGTAAGCCCTGGGGTTGGTCAGAGGCTCGATGATCTTCAACTGCTCGATGACCGAGCCGGGCCAGCCGTGCGTGACGATGAGCGGCAGTGCTGACTTTTCCTTCGAGCGGACGTGGATGAAATGAATGTCGACGCCATCGATGTTCGTGACGAACTGAGGAAGGGCGTTGAGCCGCGCCTCGATCTTGCGCCAGTCGTATTCCTCCGCCCAGTAGCGCGCGACCTTCTGAACGGTCGCCAGCTGGACGCCTTGCGATTGATCCTTCACCAGCTCGGCGTCGGGCCAGCGGGTCGCCAGGATGCGGCGCTTGAGGTCAGCGAGCACCTCATCGGAGTACTGGACCCGAAAGGGGCGGATGGCGTCTTTGTCTGACCTCGATGGCATTTGCGATTGCGCACCGGGCACGCCGTTGCCGACCTTCGACCTGACTTCTGGGTTTGTCTGAGTCATGGCGAACTTCCCTCCAAGCGCTGCGACGATGAGCGTCGCGGTCATGAGCATTCTCGTGGTCGTCATTTGGGTACTCCTCCCTGCTGGGCCGGCGACGGAGGCGAGCAGGTCGGCGTCGAGCCGGAGTGACGCGGTGACGGGAGAACCACTGACGGTGTGGTGCCGATCGCGCTACCCCGTGATTGGGGTCTGGCGCACGGCTCGCATCACCTGAGCTGCCCTGACCGCCAGGGCTCGCTGACCAAATGGATCGATCAGTCTTCGTCACCCCGGCAGGCAGCTGGGTTTCCCCGCGCCCGCCCTGAGTGAATCAACGCGACGGGCGCCAGGACCACGGCTGATCGGGCGCGCTTTGCAAGCCGCTGCTCCGCCGCCGTGGTTCGTGACGCCGATCGCTGCGAACTACCCTTCGTTGGTGACCTTGAGGCCGGGGGCGGTCTTGAAGCCCCACGCCTTGATGATCTCCACCGGGTCGACGAACTTCATGCCGTCTGCCTGCTGCTTGCACAGGCGGCCCGACATGCCGACGTAGGTGACCACGCCCTTCTCCATGTGGATGTGGCCGTTGAAGAGCATCTGCTTGCCGCGCGCGAGCGACGCGGTGGTGAGGATGAGGCCGGGGTCGGCCTTCGAGCGGCGCGCCGCGGGAACGGCGTGCAACGTACCGTCAGCGAGGATGGCGAAGTTCGAGGCGTACTTCTGGCCACCACGGCCGCGCGCGAACGTGTCGGAGTGGTTCGCCTCGTCGTAGAGCTCGGTGATGTTGCCGCTGCCCTTCATGCTGACCTTCTCGTAGGTCGCCCGGTTGTCCTTCACGCCGGTGATCACGTTGTAGGTCTGCACCGTGTTCATGTCTTCGGCGATCTTCGCGGGCGTCAGCTCGGTGTGCTTGAAGGCGAGCGAGTCAGCAGCGTTCGACTCCTGGGAGTACGGGTTGAACTTGCCCTCGACCGTCATCTCGGGCTCGCCGTGCGATGAGTCGTAGACCGGGTCGGGCTTGAGCTCGCGCACGTCGTACGCGGTCGCGCCGTTCTTGATCATGCCGGTGACGGCCGTCTTCACCGCGTCGGGGATCTGCGAGCCACCGAAGCTCTTGGTGGCGGTGCCCACGGTCAGCAGCTTGGTCGCTTCAGCGGTCAGCCGCGCGGCCGAAGCCTGCACACCCGCGTTGGCCTCGGCTGCGTCACGGCGCAGGCTGTCGACTTCACCCAGCTTGGTCTGCAGCTTGCGCTTCGCGTCGGGCTCCATCATGCCGGCGAACTTGTCCGCCTCGGCCTTGATCGCCTTCTGCTCTTCCTTCGAGATGTTGCCAGCCGAGGTGAGGATCGTGTCGACGTCCTTCACGTCGATCTTGCGGTCCGCCGTCACACGCTGAAACGCGCTCTTCACGTCACTGACCGACATGGGCTTCTCCTGGGGAGGGTACGACGATGTGGGTGTTGTCGGCAGATGTGCGCCGAAGTTGCGAAGATTCTGTAAACGACGACTCAAATCAAGCAGTTGCGCCTACTCGCCCATGATCTTCACGATCACCCGCTTGCGCCGTTGACCGTCGAACTCAGCGTAGAAGACCTGCTGCCAGGTGCCCAGATCGAGCAGGCCCTTGGTCACCGGAATGATCACCTGGTGGTGCACCAACATCGACTTGAGGTGCGCGTCGCCGTTGTCTTCGCCGGTCTGGTGATGCTGGTAGTCGGGTTTGGCCGGGGCGAGGTGTTCGAGCCACGCCCAGATGTCTTCGAAGAGCCCCGACTCGTTGTCGTTCACGAAGACGCCGGCGGTGATGTGCATGGCGGAGACGAGGGCCATGCCCTCCTTGATGCCGCTCTTCTTCACCAGCTGCGCGACCGTGTCGGTGATGCGCACCAGCTCGCGGCGTTGGGGGGTCTCGAACCAGAGGTATTCGGTCAGCGTCTTCATGCGAGCGCGATAGCGTACACGGCCTCATGACGCCCCAACCCCTCAACGCTCCCGTGAAGCCCTCTGCGCTGCCCCTCATCGCGCTCATCCTCGGCGTCTTCGGGTTCTGCATTCCGCCGCTGTTCCCCATCGCGATCATCCTGGCCATCGTCTCCCTGGTGAAGTCGGGTGAGCCCGCGTTCGCCGCGCGCAAGACGCTCTCGATCATCACGCTGGTGCTGGGCCTGGTCTACGTGCCGGTGGTGGGCATTCTGGCGGCCATCGCCATCCCCAACTTCGTTCGCTTCCAGGCGCGCTCGAAGCAGGCGGAGTGCAAGTCGAACCTCAAGATGGCCTACTCGGCCCAGAAGTCGTACTTCGCCGAGAAAGACGTCTACGGCGAGTCGGCGGAGAAGATCGGCTTCACGGTCGAAGGCCGCAACCGCTACGCGTACCGGATTGGCGCGGACAGCGTGTTGCCCGCCACCCTCACCACCACGCCCACCGCCGAGTTGGAGGCCGCTTCCCTGCTCGAAGAGGTAGGGGTGCACGGCGACGCAGTGACCATGACCTGCGCGGGGAACATCGACACCGACCCCACCCTCGACGTCTGGTCGATCTCCAGCGAACAGCGAAACGTCAACGGAGAAGTGGTGCCGGCGGGTGGCCTCTTCAACCACGTCAACGACGTTCAGGATTAGCCCGGAAGAGAAATTCCGGGGGGTTCGAGCGGGTGGTACCGTTCGGCCTCTTCAATCCATGGCTGAGAAGGAAACGACATCGGGCGTCACGCGCACTGCCGGGCCAGAGCTCCGGTTGGTCGACCGCCGCGCGTTCGTCGGCTTCCCCGAGCTGAAGCTGGCGCCCGGAGTCGTGATCACCGACTTCGCCCTGCAGATCCCCGACGTCACCTTTCCGCTCAACCTCTCGGGCGGCGCGTCGAAGTATCAAAAGAAGAAGCTCGATTTCGGCTTCCTCGAGATCGCCATCGAGGCCGAGGTCATCCAGCGCGAGGTGCGGGCGATCAGCGCGAAGCTGCCCGAGCTCGATGACGTGAAGCTGCACTTCCGCCCGGGGCACCTCGAGGTGCAGGCGCGGTTGCGTGGGCCCGAGCGTACGCCGGTCACCTTCAAGGTCGCCTTCGACGGTGATGGCGAGCGGCTGGCGGTCTATTTCTACGACATTCGGCTCTATTCGTTCTCCACCACGCCGGCGGCGCGGTTGGGCGCGATCATCAGCGAGGCCGTGCGAGAGCTCGGCGCGTTGCCCGAAGTCGAACGCCGCGGTGCCAGCGGATTCACCACCCGCGTGTTGCCTGAGCTGGTGGAGCAGGCAGCCGTCGGCCGGGGCTACAAGATGCCCGCGCTCGATCAGGCGCGGCTGGCAGAAGCCACCGTTTCTTCCAAGGGCCTGCGGCTCAAGTTCAGCTCGGGTGGCCTGCCGCCTCCCGGTGCGCCCGATGAAGAGCTGTTGCTCGCGCTCGAAGGCGCCCGTGCATTCGCGGATGCCGAAGAGTTGCTGGCGCAGAACAAGCTGGCCCAGGCGCGTGAAGCGTACCTGCGGCTGGGCGACGCGACCGAAGCGCACCCCTTCGCGGTCGAGCGGTTGCTGACCTTGTTGGTGGCTGATCTCCAGGCCCACGAGCTGGCGCTCGACATCGCGGCATCTCTCCAGCGGCGGCGTGAACGCAGCGCCACGGCACTCTGGGCCGAAGCGGTGGTGCGTGAACGCCGGGGTGAGTTCGCCCGCGCGTCAGAGCGTTTCCTCGCGTTGTGCAGCCTCGCCCGGAAGAACCAGGAAGAAGCAGGCGCGTTCTTCTCGGCTGAAGCGGCGGCCCGTTCGTCGCGCGACCACTCGCCGCAGATGGCGGTCAAGGCGCTCCACGAGCTGCTGGGGCTCAAGCCGGATCACCTGCCTTCTCTCAAGGCGCTCGCCCGTGCGTCGGATCAGGCGAAGGATCGCGCCGGAGCCATTCGCGCCTATCGCCGCCTCGCTGCGTTGGCGCGCGATCCCGTAGATGCAGCCGAAGCCCACGTTCAGCTCGCTCGCCTCTGCGCAGAGACCGAAGACGATCTCGCCGGCGCCCGGCTGCACTGCGAAGCGGCGCTGCGCCTCTCGCCGGATCACCCCGAAGCGCTCTTTCAGCTGGGTGAACTCTGCTACCGGAGCGGCGAGTGGCTGCGCGCCATCAAGGCGCTCGATCGCGTTCGCGAAGTCGCGATGAGCCGCCACGAGGTCGATCGGGTCGGCCGGGCCAACGTGCTCGCGGGCCTGGTTTGGGAGACGGGGCTCAAGCAGCCCGAGAACGCGCTGCTCCGTTTCCACGAAGCGACCGCGTTGTTGCCCGGTGAGCCCGAGCCGCACTTCCTCTCTGCGCGCGTCGCCGAGTCGTTGGGCAAGTTGCAGGAGGCGGTCGCCGGTTACCAGCAGGCCGTCGAGCTCGCCGGGCCCGCGCCGCGCACCGACGCGATCCGCAAGGCCGCGCACAGCTCGCATCACGCCCTGGCTCGCCTGCTCAAGACGAAGCTGGGTGAACCCGCGCGGGCCCGCGATCACCTCGAGTCGGCGCTCGCGCTCGATCCGCAAGACGTGCTCGCGCTCGATGAGCTGCTCCCGTACTTCCGTGCGTCGGGCAAAGCCGCCGAGCTCGCCGATGCCTGTGAGAAAGCCGCCGCCGTGCTCGAGGAGCCCGCGCGCCGCGCAGCGCTCTGGGCCGAAGCAGGCGAGCTCTACCGCGGCCGTCTCAACCAGCCCGACAAGGCCGAGCGCCTGCTCAGCCAGGCCCTCGAAGCCGACGGGAAGAATCGCCAGGCGCTCGAAGGCATGCTCGCGTTGGCCGAGAGCAAACGCGACGGTGGTCAGCTGTGCCGTTGCCTCAAGGCGCTCGCCGAGCTGGCCGAAGATCCCAAAGAGCGGGTGCGTCACTACCGCCGCCTCATCGTGGCCGCGCGCGATCTCGCGTTCGATCTCGAGGCCGCCGTGCATGCCGCGCGCGAAGTGTTGCGCGTCGAGCCCGACGATCTTCCCGTGCTGGGCGAACTCACCGCGCTCGAGCGCCGTCGCTCCGACATGGCGGGCCTGGCCTGGGCCCTCGAGCAGCGTGCGCGGGTGGGCGAGAACGCGGGCGACAAGCGCCTGGCGTCGGCCGCGCTGCGTGAACTCTCGCAGGTGCTCGATCAGCGGCTGGGCCGCGCGGGTGAATCGTTGGTCGCGTTGGAGAAGTCCACGCGCCTCTTCCCCGACGTCAACGGGTTGCTCGAGCTCGCCACGTTGTCCCTGCGCCTCGAGCGTCCGCTCAATGCGCGGCGCGCGCTGGAAGACGTGCTCGCGTTGCTGCCCCGTCACGC
>JANODF010000422.1:0-3416 GCA_031412555.1 Archangium sp. | reverse complement strand
TTGTGGCGCTTGCCGACGCTGATCAGCGGTTCGCGAAGTTGCGCGATCAGGCTGAAGCGATGGGCGCGGTGAGCGCGTTCGTCGAGAAGTACGTGGGCGACTGCGCCTCGAAGATGCTCGGCGGCGGGGAGTGCGAGAAGAACGCAGAGATCTTCCGCCAGGGGGCGACGGGCAAGAAGTACTACATGATCATCACCGAGGAGACCTCGGGGGTGCTGCAGATGGGCGAGGTGAAGGTGCGCGACGGAAACTTCGTGCTCAACCTGGTGCCCTTCTTCGCGGCGTCGGGTTCGGCGATCACCCACGGCGCGCCGACCAAGACCGATGAAGGCGGCAACCCGGTGATGCCGTTCATTCGCATCGAGAGCCAGATGCCCGAGGGGTGGAACCCCGCGATGATGGCGCGCCAGGTCTCTTCGCAGGCGCTGCGGCTGCAGATCGTGTTCACCCCCCAAGGCGTGTGGACGCTCCCCAAGAAGGGCGGCGGCACCATGAAGGGCGTCAAGGCGCGCTTCGATGCGGTGCTGGTGACCGTGGGCCGCAGTGGTGATCAGGTCGGCTTGTGGCTGGCCAAGTGAAGAGCGAGATCTCGAAGGTCATCGATCAGCACCTCGAGGCGCTCGGTGGATGGCGAGGCGAGCTGCTCGGGCAGATGCGCGCGCTGATCCTCGCGGCAGATCCGAAGATGATCGAGGAGTGGAAGTGGGGCATTCCCGTGTGGTCTCACGATGGCATCGTGTGCACCGGGGAGTCGTACAAGAAGGCGGTGAAGCTCACCTTCGCCAAGGGCGCGCACCTGGCGGATCCTTCGGAGCTGTTCAATTCGAGCCTGGAGGGCAAGACGCGCCGGGCGATCGATCTGCCCGAGGGCTCGAAGATCAACGCGGCGGCGTTCAAGAAGCTGGTGAAGGCCGCGGTCGCGTTGAATCAGTCCACGAAGAAGAAATAGTTCAGGTTCGGGGCCGCACAGCCAGATACCGCAGCGACTGGCCACGCCTGATCTTCAGCAGCACCGACTCGTTGGGCTCGGTCTCTGCGAACGCGGCGTCGAAGTCTTTCAAGTTCCCCACGGCCTCGCGGTTCACCTCGACGATCACATCACCGGTGGCCAGCCCCGCCATCTCTGACGGCCCGCCCGGTACGATCGCTTCGATGCGCAGCCCGGGCTCCATGCCCAGCGAGGCGGCCGCGTTCGGGTCGAGCGCCTTGAGCGCGATGCCCAACGCGTCGATGCGGCCCCCCGAGTTCATGGTCTTGAGCGCCTCCACCGACGGCCGCTGAGCGAGCGTGGCAGTGAACTCGAAGGCGCGCCCACTGCGGGTGATCTCCACCTTCACCGGGGTGCCCGGCTGCAGCAGCGCCACGCGCCGGAGGATCTGCTGATAGCGCTGCACGGGTTTGCCACCGATGCGCACCACACGATCGCCCGGCTTGAGGCCGGCCTTCTCTGCGGGGCTGTTGGCGAACACGTCGACCACCACCGGAGCGCGCGCCGTGCCCTCCCCCACTTCTTGAACGTTGAGGCCCAGCCAGCCGCGTTCGGGCCGCCCGTTGTCGAGCAGGTTGGGCAGCAGGTCTTTGACGAAGTTGATCGGCACCGCGTAGCCGATGCCGAACCCGCGGCTGTCGATGGCCGTGGTCACGCCCACCACGTCGCCCTGCATGTCGAACAGCGGCCCTCCGGAGTTCCCCGGGTTGATGAGCGCGTTGGTCTGGATGAAGTCGTCGAACACGCCCACGCCGATCACCCGCTCGCGCGCGCTGATGAGGCCGTGCGTGACGGACATGTCGAGCCCGAAGGGGTTGCCGATGGCCACCACCCAGTCGCCGATCTCCAGCTGATCGGAGTCGCCCAGGTTGACGGTGGGCAGCTCCTTCGCGTCG
Organism: Archangium sp.; assembly: GCA_031412555.1. Classification (GTDB taxonomy): domain Bacteria; phylum Myxococcota; class Myxococcia; order Myxococcales; family Myxococcaceae; genus Archangium_A. The sequence continues at coordinate 1,532 of JANODF010000422.1, read as the reverse complement.
GGCAGCCGGAGCAACGCGAGATCGGTCGCGGGATCACGCCCCACCACCACCGCCTCGAACTCACGGCCATCGGCCAGGCGCACCTGAATGCGCTGTGCGCGCTCGACCACGTGGTTGTTGGTGACCACCAGGCCATCGGGGTTGATCACGAAGCCCGAGCCCAACGACCGTTTGGTGTCTTCGTTGCGGGTGGCGATGTTCACCACACCGGGGCGCACCGCCTTCACCAGGGGCGCCAGCGACGTGGGCGGTATGAACCCCGGCAGCTGCGGCGCGGTGGGGGCACGTTCCCTCCACAGCTGGCCCGCGGGGCCGACCGAAGCCGGCGGCACCGTCTTGAGCGAGCCCTTCTGGGTGGAGACCTTGTTGTGCACCCACTCCTCGACGGTCTCCGCCGAGGCAGGGAGGGCGACCAGCACCGCGAGCAGGATCAGACGCACAGCGGTCATCGTAGCCGCAGGCTCAGGCAGAGGCGGCCTTCACGTACTTGGCGACCTTCACCACACCCGGTCGAATGACGCGGCCGTTGAGCTGGTAGGCGGCCTTGAGCACCAGCACGACCTTGTTGTCGTCATCGGGGTTCGGGGTGATCTCCATGTCGGTCGCTTCGGCGAGGTTGGGATCGTACTGACGCCCCGAGAGCTCGACGCGCTCGATGCCCAGGCCCTCGGCCTGCTTCAGAATGCTCTCCCGGATCAGCTTGACCCCGCGCGCCAGCGGAGAGTCATCCGCCGACTGAAGCGACAGATCGAGCTGGTCGATCACCTCGAGCAAGGTGACGGCGATCTTGCCCTTCTCCACGTCGACCATGCGCTCGCGTTCACGGGTCAGGCGCTCCTTGAACTCGGCCCGATCACGCTCGCCAGCTTGCACCGCGTGGGCGAGCTCGTTGACGCGCTTCCGGGCGGCCTCCAGCTGCTGGGTCAACTGCTGCACTTGGGGATCGAGGGGCGGCTGCTGATCTGCGGGCTCGACGTCGGGGGCGGTTTCCGGCTGGTTCATGGCGCGCCCAAAGTAACCGGGGGCACCCTGCTGTCAACGGGGCAGACCGAGGAGGACACGACGTAAGTGCCCGACGAGAAACAGAGATCCCGCAACCACGACCAACCCGTCCTGCGGGGCAGCGGCGCGCGCGGCGTTCAACGCAGCCTCTGCATCGGGGTACGACGCCACCCGGGGGTTGAGCTGCCTGGCCAACGCTTCGTAGCTCTGCGGGGCCTTCGAGCGGGGGCTGGGCACCGGGGTGAGGTACAGCGCGTCGACCCGGGGAAAGAGCGCCCGCACCATCGGCTCGAAGTCTTTGTCCGCGAAGACGCCGAAGACGAGGTGCACGGGGCGACCGGCGTAGTCAGTCTCCAACGCCCGGAGCAGGGCCTGCGCACCCGCCGGGTTGTGGGCGCCATCGAGCACCACCAGGGGCGCGCCGGGGAACTCTTCCAACCGTCCCGGCCAACGCACCGCGCTCACGCCGGCGCGCAGCTCGCGGGGGCTCAAGGGGAACGCGGTGAGCGCCTCGAGGCAGGAGAGCGCCA
>JANODF010000421.1:0-34962 GCA_031412555.1 Archangium sp. | reverse complement strand
CAGTGAGCGCGCACCAGGATGCCGTCGACCGTCGTTGCGTCGAGCACCTCGCCGCCGGGAATTCCATCGAGGATCCGTTCGGCGCTGCGCATGCCGTGCTGACGCAGCACCGCACGCACTGCATCCCTCGAGACGGGTTTGCGCGCGAGCGTGTCCAGGTCCGTGTCGAGGAGCAGGTCGCTCAGTTCCGGCCAGTCGGCGTTCATCGTTCCCGAAGCGTGACAGACCCATCGAAAGGACAGGTGCGGTTTTCGCCGGCCCGGGGAGGTGAGTAGCTTTCTTTCATGGTCGCCAGCGCCCTCCTGCTCCTCGTCGTGCTCTCGGCCGAGTGTCCCAAAGAGCTCTTCCGCATCGAGCGCAGCAAGAACGCCAACGTCGTGGTGTACGAAGGAAACGCGGGCAGCCAGACGCCGATCGACACGGATCATCCGGTCAGCGCGAGTTGGCTGCTGCTGGCCACCACCGGCAAACGCGCTGGGCTCAATTTTCTCGAGAAGCTGCTCGCGTATGGCTTCGAGGCGCGTGCGGTGGAGAAGGGTCAGAGCGCGACGCTCACCTTGAAAGCGCTGCGCGGCCGGCCGCTGAAGGTGGTGCAGCGCGCAGGGTGCCTGGCGGCGGTCGGTACGATCGACGGCGCGCAGGCGGTGCTCAAGCGGGTGTTCGTCACCACGGATGAACGCGGCGCGACTCCCAGGGTGACGGGCGTCGAGCTGTTCGGAGTCGATGCGGTGACGGGTCTCGAACGCACCGAGAAACTCATCGCCGGGAAGTAGGCTGGAGATCCAGCACCACCAGCGCACCGGTGCCTTCTTCGGGCGTGAGCGCCGTGGCTGAACCCCCGTGCTGCCGCATCACCTCGCTCACGATGGCCAGCCCCAGGCCGGAGCCGCCGCGCGGATCTCCGCGATGAAAGGGTGCGAACACCGCCTCCCGCAGCCCTTCGGGAATGCCGGGCCCGCGATCTCTGACGGCGATGCGCCACCCGTGGCCCCGCTTGCGCAGCGTCACTTGAATGGCCGTGCCCTTCGGCGCGAACCGCAGCGAGTTGGCGACCAGATTGTCGACCGCCTGGCGCAATGCCATCTCGTTGAAGCGAGCAGGCGCGGGCCGCTCACAGTCGACCTCCAGCCACACGCCGCGCTCTTCCGCCTCCGCGCGCGCACCTTCTGCCGCTTCTTCGAGGAACTTCGCCAGGTCGCCCTCTGCGAGATCCCACCCCCGGCCGGCCGCGGCGACGTCGAGCAACGCCGAAGCGAGCCTCGCGAGCCTGTCGACCTCGTCGCGCGCGTCTGCCAGCGCCTCCCGCAGCTCCGCGGCCGTTCGCTCCTTGCGCAGCGCGAGATCGAGCGTGGTGCGCATCAAGGTCAGCGGCGTTCGAAGCTCGTGCGCGGCGTCGGCGAGCAGCCGATCTTGCACCTCCCGCGCGCGCCGGAGCTGCGTGGTGGTGTCCGCCAGCATCTCGCGCAGCGCGGAGACTTCGTCACGATCGCCATCGGGTTCGGGCGCAGCGTCGAGCTCGCCCCGGCGAACCCGCGCGAGGTGTTCCGACAGCGCCGCGAGTCTGCGCGCCAACCTGCGGCCCCACAGCAACTGCACGCCGAGCAGCAAGACCCCCGCGATGATCACCACCGAGACGGCGGTGACGTGAAAGGTCCGCACGCTCTCGTCGAGCTGGGCCAACGAAGCCGAGAGCCGCAGCACGTAGCGGCGGCCGTCGGTGTTCTTCACCCGCGCCACGAACTCCCGCTGCCGGAGCCCACCCAGCTCGCGCGTGGCCAGCTCGCTGGGCGGGCCGACCAGCGGAGGGGAGACGAGCCCGGCCGCGGGGTGCGGCAGCGGAGGGAAGTGCGCCACCAACGCGCCCATCTCGTCGAAGAGCTCGCCCACGGGGGCGAAGGGCTTGACGTCTTCCAGCAGCGGCGACTCCGCCATGTGGAGGTGCGGACCGTCTTGACGATCGAACAACGACACCGACTCGGCGGCCGCCTGCGCGATGAGCCCGCGATCGAGCGAGTTCTCCAGCGCCACGCGGAACACCTGCCCCGCGAGCAGAAAGGCCACCAGCATCACCACGCAGGGCAACAACGCTCCCGACAGCCACAGGCGCGTGCCCAGCTTCACGGTGCGACCACCAGCCGGTAGCCCACGCCGCGCACCGACTCGATCTTCACCCGGGTGGTGCCCAGCCGTTCGAGCTTCGCCCTCAGGTAGCCGACGTACACGTCGACCACGTTGCCGGTGCCCTCGAAGTCGCCGCCCCACACCTTGAGCAACAGCCGCGAGCGGGTCGCGGTGTCGCCGCCCAGGGCCTGCAGTTCGGTCAGCAACGCGAACTCGCGGCTGGTGAGCGTCACCTCGACCTGGGCGCGCTTGAGGGTCCGGCGGCGGACCTCGAGCGTGAGATCTCCCAGGTGGTGTACCGCCTGCTCCGAAGGGCCGGCGCGGCGCTGGAGCACCTCGAGGCGCGCGAGCAGCTCATCGAAGTCGAAGGGCTTGACCAGTTAGTCATCTGCGCCCGCCCGCAGTCCGGTCACCTTCTCGCCCGTCGAGCCGCGTGCGGTGAGCAGCAGCACGGGCGTGGTGAGGCCGCGCGTTCGCCACTGGCGCAGCACCGAGACGCCATCCATGTCGGGCAGGCCCCAGTCGAGCACCACCACGTCGTAGGGCACGTCGAGCACCTGCTGCAGCGCGGCTTCCCCGGTGGCGCAGACGTCGACCTGATGGCCCTCTTCGGCCAGGCCGCGCTGGAGCATTCGCGCCATTCGCGGCTCGTCTTCGACCACCATCAGTCGCATCGGTGGGCCAGACATCTCACGATTCGTCCAAAGGCGTCAGCCGTCTGCGCACGAAGAAGCGGTACAGGCTCGGCAACACGATGAGCGTGAGCAGGGTGGAGCTGAAGAGCCCGCCCACCACCACCGTGGCCAGCGGCCGTTGCACCTCGGCGCCCGGCCCTCGCGCGAGCATCATCGGCACGAAGCCCAGTGCCGCGACCAGGGCCGTCATCAACACCGGGCGCACCCGCGCGTGCGCGGCCTGCGTGGCGGCCTCCCCGGCGGTGAGGTCTCCGCGCTGCTCGAGCTCGACGATGCGTGAGAGGAGCACCACGCCGTTGAGCACGGCGATGCCCGCCAGCGCGATGAAGCCGATGGCCGCTGAGAGCGAGATGGGCATCTGCCGCGCCGCGAGCGCGATGAGGCCGCCCACCGCCGCGAAGGGCACGTGACTGAAGATGATGATGACCGCGCTCAGCTTGCGGAACGCGACGAGCAGCACCACGACGATCAGCACCAGCACCGCGGGAATCACCAGGGCGAGGCGCTTCTTGGCCGCTTGCAGAGACTCGTACTGCCCGCCCCACTCGAGGCGGGTGCCCAGCGGCAACTTCACCTGCGCGGCGACCGCGGCCTCGGCCTGCGCGACGACTGTGCCGAGGTCTGCGCCGCGCACGTTGAAGCCCACCATCAGCCGTCGCGCGCCGTCACGCCGGTTCACCTGGCCGGGCGCCCGCTCGTCGACCACGTCGGCCACCCGGTCGAGCGGCACCACGCCGCCCCCGGGCAACGGCACCGGCGTCTGCGCGAAGGTCCACGCGGAGTCGATGCCGCCCTGCTTGAGCATCAGTGGAATGCGCACCACGCCCCGGTAGGTGAAGCCGACTTCGCGGCCCTGACGCGCCGCGCGTACGGTCTCCAGCACGTCGGCGGCGTCGAGGCCCACGTTCGCCGCGTCGAGCGGCCGGGGGCGCACCGTGAGCAACGGCACCTCGGGCGGCGCCAGCACCCGCACGTCTTCAGCCCCCGCCACCTTCGAGATGACCTCGCGCAGCCCTGTCGACAGCGTGGCGAGCTGGGTGAGGTCTTCGCCGTAGAGGCTCACCACCACGTCCGTCACCGAGCCGCCCAGCAGCTCGTTGAAGCGCATCTGAATCGGCTGGGTGAACGAGGGCTCGCCCCGTTCGCCGCTCTTCACCAGCGCGGCGTCGAGCTCGGCGATCAGCTGCTCGAGGGTGAGCCCCTCGCGCCACTCGTCGCGCGGCTTGAGCCCCACGAAGACGTCGGCTTGCTCGAGGCCCATCAGGTCGGTGGCCACCGCCGGGCTGCCGAGACGCGAGACGACCTGGGTCACCTCGGGCGCGGCCTTCAGCACCACCCGCTCGAGCGCCTGCGCGTCGGCCACGCTCTGCGACAAAGAGATGTCGGGCGCGCGGGTGGTCTGGATGACCAGGTCACCCTCGTTGAGCTGCGGGGTGAACTCGGTGCCTGCCAGCCGCAGCAGCACGCCGCCCACCACCAGCCCCACGGCCGCGAGCACCGCCACCAGGGCCGGCCGGGCGGTGAAACGTGACAACACCGCAGGGTAGACGTGCTCGACCAGGCGCATCAGCAACGGCTCGCGCTTCGGCACGTCTTTCGCGCGAAGGAAGAGCGCGGTCGCCGCGGGGATGAAGGTGAGCGAGAGCACCATCGCCGCTGCCAGCGCGAACACCACGGTCAGCGCCATGGGGCGGAACAACTTGCCATCGGTGCCCGAGAGCGCGAGCACCGGCACGTAGACCAGCATGATGATCAGCACCGAAAAGAAGACGGGCCGCGAGAGCCGGCCACACGCCTCGCGAATCACCTCCCGGTGCGCGCGTACGCCGGGCCCGCTGCGCTCGGTGGTGGCGAGCATCGCCATCGCGCCTTCCACCATCACCACCGCGCCGTCGACCAGCAGCCCGAAGTCCACCGCGCCCAGCGACATCAGGTTGCCGGGAATGCCGAGCACCGACATCGCCGCCGTCGCGAAGAGCATCGAGAGCGGAATCGCGGCAGCGACCAGCAGCCCGGCGCGCCAGCTCCCCAGCAAGAGCAGCAGCACGAGCATCACCAGCAGGCCGCCTTCGGCCAGGTTCTTTCCCACGGTGCGCAGCGTGCCCTTCACCAGCACCGAGCGGTCGTAGACGACGTCGAGCTTCACGTCGTCCGGCAGCGCGGCACGGACCGCGGGCAGCTTCGCGTGGAGGTGTTCCACCACCGCCAACGCGTTGGCCCCGCGGAGCATCTGCACCATCACGTAGACCGCCTCGCCGTGACCGTTGCGCGTGGCGGCGCCGAGGCGCACCCGCTCGCCTTGTTTCACCTCGGCCACGTCGCCCACCCGGGTCAGGCGGGGCGTGCCATCGGCCTGCCGCTCGCGCGCCACGATGGCCAACGCGAGCGCTGTCTCATCGGGCGGCAGGGCCTGGCCCCGGAGCAGCACCTGGCCCGCACCGGAAGGCAGCGCAGCGCCCGCGGCCGTGCCCGTGGTGGACTCGAGCGCGGTGGCCAGCTGGCGCAAGGAGAGACCTCGTTGGGAGAGCCGGGTGGCATCGGCGACGACGTCGAGGGTGCGCTGACTGCCGCCCCAGGAGTTCACCTCGACCACGCCCGGCACCGACTTCAGCAGGGGCGCGACCTGGAGCTGCACCAGCTCCTGCAGCTCCCCCAGCGAGCGCGCATCGGAGCTCAAGGTGAAGTGAAAGATTTCCCCCAAGCCGCCGGTGACGGGCCCCAGGTCGACCGACTGCACCGAGGGTGGAAGTGTGAGGGCGCTGAGCCGCTCGGTGACCAGCTGCCGCGCGAGGTACACCGGCACGTCGTCGTCGAAGACCAGGGTGAGGGCCGCGATGCCGTAGCGCGAGCTGCTGCGTTGTTCGATGAGGCCGGGCGCGCCTCCGGTCGCCGCCTCGAGGGGGCGGGCCACCAGCCGCTCCATCTCTTCGGGCGTCAGGCCGGGCGCGCTGGCCAGCACCAGCACCTGGTTGTTGGTGAGGTCGGGCAAGGCATCGAGCTCGAGCCGCACCGCGAAGAGGCTGGCGCCCAGCGCGAGCACCAGCACGAGGCCGACGACGGCCACCGCGTGATCGACCGAAGCTTCGACGAGCCGGCGAATCATCGCGACCTCACCTCATCGCCCACTTTCAAGGCGCCGCGCACCACGCAGTCAGCGTCACAGCGGACCACCTCGACGGCGACGCTGCCGTTCTTCGTCTCGACGTGCGCCGCGCCCTCCACCCGGAAGAGCGCCCGGGCGGGCACCCGAAAGAGTCCGCCAGCGGCGCTGCCACGCAGCACCACGCGGCCGAGCGACCCGGCCTGAAGCGCGCGCTCCGGCTCGAACCACGCGAGGAAGGTGCCGTCGCGCGGGTCGGCCCCCGGCGCGCGCGAGAGGAGCGCCAGCGCCGTCGAGCCCTCGGCGCCGACGAAGTCGTATTTCCCGTCAGGGACCGCGTGCGTGAAGCGCGCCTCGACGCGCGTCGGCCCCTCGCTCGACAGCCAGAGCAGCGGGCCCGCGCCGGGCTCACGGCTCTCACCGACCGAGGCCGACACCGCCGTCACCACTCCCGCGACGGGCGCCCTGAGCGGGAGCGCGCCGGTGCCGGTGAGCAGCGCGGCGGCTTGACCATCGCGAACTCCAGCGGAGAGCAGAATCGCGCGCGCGGCCTGCAGGTCGGCCTTCGCTTCAGCGACCCGGGCCGCGGCTTCTGAGACCTCGAGGCTCCTGGCGAGACCTTCGGCGCGGAGCTGGGTGAGCTGCGTGTGCCGGGTGGACCAGGCCTCGAGGCGAACGTGCGCCCCCTCGAGCCGACCGGCCGCGTCGAGCAGCTCGGGCATCACCACGTCGACCAGCGGCGCGCCGGCGTCGACGGTGTCGCCCGCGCGCGCGCGAAGTCGCAGCACCGTGGCGCGCAGCGGTGGGGTGACCACGCTGTGTGCACCGGGGCCGGCCAGCACGCGCGCGGGTACTTCGAGCGTCGCGGCGGCGTCGTCGGCCACCACTGCGGTCCAGCTGAGCGCAGGGGGCTCTGGCGCTGGGGGCTGCGCGACGGGGCCGCTGCAAGCGGAGACGATCAGCAGAAGGGGCAGCCAGCGCCGCTCTCTTTCACCGTGCTGCTGGGTCTCGTTCATGGGGTCTCCTCGAGTTCGCGGGCGTGCGCGCGCGCGGCGATGAAGCGGGCCTCGGCCACCACGGCGGCGATGCGGGCGGCCAGCGCCTGCCGGCGCAACAAGGTCAGCTCGAGCAGGGTGGCTTCGCCCTGGGCGAATCGTTGGGCCTCCAGCGCCGCCGCTTCTTCGGCCGCGGGCAGCTGCTGATGTTTCACCACCGCGAGGGTCTCAGCAGTGTGCTCGAGCTCGTGCTCCGCCAGACGCAAGGCGATGCGCGCGCGGCCTTCGGCTGCTGACACTGCCCCTGACAGGCGCAGCGCGTTCGCGTCGTGCACCACGCGTTCGCGCTGGCCCTGCTCGAGCAGCGGCAAGGTGATGCCGAGGCCGACGTTCCCGAACCATTGGTTGGGCGCTTCACGGCCGCCTTGCAGCGAGACTTGCAACTGCGTCGCCCACTGCGCCTGCACTTCGCCGCCGCGGTTCTTCTCGGTGCGCAGCTCGGCGGCGGCCACTTTGACGGGCAGCAGCGACGAGGGTTCGACCGCGACGCGCGTGGCTCCGAAGGTGGGTGGGGGGCCTTCTGCGAGCGCGATTTCCTCCAGACCCAACAACGAGGCGAGGGCGGCCCCCGCTTCCACGCGGCGCCCCTCCCACTCGAGGTGGAGCGCCGCGGCTTCGGCGGCGAAAGCGCGCGCCGTGGCGAGCTCGACGCGCGTCACTGCACCACTGGCGACGTTGCGTTGGAGCCGGGCGAGCAGGTCCTTCGCGGAGTCTTCTTCTTCGTGCGCCGTCGCGCTCGCGGCTTGAGCCGCCCAGGTCTCGAGCCAGGCTTGCGCCACCGCGATGCGCCGCTCCTGCCGCAGCAGGCGGTGCTGCAGGGCCGCCACCTCGGCCTCATCACGGGCGACGGCGCGCCGCGCTCCTGAGAGCCCGCCGAGGTTGAAGCTCTGCGTCAGCGTGAGCTGGCCTTCGGGCGCGGGCGGCCCCTGCTCGGTGCGCAGGCCCGGTTGTGCGACGAGCTGCGGGTTGCTGGTGAAGGCGCCCAGCGTGGCGAGGCCCGCCTTTCGGGTGCGCACCGCGGCCGCGGCTGCCGACACGTCGCCGGTGGAGTCGACACGAGCGAGCGCGTCTTCGAAGCGCAGCGGGGCACTGCCCGGGCTGACCGGAGAGGCGCTGAGCAGGAGTGCGGCGAGCCACCACATGCGCGGCACCGTAAAGGGGCCGCCAAACGCGCACTTGAGAAGCCGATGAGAGTTCTCTCACCAAGGTACTGTTCGCGCCCCTCATGGCGCCGTTCGTCTTGCTCTCCTTGCTGGCTGCTGCGCCGACGATCGCGTTGAGCGGGGAGTCGAGCTGCGCGCCGCGGGAGGTGCTGCGGCAGGAGCTGAGTGCAGCGGGGGTGGTGTTCGGTGCGGAGGGCGAAGTGCTGCTGTGGTTGGAGCGGGATGGGCGGCTGAGCCTGGCGAAGGAGGGCCGGGTGGTGTTGTCGCGATCGCTCGGCAGTGGATCGTGTGACGAGCTGGGGCGCGCGGCGGCGGTGGTGGTGGTGCGGTGGGTGCAGGAGTTGATGCACCCGGTGGCGCCACTGAAGATCGAAGTGAAGAAGTTCTCCCTCTCCCTTCGGGAGAGGGTCGGGGTGAGGGCCGAACCTGCCGCAGTACCAACAGAGCCAATTCAACAACCACAACCAGAACCAGAACCCGTCGTCGCAGAACCAGCGCCCGAGGTGATCGTCGATGCGGGTGTTGCTGATGCAGGTACTGACACTGAACTGCCCCTCACCCCAACCCTCTCCCCGCTTCGGAGGGAGAGGGAGCTCCCGCTCGAAATCCTCGCCGGCGGGGGCCTCACCGTTCCCGGTGCACCACAAGTCGCTCCCGTCATCTCGCTCGATCTCGCGCTCCTCATCGCCGATCACTTCCGCGTCGACCTCGCCGGCCTGTTCGACTTCGGCGGCACCGTCCCCGTCCTCGACGAAGCCCGCCTCATCCGCGGAGAACTCACCACCCGCGGCGGCGCGATCATCCCCGGTGGTGCGTACTGCTTCACCGAACCCGTGCGCATCTGCCTGGGCGCCTTCGCCGGCCTGCGCATCATCGAAGGCACCTCTTCAGGCACCTTCGTCTTCAACGACGACACCACCCACGTCTCTGCCTTCGTCTTCGGCCCCAACGCGCAGGTGGCCCTGATTCGTGGGCCGTTCTTCCTCGCGCTCGACCTGTCACTCTTCATCACCCCGACGCCGCCGAGCTTCAGCGTGCAAGGCCTCCCCACCACGCTGCCGTTGCCTGCCCTGCAGGGGCTCTTCCGCCTCTCGGTCGGCTTCGGAAATTCCCCGTGAACGAAATCCCGGGCTCAGTTCATTCATCGCCTGCCGCTCCCATGCTCGCCTCCGTGCCCACCCAAGCGCCCGAACTCCCGATGACTTCGGGCGAAGCCGACCCGCTCGTCGCGGCATGCCGGGCCGGAGACGCAGGCGCGTGGAAGGCGCTGTACGAAACCCACTACGACTTCGCCTGGCGCACCGCCCGCAGACTCGGCCTGCCCGAAGCCGACGTGGAAGACGCTGTGCAAGACGCTTTCCGAATCGCGTGGGAGCAGCTCGAGCGTTTCACCTGGGGCCGCTTCACCACCTGGCTCTACCGAATCGTCGCGAACGTGGTCTCCGAGCGTCTGCGCCGCACGCGGGTGCGTGAGTTCTTCGGAGCGTTTCTGGGCCGCGCCGACACCTCACTCGAAGCCCACGTCGAGGCGCGCAGCACGTTGCGCATCGTCGAGCAGGTGCTGCGCAAGCTGACCCGGGAGAAACGCGAAGTCTTCGCGCTGTTCGAGATCGAAGGCCTCACCCACCAGGAGATCGCCGAGCTCATCGGCGTGAAGGTGGAGACCGTTCGCACCCGCCTGCACTACGCCCGAAGAGACTTCGAGCGCCTCGCCGAGAAGCTGGGAGTGTCCGCATGAACCAGGACGAGCTGAAACACCTCTTCCGCGACGCCACCGCCGCGCCGCCGCCGGGCAGCCGGGAGCGCGTGTGGCGTGCACTCGATGCACCGGTCAAACCGCGCTCGCAGCTGCGATTGATTCCCCTGTTCCTCGTGGCCACGGCCGCGGGTGTCGCGTTCACCTTGTTCGTCATGCACGAGTCGCCGGCGCCGTTGCGTTGGAGCGATCCACACTCCGCCGTGCTCAGCACCACGGCCCGCGCGGTGCTCGACCCTTCCTCCCGCCGCGTGACGCTCGAGTCGGGTGAGGTCGCCCTGTCGTCGTGGGGCGCGCCGCTCGAGTTGTTCGCCGTCGGTCACACCGTGCGTGTGGAGCGTGGCGTGGTGGTGGTGCGGGTGGCCGGTGATTCCGTGACGGTCTCTCCCGTCGAAGGCGTGGCGTCGTTCGACGGAATCTCGGTGAAGGCCACCGCCGCTTCCCGAATCGCCGCCGGAGCCCTGGGACAAGACGTGTTGTCGCTGGAGTCCACCACCGCGCAACCGCGGCGCCTGCTCGCTCGCGCCGATGCGTTCATCACCGAACGTGATTTTCCCCAGGCCGTCTCCACCTTGAGCGCCGTCGCCCAACTGGGAGGCCTCGATGCAGAGGTCGCGCTCTACAAGAAGGGCGAGCTCGAGCTGCACCAGCTGTCCCGCCCCGAAGCGGCGCTCGACACCTTCGATGACGGTGATGCCCGTTTCGCCAGCGGCGCGCTGCGGCAGGAGCGGCAGCTCTCCGCCATCGAGGCCTGCGTGAAGCTCGAGCGGTGGGGGGCCGTGCTCAGCCGCACCGAACAGTTTCTTAGCGAGCACCAGGCCAGTGAACGCGCTGATGAGCTGCGGCTGCTGCACGCCTCGGCGCTGGCGGCCACCGGTGAGCTGAAGGCTGCCTGTGCCGAAGTGGCCCGGTTGCCCGCGGGGCAGGGCGCTGAACTTCGCGCGTCGTGCCCGTGAACGTTTTCTTTCCCCCGGTCATTCATGGCCGGAATTTCCAACATGCCTCGCCGAGCCGAGCGCGGCCTCGAAATCAGGAGCGGGAAAAATGAAGTTGAACAAGTGGATGAGCGGGTTGATGGCAGCGCTGGCGTTTTCGGCCTGCGGCCTCGAGGTGGTGGGTTCGCGCTACGTGAAGCAGCAGACGGTGATCGCGTCGGAGGGCGCCCTCTTCACCGTGAATGCAGAGGAGAGCGCTGAACTGAACGGCACGCGCCTCGAGCTGCCCGCAGGCGCGCTGAGCACCGATACGCACGTCACCGTGGAGCTCGGCCTCACCAGCATTCTGGGCGGAGAATTGGCCGCGGGGCCCTCAGCGGTCTTCGGGCCCGCGGGCACCACCTTCACCACCGACGTCACCTTGACGCTCCCGGTGCGGGGGCTGAACGCGACCGACGACGTCGGCATCGTGGGTGTGGCCGCCGATGGCATCGCCTTCGAGGTCGATGCCTCGCAGGTGGCGCTCGATGCGACTCGCACGCGCGCGAGCTTTCGTATTCGCCAACTCGCGAACTACCAGCCGCGCCGCCGGGCTGCGTGCATGGCTGACGCGGACTGTTCCATGGGCCTGCTCTGCGTGAACGGCCAGTGCCGTCCGCCTCCGCCGAGCGGTGCGGTGGATGCCGGCAGCAGCACCGGTTGCCCGATGAGCTGCCCCAGCGGCTCGGCGTGCGACCCGATGCGCCTGGTGTGCGTCGTTCAGCCGACCGGGTGCACCAACACCATGAACTGCCCCACCAACTTCTCATGCGTGACTGGGGCGTGTGTTCCCCCTGTGACCAACAGCTGCGGCATGGGTACCGCGTGCGCGTCGGGCCAGGCGTGTCTCAATGGCACGTGCGTGCCGGTGCCGAGGGATGGCGGCAGCAGCAACCCCAACGCGTGCATGGCCGACAGCGACTGCAACCCGATGACCGAGCGGTGCGTGAATGGCGCGTGCCGGGCGCAGTGCTTCGCTTCGAGTGAGGTCTGCAACAGGGTCGATGACGACTGCGATGGCCTGGTCGACGAGGGGTGCAACGCGGTTGATGCCGGGGTGGTCGATGCCGGGGTGGTGGTTGGCTGCGGCCCCATGGGGACCACGTGTCCTGGCGGCATGAGCTGCGTCGATGATCCGAATGACATGTGCGTTCCCAACATGGGCGCGGTGTGTTCGACGGTGTGTGTGGTGACTCCGGCCGTTGATGGCGGCAGCCCGAATCCCGCGATGTGCAGGTCTTCGGCGGACTGCATGGGCACGGTTTGTGTGAATGGGGTTTGTCAGTAGGCAGTTGGTAGTTGGCCCCTCACCCCAACCCTCTCCCCTCTCGAGGGGAGAGGGGGCTTCAGTGGCTCCAGTCGATCAGGTCGACGGTCTCGGTCGCCATCTTGAAGTCGATCACTTCACGGGTGCCCATCACGTCGCCGCCCACCTGAAACGGCATCGGCCTCGACAGGTGGAGCCGCACGCCGGTCACCCACCAATCGAACATGCCCGGCAGCTCCTTGCCGCCCCACAGGTTGAACATGTTGTTCACCCCGATCAGCACGTGCCGATCGTACACGCGGAAGTTCATCCGCCCCGGCACCGCCATCGCGTGGGGGAAGGCCATGAACTTCGAGCCCCAGTACGGCTCGATGCCCGCGGCGCCGATCGACATCGGCCCTTCGTAGAGCGTGGTCTGCGTGGCCGGCACCAGCACCCTCTGCTTGTGCTGATCGAAGGTGAGCGCGGGCTCGCCGAGGTTCTCGAGACGCAGCTGCGTGCCGCCTTCGCGCGCCCGTTGGATTTCACCGGGCACCGTGAGGCGGAACAACGAATAGAGGTAGCCGCCCAGGCCCTTGCTCAAACGCGCCGCCAGGCCGCCCGCGAGGATCTGCTGTTGGCGGTTCTCCAGGTTGCGTTTGTAGTCGTTGAGCAACGTCGCATCCCAACCGACGCCGGTGAACTGGCAGAGCTTTCCTTCGACTTCGCACAATTGGAAATGCCGCGAAGGCGCGGCGAGCGGCATCGAGGGCAGCCGGCGCAGCTCGGTCTCGTAGCGGTGCGCACCGACCGCGGAAGGCCAACCGTTGCCCGTGCCGAGCTTGAAGAGCCCGATGAAGGGAAACGTCTTCGCGCCGCGTTTGCGCAACGAGTTGAGCAACGCCACCACGGTGCCGTCGCCGCCGCCGCAGAACAAGATGCGCGGGGGGGACTTCACCAACTCGTCAGCGTGGCGCTCGGCCTCATCGAAGCTGGAGCACGCGAAGACCCGCGCCTCGGGCAGCGTGGTGTGGAAGGCGTCGACGCGCGCCTGGGTGACGCGTTTGGCGTGGGTGTTGAACCATCCCGCTACTTCTGCGCCCCGGCCGATGACTTCCATGGTCCTCACACCGACAACAATTTCATCACTGCCGCCGAGCACCCGTCCGCGCTCTCGTCATCCATCAGCATGGCGCGGCAGACGGGCTCGTACCGAACCCATTCTTCGCGCGCGACGCCCCGCACTTCCTTCATGCGAATGGGAGAGGCCACCAGGGACTCACGCGAAGGCGCTTCGAAGTAGCGGCGGCCGAGCAGGTCGAGCGCGCGCACGCGGGTCTCGCGTTCTTCCGCGCTCAGCTCACGCAGCCACGCCGTCACCTGCCGGGTCGCCAGCCAGCTGGCCTGAACCAGGCCGCCGTGCGCGCGCCGGGTGAGCCAGGGAATGCTGCCGTGGTTCGCCCGATTGATCAGCGCCTGTTCGTCGAGCTTCAACAGTCCCCACTCGCCGGCGATGTCGAGCAGGTTGGGGATCGCCTCGGGGAAGACCTCGGCCCAGAAGATGCGCTCGAGCGCTTCGTCGTCGTAGCCCGACTCTGCGCAGCGGCGCGCCACGTGAGGCACGCTCCAGCGTGTCTCGGTGTCGAGGAAGAGGTCGCTCATCGCCTCCCACACCGGGCGCCGGCGGAGGAGATCATCCTGCGTCATGATTCACCGTTCGATGCGAACGGTGGGTCTGCTTCTTCTGCTCGGGAGGAACGGCTCATGACAACAGCGCCGCGCCCACGAGCCCGGAGTCATCACCCAGCGAGGCCATGACGATCTTCACCGCCGCGGCCGAAGCCACGGTCGAACGGCGCGCCACCGTCTCCCTGATGCGCTGCACCATGCCGGGGCATCGGTTGAGCACGCCGCCCCCGAGCACCAACACCCCCGGGTTGAGCACCGTCACCTGATTGGCGATCGCCAACGCGAGGTGACCGACCGCGAAGTCGTACAGGCGCCTGGCGGTGGCATCACCCGATTGAGCCAGCGGCTCGAGATCCGCCGCGGTGCCGCTCAGGCCTTCTTCCTTCATCCACTCGCCCAGCTTCATGCCGCCCATGTACGCCTCGAGGCAGCCCTGTTGCCCGCAGCCACACAGGCGCCCGCCGTCGACCATCAGCTTCACGTGACCGAACTCGCCCGAGACCTGGCTGATGCCGGACAACAACGACCCACCCGCGATGATCGCGCTGCCCACGCCGGTGCCCACGAACACGGTCAACGCATCGCTGGTGCCCTTCGCCGCACCGGCCGCGTATTCACCCCACGCCGCAGCGGAGAGATCGTTCACCAGCCGCACCGGCCTGCCCACCGCTGCCGAGAGCGGCGTACCGAAGTCGACCTCACGCCAGCCCAGGTTCGGAGCGTTCGCCACCACCGGCCCGCGCAACATGCCCGCGAACCCCACGCCCACCGAACCCGTCGCTTCGGGGTGCGCGGCCGCGAGCCGGTTGAGCAGCTCGGCCGTGCCGCTCACCACCGCCTCGACGCTGCGGTCGGTCCACGTCTGCTTTTCAGAGGCGAGGATGCGGCCCGTGCTGCGCTCGACCACCGCGACGCGGGCCGTCGTTCCGCCCAGGTCTACGCCCAGGGAGAGCATCAGCCGCCGATCTCCTGCTTGGCCTCGTGGATGGTGCCGTCGATGAGCTGCTGAATCTCCGCCAGGCGCGCCTTCGTCTTCGCCTCGTAGCGCACCACCAGGATCGGCGTGGTGTTCGACGCGCGGATGAGACCCCAGCCATCGGGCCACGTGGCGCGCACGCCATCGACGGTGATCAGCTCCAGGCCCTTCGCCCTGAGCTTCTCCGTGCAGAGCTGCACCAGCGCGAACTTCTTCTCCTCCACCGTGTCGAAGCGCAGCTCGGGGCTCGAGTAGGTGACCGGCACGTCGCTGAGCAGCTCGGTGATCGACTTCGTCTCGTGCGAGAGGATCTCCAGGAGGCGCGCGGCCGTGTACGGCGCGTCGTCGAAGCCGAAGAAGCGCTCCTTGTAGAAGATGTGACCGCTCATCTCGCCGGCGAGCGCCGCGTGGGTCTCCTTCATCTTCGCCTTGATGAGCGAGTGGCCCGCCTTCCACATGATGGGCTTGCCGCCGTGCTGCTTGATGTCGTCGTACATGGTGAAGCTGCACTTCACCTCGCCCACGATCGCAGCGCCCGGCACGGCCTCGAGCACCGCGCGCGAGAGCAGAATCATCAGCTTGTCGCCCCACAGAATTTCACCTTCTCCGGTGACCACGCCGATGCGATCCGCGTCGCCGTCGAAGGCCACGCCGAGATCGGCCCTGGTCTCCTTCACCTTGGCGATGCACAGCTCGAGGTTCTTCGCGACGGTGGGATCCGCGTGGTGGTTGGGGAAGGTGCCGTCGGGCTCGCAGTAGAGCGGCACCACGTCGTAGCCGAGCTTCTCCAGCAGGGGCACCGCGACGATGCCGCCCACGCCGTTGCCCGCGTCGACCACCACCTTCATCTTCTTGGGGCCCCGCTTGACGGTGGAGAGCACGAAGTGGAGGTACGGGGTGATCGCGTCGAAGTGCGAGACCGTGCCGGGGATGCCCTTCTCGAAGTCGCCCGCTTCGATGAGCTTGCGCAGCTCCTGAATGGTCTCGCCGTAGAAGGTCGTCTTGCCGACGCCCATCTTGAAGCCGTTGTACTCGGGCGGGTTGTGGCTGCCGGTGATCATCGCCAGGCCTTCGACGGGCAGGGTGTTGGCCGCGAAGTAGACGATGGGGGTCGGCACGATGCCCACGTCGATGACGTGCATGCCGGTGGAGGTGGCGCCCTTGATGAAGGCGTCGCGGAAACGCTGGCCAGAGAGGCGCGCATCGCGGCCGACCACCACGGTGGTCCCGCCTGCTCGTTTGACCATGGTGCCCAGGCCCTTGCCGAGGTTCTCCACCACGGCGTCCGTCAGGTCTTTGTCCACCAGGCCACGTACGTCGTACTCACGGAAGATCTGTGGGTTCATGGGCAGAACGTCTAGCAGCCCGGCTACGAACTGGAACCTCCCATCCTCGCCGCTCAGGCATCCACTGCGCACCCCTCGACTCCCCGAAGGTGGTGACGCTGGAGGGCCTGGGTGAGGTTCGAAAGACGTTACCGGCTGTTCCCAGAACACGCGCCTTCAGGCTTCGAGGTCGAGCAGGTTCTTGAACGGCTTGCGCTTCTTCCAGCGGTAGGTCCGGAAGTCGCGCCGGTCGGTGGAGAGAATGCGGCCGTCGTTCTGCTCCTCTGCCAGCAGGACCAGGGACGCATCCGCCAGGTCCATGGGGAGATCGGCGTAGTGCCTCATCAGCGCTTCGAGCCTGAGCCAGTGCGCGGACGTCAGCTCGAAGATCTCGAACGCGCCGCCGCGAGCACTGGCCACCCAGGTGAGCAGCGCCTGGGTGCCCAGCCTGTTGGCGAGGAGATGCGCCGTCTCGGTGACCACCGGCCAGGTCGTCACCAGACCTTCCCGCAACTTGCCCAGGGCGCTGACCGCCGCCTCGTTGTCACGGTCGGCGCGATTGGCCAGCGCCACGAAGAACCCGGTGTCGGCGATGATCACGCCTTCCTCTTCAAGGACTCCGCGAGGTACTTCTTGGAGTTCCGCGCGAGGTCACGGGGCCCTTCGCCCGAGCCGATGAACCCGGTGGAGGCGAAGACCTGCGCTGCAGAGCGTTTCTTGCCGAGCTGCTCTTTCGTCCAGGCGCGGAGCGCGGCCTCGATGATCTCGGTGATCGTCTGGCCGCTGCTGCGGCGCAACTCCTCCAGCTGGCGGCTCAAGTCGTCATCGATGCGTGCGTTGATGCGAGTCGGCATGTCATACGAAGCGTATGACAGGGACGCAGCCACGGACAAGCCGCCCACCCTTTTCCTCAGGGCGAGCGGCTCGGGGCGGGGATTGCGCCCGCAGCTGGGTTTAGTTGCCGGCCTTGACGAACATGTTGCGGAAGCTCATCGCCTCATTCTTCGAAGGCTCGTACGACGCGCCCTGCCCCCCGAAGAACGCCGAGAAGACGATCTTGTCGGTCGTGTTCCACAGGTAGTTGAGCGACTGCCGGCCCTTCTCGACGCCGTTCAGGTAGCCGATGGTCTCGCCGGTGTTCATGTCGATGGCGAGCTCGATGGTGTTCCACTGGCCCGGCTTGAGCTTCGCGTCGGCCGCCCACATCCAGTGGGTGCCGTAGCCGCCGGTGTCGATGCCGCCGACGCCACCGGTCACCCGGTAGAAGTAGAAGCTGAGCCGGCCGCCGTGGTTCCACATCAGCCGGGCGCTGTAGCCGTCGGTGTCCTGGCTGCCGCCCGCGGGCGTGCTGCCACCACCGAGGCCGGGCAGCTTGCCGCCGGCGCGGAAGTCGAAGTTCCCCTCGGGCATCACTTCGTATTTCACGCGGTAGACGCGCGCCGCGGGGATGCTGAGCGTGAAGGCCGCGCCGGTGGTGCCCGGGCCGGTCTGGCCCTGGGGGAAGGTGGAGCGCCGGGTGCCCTGCGCAACGGCGGTCCAGCCAGCGTTCGGATCCGCCGGAGGGGTCGTGGCCGGAGGCGGCTCCGCGGGAGGCGTGGACGGAGGCGGCTCTGCAGGCGGCGTGGTGCTGGGCGGCTCCGTCGCGGGCGGCGCGGCGACCGGCGGTTCTTCGGCAGGATTTGCTGCGGGCGGGTGCTCGACGGGAGAAGCGGTGTCGTTCACCGGCGCGGCAATCAACACTTCCGTCGCGGGCTCGAGCGCGGGCGGCGTGGAGGCGTCGTCGATCTGGGGAGTCGATTCGACCGCCACCTGCTCGAGTTGCGGCGGCGGGGTCGTGGTCACGGAGTCGGCGGCTTCACCACCACAGGCGGCGGTGACGAGAGCGAAGGCAAGGAGGCAGAACTGAGTGGTCTTCAAAGACAGGGGAAACCTCGGGTGTGGAGGGCTCGGCCAGCGCTCGCGAGGGATGCACGCGGAGGGGACCGATCGAGCCGTGTGGGGCACTTCGAACGAGAGGCGAAGTCTCACGTTCCGTGAAATGTCTCAACGGTTACGATGGCTTACAGACCGACCTGCTTGTGAAGAGCTGTCGGCCCGTGTGCGCAGCCCGTCGTGGTCTGCGGTGAATTCAGCGGCTTGTGGCGTCTCCGTTTTCGCGCCGAAACGGCAGGTGCCGCGATGTGCTCAGGGGCACACAAGTCGTTGGTGATTCCCCGAGCCCAGTCGAGGGGCACTTGCAGCGCGAAGCAGAGGTACTCCCCACACCGGTCCCCCCGAGCGGACGAAGCGGAGGTGCATCTCGACTGCGCTCGCGCGGGCTCGCGGCGCCGCGAACTGGAAGCTCCCTTCCTGTTCGCCCAGGCATACACTCCGCGCCTTCGTGGCTCTCGAGCTCGTCACGCCGCTCCCTCCGGGGGCGCCTTCGCATACCCGCCTGGCGAAGCATGGCGTTCGCCTCGTCGTCTTGCGGGAGATCAAAGACGGCACCGACTGCTCCTGGCCGCAGCCCTCTGCGAACATGGTGACGCTGCAGGAAGTGGGTGAGCTTCAAGGCAAGCGTCACGCCCTGTTCCCGTGGGTTCCCGGGGTCACCCTGCGCGACGTGGTCAAGGCGCTGGAGGCCGGCGGCAAGCCTGCGCCCATTGGTCTCGTCGGGCGCGTGCTGGTCGACACGGCACGGGCGCTCGCCGCCATCGATCCCGCGCGTGCACACGGCGGCATTCAAGACGGGGCGATGCAGATCGGCTTCGACGGCAAGGTCTCGGTGCTCGACTTCGGAGCACCGCGCCTCTCCCGTTTCCGCCCCATCGGCCGGGTGAACTTCGCCGCAGACGTGTTCGCGCTGGGTGGGGTGCTGCACACCGCGCTGACCGGTTTCGCCGGCGACTACGCGAGCCCGCCGGTCACGCTCGCGCTGCCTTCCACCTCACACAGCGAAGCGACGCCGGCGATCGATGACGTGGTGATGCGCGCCTTGTCGGCGCAGCCCGATTCGCGGCAGGCCGACGCGGCCACCTTCGCCGACGAGCTGGAGGCCGTGCTGGGTGAAGCGCTCTACACGGCTCAGCAGTTGGCCGACGTGGTGAGCTCGCTCTTCAAGGATCGCATCAAGCTGCTGCACTCGCTGGGTGGCCTCATCGAGGAGCAGCCGAGCCTCGAGGCGGTGTTGCCGGGGCCTTCTGCACCGATGGCGCCGATACCGATGGGTACGCAGCCCGGCATCGGAGGGCCTCGCCCCGAGCCGCTCTCCGAGCCCACGCTGCCGCGCATCGCGTTGGGTGATGATCCTTCGGAGCGCACCGACGTGCGCATTCCGATGCCCGACCCAGGCGGTACGTCGCGCTCGATGCTCCCGTGGGACTCGGGTGAGCATCTCGCTGCCGCGACCGAGATGGCGCAGGCGCCTTTGAGCGGCCCGCGGCCCTCTTCTCCCGCGGTGCCCGTCGCCCGGGTGGAGCCCGAGACCAACCCCGGTGTGAGCCGCCCGGTGCGCGAGGCCGAGGCCGACACCAACCCACGCGCCGCCGCTCCGTCGCTCCCGTCGGACACCGATGAGTCGAGCGCGCCGCGGCCCCGAGCGAGTTCGCCCCGGCCGCTCGGTGCAGAGAATGAACACGCCGTCACCCGCGCCGGTGGTCCCCGGGCGCTCTCCCGCAGTGACGTGGAAGCGGCCCGCCCTCGCGCGAGCTCGTCACGCCCCGCAGTGTCTGAGGTGGAAGCCGCGAAGACCGCGGCGACTTCGTTGCCTGAAGACACCAACCCGCGCATCGCTCCGACCGATGACACCAATCCGCGCGCGAACCGGCCTTCGCGCTTGGAAGACGACGTCGCCGCCACGGGACCCCGGCCAGGTCCGCAGCCGGGCCCACGCAACACCACCGAAGCCGAGCGGTACCGCGCCAAGGGCCAGGAGCGGCTGACCACTCCGCCCACCGGAAGCCCCTCGGTGTCGGTGGATGACGATCACGAAGACATCTTGAACGAGCCGACGGCGGTGCGTTCGCGCCCGGACGCGCGCATGACGGCGCAAACCTCGCAGACGCTCAAGCCTGCTCCGGCGCCGGAGGGCTCTTCAGGGGCAGGGCTGCGGGTGGTGATGGTGGTGCTGCTGGTGCTGGTGGTCGGCATCGCGGTGGCCGTGGTGCTCAAGCTCAAGCGGCAGTCGGAAGAGCCGTTGCCGCTGGATGAGACGGTCCTCGAGGTCGATGCCGGCCTGGAAGAGACCATGGACGCAGGGGACGAGCTGGTCGCGCTCATTCCCGATCTCGATGGCGGCGACGAGGAGGAAGAAGAAGAAGAGGAAGAGCTCGACGGCGGAGAACCCGATGCGGGTGAGGTCGACGCAGGCGCGTCCGTCTTGGATGCGGGGGTGACCGATGGTGGTGAGGTGAAGAAGGTCGTGCCGGTCAAGAAGCCGGTGAAGAAGGTCGTGAAGAAGAAGAAGAGGCGCAGGTGAGGTTGCTTGACCCTGCGTGAGTTGATCAGCAGAAAGTGAACCGTGGCCTTCTCGACCCGAGTGCATGGCGAGCACTTCACCTTCCCCACGTTGAAGGACGTGCTCGCGCGCGCCAATGAGCTGCGCTCGGGCGATCGCCAGGCCGGGCTCGCGGCGCGTTCGATGCGCGAGATGGCCGCCGCCAAACAGGTGCTGGCCGACATCACGCTGGAGCAGCTCTACAACGCGCCCTCCGTTCCCTACGAGGCTGACGAGGTCACCCGGGTGGTGGTCGATGATCTCGATCAGCTCGTCTACCACCGGCTCAAGGGGTGGACGGTCTCTCGCTTGCGCGAGTGGCTGCTCGACGATCGCACGACGGGGGAAGACATCCTCGCGATCTCTCCGGGCCTCACGCCCGAGATGGTGGCCGCGGTCGCGAAGCTGATGTCGAACATGGATCTCGTGACGGCCGGGCGAAAGCCCCGCGTCGTCGTGCGGTGCAACAACACCATCGGGCTCGCCGGGCGGATCTCCAGCCGGCTGCAGCCCAATCATCCGACCGATGAAGTGGAGGGCGTGCTCGCGGCGGTGAAAGACGGCCTGAGCTACGGCAACGGCGACGCGGTGATCGGCGTCAACCCTTCGACGGGCGACATTCAGGGCACCGTCGACATCCTCACCGCGGTCAAAGACCTGATGCGCAAGGACCGGGTGCCCACGCAGAACTGCGTGCTCTCGCACATCACCATTCAGATGGCGGCGGTGCGGCGGGGGGCTCCGCTCGATCTGATGTTCCAGTCGATCGCCGGCAGCCAGGCCGCGAATCAGAACTTCGGCGTGTCGGTCAGCGTGCTCGACGAGGCCTCCGATCTCGCGCGGCGGGAGGGCACCGCGCAGGGGCCCAACGTCATGTACTTCGAGACGGGGCAGGGCACGGCGCTGTCGGCCAACGCGCACTACGACACGGATCAGGTGACCATGGAGGCCCGCGCCTACGGCCTCGCGCGCCGGTACAAGCCGTTCCTGGTGAACTCGGTGGTCGGCTTCATCGGGCCCGAGTACCTGCGCGACGCGAAGGAGATCACCCGCGCCGGTCTTGAGGATCACTTCATGGGCAAGCTCAGCGGCATCTCGATGGGCTGCGACGCCTGCTACACGAATCATGCGATCGCGGATCAGAACGATCAGGAGAACCTGGAGATGCTGCTCACGCTCGCGGGCGTGAACTACCTGATGGGCATCCCGATGGGCGATGACGTGATGCTCAACTATCAAACGACTTCGTTCCACAACAACGCGGCGCTGCGCGAACTCTTCCACTCACGGCCTGCACCGGAGTTCGAGACGTGGCTGGAGAAGATGGGCCTGTGGCGCAACGGGAAGCTGACCGAGCGAGCGGGCGATGCCTCAGTCTTTGATCAATCCTTCCGCTAAGAGCTCCCTCTCCCCCCCGGGGAGAGGGTTGGGGTGAGGGGCCAGCTCTGTCAGCCACCTTGACCCGCCCGCGGCATCCGAGCAGAACCACCCTGTGACCGAGGCAGAACTTCGCGAGCTGGTGAAGGCGATCGTCACCGACGTGGTGAAAGAGGTCGAGTCCGCACCGCCCGCCGCCGCCGCCCCTGAGCCCGAACCCGAGTACGGACGAGGCCCCGAACACCGCCCGCTGCTGCCTGCCCGCAACGAAGCCGTGCTCGCGCACCTGGTCACCACCACGCCTGCGCGAATCATCACCGGCCGTACCGGCACCCGGTACCTCACGCACTCCTATCTGGGCCTGCGCGCCGACCACGCCATCGCGCTCGACGCGGTGGAATCTGAAGTCGACGAAGCCTGGGCCCAGCAGCAGGGTTGGCTTCCGCTGCGTACCAGGGCGAAGGACCACGCCGAGTTCCTCCTTCACCCGGAGCAAGGCCGCAAACTCGATGATGCCAGCCGCGCCCGTTGCGAGAAGGAAGCGGACAAAGGCGTCGATGTTCAGTTGATCGCCGGTGACGGGCTGTCTGCGCTCGCGCTCCAGGTGAATGGGCCCGCGTTGATCAAGGCCCTGCAGACTGCTTTCGCGGCGAAGGGCTTCCGGGTGGGCAAGCCGCTCTTCGTGAAGTTCGCGCGCATCGCGGTGCAAGACGAGATCGGCGTGCTGACCCAGGCGAAGAGCACGGTGATCGTGGTGGGTGAACGGCCGGGTCTGGGCACGGGCGACTCGTTGTCCATCTACACGGCGTTCGGCCCCAAGCTCGCCCAGGACAACGCCGAGAAAGACTGCATCTCGAACGTGCGCACGGTGGGTTTTACGCCCGAGCGTGCGGCGAACAAGACCGCCGAGCTGATGAAGGCCTCGTTCGCGGCGGGTGGTGGCGGCGTGAAGTTGTCGGGCGGCGATCCTGCGTTCCGGCCTCACGTGGTGAACCACTGACATGCGCGCGTTGATCCCCCAGCGGCCCCGGCTGCTGTCGGTGCGGCAGCTCGAGCAGGTCGAGCCGCAGCTCGCGAAGAGCCTCGGCCTCGATCCGAGCCGGCACGTCTCGGCAGGGCTCGTCACCTGTGATCAAGACGACTCGCTCTATGCGGCGCTCGATCACGCGACCAAGTACGCCGAGGTCGACGTGGTGTACGCGAAGTCGTTCTACGCGGGCAGCGCGCACGCGTCGGGTCCGCTCTCTGGGGAAATCCTCGGAGTGATCGCTGGGCCGAACCCTTCCGAGGTCGCAGAAGGGTTGTGGGCACTGCGCGAGGCGCTCACCTCGAGCATTCACTTCGTCGCTTTCGAAGGCACCAAGGGACCCTCGTTCTTTCCGCACGTGATCGCCGAGACGGGCCGCTATCTGGCACCGCTGGCGAACGTGCGCGTCGGAGCCCCGCTCGCGTACCTGATCGCCCCTCCGGTCGAGGCGATGGTCGGGCTCGACGCGGCGCTGAAGATCTCGAACGTGACGCTGCAGAAGTTCTTCGGCCCGCCGACCGAGACCAACTTCGGCGGCGGCTATCTCACCGGCGAATTGGCCGACGTGGAAGCCGCAGCGCAGGCCTTCACCGAAGCCATCGAGTCCGTCGTGCTCTCGCCGCTGGGTGGCCTGGTCCGCCCCGAGCGCGAGCGCCGATGAAGTCGACAAACTTCACAAGCTCCACAAGCTCCACAAGCTCCACGAACTCCCTCTCCCCGAGGGGGAGAGGGTTGGGGAGAGGGCTGACGCTCTTCCTCGCGATCGCCTTGCTCACCTCTGGCTGCCCGAAAGACGACTGCGGCTCGAACCTCGAGCGAGTGCAGCCCTTCTACTCGGCGATCACGATGACCGGCACGCCCACCCGGTTCACCATCGGCATCCGTTGCACCACGGGTGTCACCGCGGTCACCGCCACGGCCACCGACATCCACGGCGAAGCGTCCCCAGTCGAAGTGATCACCTTCACGGAGACAGGCGGCGCGCTGGTCGAGCTGAACACCACGCTCACCGGCCCGCTCACGATCACCGCCCGATTCGAGCCTTCGGGATCGCAAGCCAGCGTCTCGACGCACGTCGTTCGCGACCGAAGCGCCGAGCCTGTCTTGATCCGCTTCACCAGCGCGCGCCCTGCAATGAAGTGCGAGTGGTGCAAGACGTGGTCGCTTGCCGCTCCGACACCGCGATCGAGTTGTTTCGTGCTGGTCAGTTGGTCGCCTCCGCACCCGTGGGAAGGCTCACCTCGACCGAAGGCGTGCTCTGGGCAGTCGAACTGGGGAGCGTCCACCGCTGGGAACCCACGGATGCCGGACTCAACGCCTCGCTCCTGGTGCTCGACCTGAGCCAGTCGATGCCGACGGTGCTCGGCACGAGGCCAAACGAGATCATGCTCGCCTGGCCGAACAAGGAACTGTTCGCGGTGCGCTCCTCGGCGACCGGCTTGGTGGTGACGCCGCTCGACTACGAGACGGACTCGCGAATGGTCGAAGGTTTGGTCGCGACGGACGGGGGCGTGGTGTGGCTCACCAGCACCGACCTCTGTTTCGCCGCGCCTTCCGAGCCCAAACGATGCCGCGCCTGGACGTCTCGAATGATCGCCGTCGAAGAGGACACGCTTTGGGTGCACGAGGGCTCCGCGAACGAGCTGGGCGTCGCACGTTTCGCAGACGGCCCCACCCCGGTCGCGTTGCAGTTCTTCCGGCCTGATCCGAGGGTGAAGAATCGGCTGCAGTTCGCGAGAAGCGGAATCCCGAGCAGCCGATTGAACGAGCATCTGGTGGTCATCGATCCGGAAGCGATGCGACTTGATGCGTGGCAGGGGCCGCCAGGGTGGACCACCGGGGGCGCATCGTCCCGCCATGTCTTCTTCGCGATCGGCGACGAGTACGTGGTCTACGCGCGCTAGGCGCCCTCACCCCGACCCTCTCCCGAAGGGAGAGGGAGACACTCAGCGGCGTTGATCGACGATCTGCAGCTGCGTCTGCATGCCGCCCGGAGCCACCAGGCGCGCGGTCAACGCGAAGTCCTGCCCGACGGTCAACTCGAGCGAAGGCACCACGTCTTTCCTCGTGCGCCACTCTTCTGAGATGTGCACCGTGCCGATGATCTCGCGATCCACCGAGGTCTGATCGAGCGACTCGAAGAGCACCAACGGCACCGGCGCGCTCCACGGCGGCAACCCGTCGAGCGGGATCGACTTCGTGCACGGCACCGGCGTGTTGCCCGGAATGATCTCCACCGTGCGGCCGCCCACCAGCATCACGCTCATGGGCATCGCCACCACGTCGTTCAGGCCAGAGCTCTTGGTGCGGCGCAAATTGCGCCCGAGGATCGCCGCGCCGACGGCCACGCCGAGCTCGGGGTTGAGATCCTTCTCACTCGAGAGCCGGGGGAAATGCGCGAGGCGCTTGCGGATCATCGGCATGCGCGTCTGCCCGCCGACCAGCACCAGCTCGTCGATGTCGCTGGCCTTGAGCCCCGCGCGCACCAGCACGTCGTCGCACGCGCCCACGCAGCGCTCGACCAGGGGCGTGACGATGCCTTCCATCTCTTCGCGGGTCAGCTTGTGCTGGAAGTCGATGAAGCCGCCGCTCTCACGTTGCGCGACCACCGGCACCCGCACGTCGAGCGACTCCACCCGGGAGAGCTGAATCTTGGCGAACTCCGCCGCGAGCCCGAGGCGCTGCATCACCGTGCGGTTGGCGCGCACCGAGACGCCCTGCTTGTCTTCGATCTGCTGCGCGAAGGTCTCTGCCAGCAGCTCATCGAAGTTGCCGCCGCCGAGGAACGCGTCGCCGCCGGTCGCGAGCACCTTCACCACCCGGTTCTCCACCCGCATCACCGTGGCGTCGAAGGTACCGCCGCCGAGATCGAAGATGAGCACCGTCTGCCGGGGGCTGCGCAGGTTCGCGTAGAAGAGCGCCGCCGCCGTCGGCTCGTTCACCATGGCTGCGACGGTGAGGCCCGCAGACTCTGCCGCGCGCCGAACCGCTTCGCGCTGCCGCACCGACGCATGCGCCGGAACCGTCATCACGCAGTGGGTGAAGGCATGACCCGCGGCCCGGGCAGCGCGCATCACGATGTCGCGCACCACCACGCCGGCCACCTCCACCAGGGGGATGGTCTGGCCGTAGATCAACACCGAGGTGTAGCCGTCTTCACCTTCCACCAGGTCGAAGGCGAAACGTTCGCGGTGCTTCGAGACGTACTCCGAGTTGAAACGCCGCCCCAGGAAACGCTTGGCCCCGAAGACGGTGTGCTTCTGATCATCGATGAGCTGCGTCTTGGCCGCCTGGCCCACCAGGCACTTGCTCAAGTCGGCCGATGGAAACCACGCCACCGACGGCAGCACCGCTGACTTTTCTGTGACGGGCGCCACCCTCAACTTCCCCTGCTCGTCGAACCACGCAGCGGAAGTATTGGTGGTGCCGAAGTCGATACCGAGAATCGGCTGCACAGCTGAATGGTACGGGGCCTGCCGCTCCGACGGACACGGAAAGTTCGAGTTTTGTGGAACGGGCAGGCCGGGCTGGCCTACATCAGCACCCATGCGGTTGCGCTTCCTCGTCTTGGCAATGATCGTCAGTGGGTGCGGCGGCGGGCTGGAGCGGGTCGCCTTCTCCACGGATCAGCTCAGCTATCGACCCGGTGGCCGGGTCGGTCTGACCCTGGTCAACGCCAGCGCTCTCAACCTGGGCATCAACCTCTGCCTGAGCCGGGTGGTCTCCGAAGACGGCAAGACCGCGGGGCCCGCCGATGGCGAAAGCTGTGAACTCGAGCCGCAATCGCTCGAACCAGGCGGCCGGGTCGACGCGCGCAAGACCCTCTCCACCTCCATCGCCGCGGGAACCTGGCGATATGAGACGACCATTCGCCTGGCGAACGGAGCGGGCGAGACCGTGTTGACGGCGCCCTTCGCGGTCGGCAGCAACTGAAGAAGCCGGGAAGAGATCGCAAGCTGTCGCCGTTCGTTCCACGGGCTACCGTGTGGCGCGTGCTGAAGTTTTTTCTCCGGCTGTTCGGGAAGCTTCGCTTCTGGCAGCAGCTGGTGATTTTGGTGTGCGCGCCGCTGGCGTTGCTCAACACCTCGGTCGCGTTCTTCGGCAGCTCGGCCGTGTTTCCGCTCTCTCCCTTCTTCCTCAAGGAGAAGTGGCACGCGCTGGGGGCTTACGCGAAGCACCGGCCCCTCTGCTTCTTCACCGGCCACGATGAGCTGGGGCCGCTCGCCGCGAAAGCAGAGAAGAAGTACGGCCTGCCGCGCGGGTTGATGACGGCCATCGTGGCGGTGGAATCGGGGAGCCGGCCGCACCGCATCTCGTTTGCCGGTGCGATGGGCCCGGCGCAGCTGATGCCGGGCACGGCGGCGTTGCTCGGGGTGAGCGACCCGTTCGATCCCGAGCAGGCCATCGATGCGGGGGCCCGCTACCTCTCGCAGATGCTCAAGCGGAACGGCCGGGTGGATCTCGCGGTCGCTGCCTACAACGCCGGCCCCGGTGCAGTGAACGGCCGCATTCCGCAGAACGGCGAGACCGAGCTCTACGTGGCGAAGGTGATGAAGGCGCTGGGCCGGCCCAACTGATTCGAGGCCCTCACCCCGACCCTCTCCCGAAGGGAGACAGGTTTAGCGGGTGGTCTGCACGAAGTTCTTCCCGCCGTTGTTGAGCCACAGCTCGGCCACATCACGCGCGAAGGCCGTGTCGCCCGGAGCGTGACACGCGATGCCCACGTGAATGGCGAACTCCACCTCGGTGCCCGGGGCGCAGCCGGTCAGATGAAACGTGCCATTCACCACGGGGCAGGGCACGTCGTTGCTCGACACCACGTGCAGGGTCTTCCAGCCATCCGAGGTCCAATGCAGCTCGAGCCACGGCACGGTCAGCGCCGTGAAGCCGCGCTCCATCCAGCCGCGGGCCTGGGCCACCCGTCTCAGCTCGGCCATCTCGTCATGCACCAGGAAGTGCACCGTGCTGACCGGCCCGCGCGAAGCGAACATGGTGGTCAACCCGCTGCGTGACTCGAGGCGGGTGGGCGGCGGCGGCAGAGAGTGATCGGGTTTGCTCGGTGGTGGTTTCGGATTCATGTGGCCCCCGGCAGAGAAACTAGGCCCATTCGTCGAGGCCTCGCCACTCGCGCTTTGACCTTTTTCCGGGTGGGGTGTCCTCTCGAATGACGTGAGCCCTCCGGCGCCACAGCTGCGTGTCATTCCCGGTGGTTCTTCAGGAGAACCGACCGAGAGCGAGCTGGTGCGTGCATTTTCTGCGGGCGATTCGGCCGCTTTCGGGCTGCTCATCAAACGCCATCAGGAGACCGTCTTCCGGGTGGTGCGCCGCTATGCCCGAACGGCCGACGACGCGCGCGATCTCACCCAGCGCGCGTTTCTCCAGGCCTTCGAAGCGGCGGAGCGGGCGATGCCGAAACTCGCCGCCGATGAAGAGCCGGTGCCGTTCAAAGCCTGGGTGCTGCGCATCGCGGTCAACCTCGGCAAGAACCACGTGCGTGACTCGAGCCGCTGGGTGATGACCTCGGTCGCCGCGGTCGACGCCGAACGGCCTTCCCTGTCTGCGCCGCAAGAGGCGCTCGAGCAGGCTGAACAGGCCGCGCTCACCCGCCGCGCGGTGCTCGAGTTGCCCTCGCGTCAGCGCGAAGTGTTCACCCTGCGCATCGACGCAGGCCTGCCCTTCGCGGAAGTGGCCAGCACCCTGGGCATCACGGAAGGCAACGCGAAGGCCCACTTTCATCACGCCGTGAAGCGCCTCAAAGAAGAGGTCGCGAAGTTGTCGACGCCGGGAGGCGCGCCATGAATTGTGAAGACGTCGAGCTGGAGCTGTCGGGCCACGAGCCTTCCATCGAAGCGCGCGGGCACCTGGAAGGCTGCGTCTCCTGTCAGGAGACCTCGAAGCTGCTGGGCCTTGCCGCGTTGCCCCCGCTCACCCAGAGCGAGCGCCTGGTGCTCAGTGGGCTTGCGCCCAGCACGCAGCAGCTCTGGCGCGCCCGCCGTACGCGCGGTGCGGGCTTTCGCCGCGGAGCGAGCCTGCTGATGGCTGCGGGCCTGGGCGCGTTGATTGCCTCGGTGTTGATCAAACCGGCCACCATCATCTCCGAGCCCATCGTTCGCACCGTGATGGTCACTGCACCGGAAATCCCCGTGCTCGATTTCGAAGAAGCCAACCTTTCCGATGACGAAGTGTTCTTCGAAGTGGGTTGGCCATCGCCGACCGAAGGAGACCTGTGATGAAGACGAAGCTCATGTTGCCGGTGGTGTTGTGTGGTGCCCTCGTTGCGTTCGCCGCGCCCCCTCCGGGAGGAAAAGGAGGCCCCGGTCCCGGGCCAGGCCAGGGCAAGTGGGGTGGAGAAGATCGCGAAGAGCGCATGGAGTCGCGCGAGCGTGAAGCCCGCCTGATGTACGTGGTGGCGATCAGTGAAGCGCTCGAGCTCAACGAAGCCGAAGCGCTCAAGCTCTCCGAAAAGCTGCGGGTGATCGAAGAGAAGCGGCGCCCACTGCGCCAGGCGATGGGCGAGGCGATGCGTTCGCTCAAAGACGCGGCCGACAACGACGCCGCCGCGCTGCCTCAGGTCGACGCCAACGTGCAGAAGGTGCTCGATGGCCGCGCGCAGATGGCCGCGATGGACAAGGAGCTCTTCTCGTCACTCGCGCAAGGCTACCCTCCGCAGAAGCGCGCGAAGCTGGCGCTGGTGCTGGCGCGGCTCAACCACGAGATGAAGGGCTTCAAGAAGGGCCGTCACGGCGGCCGGTGATCACCAGGAGACGAGGTACTGCAGCACCGCTCCGTCGGGCGAGTGGCGTGAGCGTTCGACGCGCCCCGTCGCCTGGGTGACCTCGAAGACGTAGCGCAACACCCCGCGCCACGAGCCCTCGACATGAGCGGCGACCGGGCGCGGGTAGCTCACCTGGAGCAGGCCTTCTTTCGGACCATCGGCCTTCCAGGTCACGGTGATGCCTTTCATGGCGACCTGCACCACCGACTCGAGCTTGCTCAAGATGGCCGCGGGCGATCGATTGCTCGAGGCCAGCGTGCTCTTGAGCATCGGCAACACGATGGGCCCGAACCGATCTTTCACCGCGCCGTAGGCCAGCTCTTCGAAGGCGGCGGCTCCGATGGCGGCGATGGCGGCTTCGCCCACGGCCTCCAGGTGCAACGCGGGGTGCCAGGTCTCGGACCAGGGGTTGTTCACCATGGCGAGCACCGGCGGCTCGAGCTTCTCCTTGATGGCGGAGAAGTGCGGCGAGCTGCGCAACGACCGCAACACCGCGTCGACGTAGGCGCCGCTCAATTCGTAGTCGGCCATGCCCATGACCTACTGCATCGGCGCGCGTTAGACATGCGGCATGTCCAAAGCCATCCGCGTGCATGAGGTCGGTGGAGCCGAGGTGATGAAGTTCGAGCCGGTGGAGGTCCCCCCTCCGGGTCCCGGCGAAGTGCAGCTCCGGCACACCGCCATCGGGGTGAACTTCATCGACATCTATCACCGCACGGGGCTCTACCCGCTGCCGCGCCCCTTCACGCCGGGGCAGGAAGGTGCGGGCGTGGTGACGGCATTGGGAGAAGGTGTCACCTCGTTGCAGGTGGGGCAGCGGGTGGCCTACGCGGGCCTGGCCGGCTCGTACGCCGAGGTCCGCAACGCGAAAGCCGAGCGGCTGGTGGTGCTGCCCGAAGGCATCTCGGAGACCCTCGCGGCGTCGGTGATGCTCAAGGGCATGACCGCCGAAATGTTGCTGCGTCGCTGCCGGCCGGTGGGGGCGGGCGACACGGTGCTCTTTCACGCGGCAGCGGGTGGGGTGGGGCTGCTCGCGACGCAGTGGGCCCGGCAGCTGGGTGCCACGGTGATCGGCGCGGTGGGCACGCCTTCGAAGGTGCCGCTGGCCGAGCCGAACTGTCACCACGTCATCTCGCTGGCCGACGGACCGTGGGTGGAGAAGGTGAAGGCGCTCACCGGCGGAGTCGGCGTGAACGTCGTCTACGACTCGGTGGGCAAGGACACGGTGATGCAGTCACTCGACGCGCTGGTGTCACGCGGCATGTTGGTGTCGTTCGGTCAGTCCAGCGGCAAGCCGCCTCCGCTCGACATCATTTCGCTCGGAGGCATGCGTTCGTTGTTCCTCACCCGGCCCACGCTGCATGCCTACGTGGCCACGCGCGAAGAGCTGGAGCGGTGCGCCGCGGCGTTGTTCGAGGTGATTCGTTCGGGCGCGGTGCAGGTGAAGGCGCCGCGCACGTTCCCGCTGAGCGAAGCGCAAGAGGCGCACCGGGCACTCGAGGGCCGGCAGACGTCAGGCTCGGTGGTGCTGATCCCCGGGTGAGTCAGAGCGCTGGCGCGCCCGAGAAGATGCGACGGGCCTGCCCCCGCAGCGCCTGGGCCACCTCGGCGCTGTTGCCCCTGAAGGCGATGGCGCCGTCTCCCGCTTTGTCGATCGAGGTGCCCTTGAGGAACAGCGGGCAGGAGGGCTGATCGAAACCAGACGAAGCCGCGTAGGCGAGGTGACAGCTCAAGCGCTGCAGGGTGGGCGCGGCGTCCGCGGCGCGGATGAAGGTCAGCTTGAAGCCGTCGGCGAGCCACGAGACCTGGCTCACGCTGGAGGCGAAGAGCGGGCACGACGCGCGTTCACCGGCCGACAAACCAGCGCACGCCTGGTCTTCGAATTTGACCAGCGTCTCGGCCGCGGCGAGGTGCGCGTTGGCCTGGGCCAGCTCGCGATCTGCCGCCTGGAGGTGACTCTGGCTGGGGTTGTACGGCTCGAAGGGCACGTCGCCGGGCGCTATGCTGGTGGACTGCGTGCGGGGCGCCGCGCGCATGGTGGCGGTGGGATCGAACTTCTCTGTTTCTTTGCGCGCCTTCTCCGTGTGCAGCGCGGCTTCGTTGCGATGCTCGTCGACGGTGAGCTGTTCCACGTGGGCGCACGAGATGCTGAGCAGGGCGAGGCAGCAGAATGAAGTGGGCTTCATCGCGCGGTTGCCTGCAGAACGACGGGGCGGTTCTCCATGATCAACCAGCCCGCGGCGAAGCAGAGCACCGCGTTGGCGAAGAGCATCGGCAACATCACGCCGGTCATCACGTGCGAGAGCGACGCGCCGATCATCAGCAGCGCGAGACCCATGGCGCCGTGCGAGCGGGTGGATCGTGCGATCAACATCAGCGAGAGGATGATCTCCGCTGCGCCGATGCCCACCAGCATCCAGTGCGGGAGCCCAAATTGGCGGAACAGCGAGGCGGGCAGATCGAGCGCGGCGATCTTGGAGATGCCGGCTCCGATGAAGAGCACGGCGAGCAGCCCAGCCACGATCGTCTGGCGCTTCCGGATCTCAGGGCGGCTCTTCTTGAGTGGTGAATCCATGGCTTCGGTTGAGCACGCCCCGAGCCAGCGACTGGGGTGAGTCAATGCGGCCGCTTGCTGGAGCGGTGCCATCAGGATGATGGAGTGAGGTGCATCAGGTTGGTCTCCCTCTGCCCTCGGGCCCCTCGGGAGAGGGTCGGGGTGAGGGCATTGACTGATCGGGAACCCGCGTGCCAGTCACCGCTCTCGATGCGCACCTCCGCGTTCTTCGTCTCGCTCTTCCTGCTCGCGTGTGGCGCGCCCCTCGCAGAAGTCGACGCGGGCACCTCTGTCGACGCCGGCCTCACCACCACCGACGCAGGCACGCCCGACGCAGGCCTCGTCACGGTGCTACGCGTGAAGTACCCGGCAGGAACACGGGCGGTCTTCGCACGTGGCTCGAAGCTGCCCTTCAACTGGAACACCGGCCTGCCGATGGTGAAGGTCGACGACACCACCTGGTCACTCTCGGTCACCACGCTCGCCGAAGATTTCGAGTGGAAGCCGCTGCTCGACGACACGACCTGGTCGAAGGGCCCCAACTACAACGGGCGCCTCGGCACGGTGAACGAAGTGGCGCCCCGTTTCTTTCGCGACGCGGGTGAGTGGACCCGGCGCTGGCCCACCTTCACTTCGACGCTGCTGGGCAATACCCGCGGCATCTACGTCTACCTGCCGCCGACCTATCTCGAGAACACCGCGGCCCGCATGCCGGTGGTCTACATGCACGACGGTCAGAACCTGTTCGATCCCGCCGCGGCGTTCGGTGGGGTGACCTGGGGCGTGCCGCAGACGATGGACACCGCTGCGAATGACGGCCATTTCCGTGAAGCCATCGTGGTGGGCGCGGAGAACGCGGGAGGCGCGCGCATCTCCGAATACACGCCGACGTCCGACCCGATGTACGGCGGGGGCAACGGCGAACTCTACCTGCGCATGCTGGTCGAAGAGCTCAAACCGCGCGTCGACGCCGAGCTGCGCACCAGGCCTTCGCGCGAAGACACGGTGTTGATCGGCTCTTCGCTCGGTGGGCTCATCAGCAGCCACGCGGGCGTGCGCAAGGCAGACACGTTCGGTCTCATCGGCGCGATGTCGCCCAGCGTGTGGTGGGACAGCCGGGTGCTGCTGACCACCGTTTCGCAGACCACCACGCCGCGGCCGATTCGCGTGTACGTCGACAGCGGAGACAGCGGGACCTCGAACGACGGCGTCTCCGACACGCGCGAGCTCGCGGCCGCCTACCGCACCCTGGGCTACGTCGATGGCAGCACGTTGAAGCACGTGGTGCAGCCCGGCGCGACGCACACGGAGAGCGCGTGGGCTTCCCGGCTGCCGGGTGCGCTCGAGTTCCTGCTCGGGCCTGGCCGCTGACCCGCGCTACAAGAGCTCCCTCTCCCCGAGGGGGAGAGGGTTGGGGAGAGGGCGGTCAGTCCTTCAACCGTCTCAACGCCGTCGCCGCTGCCTGCTTCGAGTTGCACCCGAACAAGAGCACCTGCTCGCCGTCATCCGGCCCGCCATCTTCCGCCAGATCTTCGAGTGCGCCACGCGCCCGCTTCACCTGCAGATCCGCCAGCGCATCTGCCGCCGCCGCGCGCACGCCGCACTTCGGGTGCTCGAGCAGATCGATCAACCGGCCTTCTGCCACCTTCGCTCCCGCCCGCGCCGCCGATGCGTAGTGCCCCGCAGCCGAGCTCTCCCCGAGCTTCTCCGCGAGCTGACCCGAGTAGAGGCTGCGCTCCTTCGCATCTTTCTCCTGAGCGATGAGCTTGCGCGCGACGTCGACCTTCTTGTTGCGCTCTTCGGTCTTCGCTCCGGCGGCGTCATCGATGGCCCGCTCGATCGGGCTCTTGCCGAACACGAGGTAGAGCAGGGCGAGTACCACCACCGCGCCGGCGCTCAAGAAGGCGAGGCGCTTGCGCGGCATGCCCTGCCGCTCCGCGGAGACCAGCGAGCTCTCCACCATCCGGCTGGTGCTCTCGAAGGCCTTGCTCGCCGCGACGCTGGTCGACTCCATCACCTTGGTGGCGGCCTCGAACGCCTTGTGCGTGCCTGAGGTCGAGCGCGTGCCCTCCGCCAGCCGCGACAGCCCCTTGTTCGCAAACGGCGGCTCGCCCGCGACGGTGCCACGCGTCACCTTGTAGAGGCGGATCTGCTCGGGGATGCCCTTGAGCTCGAAGCGGCCGAGCTCTTCGCAGGCCAACTCGGCGCGGTTCATCGACAGATAGACGGACTCGGTGAAGGTGACCTCGTCGGCCTCAGCCACGCCTTCGACGCGAGCGGCGATGTTCACCGGCTCACCGAAGACGTCGTTGCCTTCGAGGCGCACTTCGCCCACGTTGATGGCCACGCGCACGTGGAGCTGCTCTTCGGCGATGGCGCTCTGGTTGTACTTCCACAGAGCGTCCTGCACCGCGACGCCGGCGAGCACGGCAGAAGTGGGCGACTCGAAGGTCACCATGAACGCATCGCCGATGGTCTTCACGATGCGGCCGCCCAGCCCCTTGAAGAGGGGTGCGAGCATGTCGTTGTGCGTCTTGAGCAGCTTCTCGTTCTGCTCCAGCGTCTGCTTGCTGGTGCGCTCCGTGAAACCTTTGATGTCGGTGAAGACGATGGCGAGGTTCGCGGTACGCAAGGCGCGGCCCTTCTAGCAGAGCG
>JANODF010000420.1:0-7468 GCA_031412555.1 Archangium sp. | reverse complement strand
GCGAGCACTTCGGGGGCGACCTGCCGCAGCGTGTTCGAGAGTTGCGAGACCAACTCGTCGCTGGCGTCTTCACCGACGAGCCACCTTCGGAGCGCCCAGCGGGGTGGACTCAGGCGGAAGGGCAGCGAGCCCAGCGTTCGCATCGCGGCGCTTCCGAAAGGTGGCGTCACGAAGCTGCCGACGAGCACGAGCGTCGTGACGAGGGCAGGGTGTCTCGCGGCGAGCTTGATTCCGACGGCACCGGAGAAAGACTCGGCGATGACGGTGATGGGTTCGGTGATCGAGATCGACGCTGCGAGCTCGTCGAACGATTTTGGCTCGTTCGGATAGCGGATGACTTTCGGGGTCGCCCAGCTTGCGACTTCGGAGGAAAAGCGGCCGAAGAGTTCTCCTGTTCCGTCCATGCCTGGCAGCAGGAGCAGTTTCATCGTCGGCCCCTCACCCTGACCCTCTCCCCGTGGGGGAGAGGGGATCTCATCTTCAATCCTCAGGTCTTCAGCAGGCCCTGGCTCACCAAGGTCCAGCCGATCATCTTGTAGAGCAGCCGCGAACCGACGTTGGCGTTCCACTCGTTGCCGCTGCCTCCATCGGACACTTCATTCAGATCGAACCCGACGATCTTCTTGCCCGCGCGCACCACCCCTTCGAGCAACGCGACGGCCTGCGCGAAGGTGAGCCCGCCCGGCACCGGAGTTCCCGTATCGGGGCACAACGTCGGCTCGAGCCCGTCGATGTCCCACGAGAGGTACACGTGCTGCGGCAGCTCGTTGACGATCGCGTCGACCTGCTCACGCCACGGCATGCCATCGAGCCGTGCCCGGGCCAGCCGCGCATCGAAGAACGTGTGAATGCGCCCATCCGACTCGCGGATCATCGTGTACTCGGCCTCGCCGAAGTCACGAATGCCCACCTGCACCAACTTCCTCACGCCGGGCACGTGCTTCATCACGTTGAACATGATCGACGCGTGCGACCAGGTGAACCCTTCGTACGCGTCACGCAGATCCGCGTGCGCGTCGAGGTGGAGCACGCCCAGGTTGGGGTACTTCTCAGCGTGCGCCTTGATGCAGCCGAACGGCGTCGAGTGATCGCCGCCCACCAGGCCCACGATCTTCCCCGCGGCGATCCACTTCGTCGCCGCCTGGTACACCCACTCGTTCATCTTCTCTGACAGCGCGTTGACCTTCGCGAGCGCAGCCTCGTCGACGTCGAGACCACCTGACTCCACGATCGGAGCCGCCAGCGCCTTCGCTTCGTCGTTCCACGCGCGCACGTTCTCGGGGTGGGGAAGCATCGAGATGCCCACCTCGTACGGCCTGCCGGTGTCGAGATCGAACAGGTCGACCTGGCGCGAGGCCTGGAGGATCTGCTCCGGGCCGTCCGCGGTGCCGCCGCCGTAGCTGGTGGTGGCCTCGAAGGGCACGGGCAGCAGCATCACCTTCGCCTCCTCGGGCGTGAAGGGGAGACCAAAAACACCAGAGTCAGGCTGCGCGGCAGCGTTGGGATCGAACGGGGTCATTGTGAGTCACCAGGTAAGAACGAGTTTTCCGAACGTGTCATTGCTCGCGAGACGTTGGAGCGCGGGCTGCAACTCCGCCATCGGCAAGACGGCATCGACGACCGGCTCGAGCTGACCGCTCACGAACGAAGGCAACAAGCGCTGCTCGAACGCGCGTGCGACGCCGATCTTCTCTTCCAGCGAGCGAGACCGCATCGTGGTGCCCTGCACCCGAAGCCGCTTGGCCAGCACGCTGCGCAAAGGAACCTCAGCCGTCGCGCCCGCCACCAGGCCCACCAGCATCACGGTGCCCTGAGGCGCCATCGCGTCGATCGTCTCGGCGAACCAATCACCTCCCACCAGATCGAGCGCGACGTCGCAGCCTCGACCCTCGGTGAGCTGCTTCACCTGCGCAGCGAAGGCCCCGTCCTTCACCAGGAGGGTGTGGGGCAAGCCCATGGCCTTTGCGCGCTCCAGCTTCTTCTCGTTGCGGCCGGTGCCGATCGCGCGTGCCCCGAAGAGCCGGCACAGCTGAAGCGCGGCGGTACCCACGCCACTGGCCACGGCGTGAATCAGCACCTCGCTGTTGACCGTCATGCCGCCCTGCAACACCAACGCGTCGAAGGCGGTGGCAAAGGCTTCCGGAAGCGCAGCCGCGTCGGCGAACGACATGCCCGCGGGCATGGCCATCGCTTCACGTTCGTGAGTGACCAGCTCTTGCGCCCACGCGCCACCACCCACCAGGCCCATCACCCGATCGCCCACGCTCCAACGCCGCACGCGCGCGCCGACGGCCGCCACTTCACCCGCGTACTCCATGCCTGGAATGTCTCGAGGTGCACCGGGAGGCGCCGGATAGAGCCCCATGGTCTGCAGCAGATCAGCGCGGTTCAGCGCGGTCGCCCGCACCCGCACCTTGATCTCGTCGGGACCGGGGTGGGGCGACGCGACCTCTGAGAAGCGGAGCCCTTCAGGACCTTCTGCGTTGAGACTGAGCGCGGCCTGCATGCTGCGCGCGTACCACAGGTTTCAGAGCCGCTGGAGGTCGAGGCTTCGGGTGCCCTTCTGCAAATCCCAGGGAGCGCAGGGCCCAGTGAACTCGATGCCGGGGAACTGCTTCATGGGCGAGCCGGTGTTCGGCGCGGTCTCCAGCGTCAGATCGATCAGCTGATAGCTGCGCGGGGTCAGGTCGAGGTCTTCCTTCTCCTGCGACTGGGTGTTGGCCGTGTAGAGCGCCTTCTGCGAATCGGGCGTCAGGGTCAGCGTGTTGCCCTCGAGCGCCCAGCTGCCTCGTTCGGTCGCAGCTGAACGGTGCGTGCCTTGAAAGTTGCTCGAGTTGACCCAGTTCCAGCTGTACGTGCCGTCGTCTTCGAAACGCAGCTCGTTGAGCTCCCCCGTGCTGCTGACGTTCACCAACGTGCTCTGAGTGAAGCGGGCCACCACCGTCTCGAGGCCACTGCCCGTCTGGTACAGCCAACGGCCGCCCACGAGTTGTTGGGTCAGACCGGTGCCGCGGGCGATCTCCAACGAGGGGATCCACTCCCCACCACCCGATGAGGCAGGCGGCGGCGCGGCCAGCTCGTCAGCCGTCACGGCACCGAGCACCACCACGCCCATACTGCCCATGCAGCACAGGGCGGTGACGCCGCCGAGCGCGATCAAGATCCAGAAGAGAGGGCTGCGCTTGGAGGCGTTCACAGGGGCTCTGACGGTACAAGAGTTCGCGTTCGTTGGTAGACCGGCGGCATGAACTACGCCGATCGCCGGAAGCGTCTCCTCGCCGGACTCGAGAGCCCGCTCCTGCTCATGGCCGGTGGCCAGCTCGCGCGGAACTACCCCGCCAACCCGTTCCCGTACCGGGCCGACGGCAACTTCCTCTACTTCTTCCAGCGGCCTGAGCCGGGCAGCGCGGCCTTCTTCGATCCGGCCGACGGCAAGGTGACCCTGTTCCTCGCCGAGCGCACGGTGGCCGATGCGTTGTGGCACGGCGCGCTCGAGGCGTTCGAAGGCGTGAAGGCCCGCCAGGGCGTCGACGCGGTGCTGCCGGTGGAGCACCTGGAGAAGAAGATCATCGAGCTGGCGCGCGGCCGGCAGGTGCGAACGCTCGCCGTGGCCGATCCGAAGGCGACGTTGCGGGCGCGCTCCATCACGGGTGAAGAGCTCGACTTCGACGATCCGAAGAAGGTCGGGCAGGGCATGCTGCTCGAGCTCATCGCGAAGCTGCGTCTGCACAAAGACGCCGACGAGTTGCAGGAGATGCGACGCCTGGTGCCCGTCACCCGCGAGGCGCACCTGCTGGCGATGCAGCACTCGAAGCCAGGCGTGCCCGAGCAGTTTCTCAAGGGCCAGATCGACGGCGCGTTCGGGCGCTCCGGTTGCACCGCCGCGTACAACACCATTCTCTCCGTGCGCGGTGAGGTGCTGCACAACAACGAGTACCGGAACACGCTGCAGAAGGGCGACATCGTGCTCCTCGATGCGGGCGCCGAGAGCGTCGACACCGGGTACTGCAACGACGTCACGCGCGATTGGCCCGTGGGTGGTGCGTTCACGCCCGAAGGCCGCGAGGTGTATGAGCTGGTGCTGCAGAGCGAGCTCGACGCGATCTCCGCGGTGAAGCCGGGCGTGCGGTATCGCGATCTCCACCTGCGCGCGTCACGCGTGCTCGCGGAAGGGCTGGTGCGCATGGGTCTGCTCAACGGCGATCCCGACGGGCTCGTCGAGTCGGGCGCACACGCGATCTTCTTTCCTCACGGTCTGGGTCATCAGATCGGCCTCGACGTGCATGACCTCGAGGCGTTCGGTGACCGCATTCACTACCCGGGCGGGCGCACGCGCAGCTCCCAGTTCGGCACCCAGTACCTCCGCATGGACATGGATCTCGAAGCGGGCATGACCTTCACCATCGAGCCCGGCCTCTATTTCGTGCCGGCGATCATCCACAACCCGGAGCTGCGGGAACGCTTCAAGACCCAGGTGAAGTGGGACGCCGCCGAGAAGTTCCTCGCGATGAACCAGGGCCGCGGTTTCGGCGGCATTCGCATCGAAGACGACGTGGTGTGCACGGCCACGGGTGTCGAGGTGCTCACCCAGTCGATCCCGAAGTCCGTCGCGGAGATCGAGTCCATCGCCGGCAGCGCATGAGCGACCTCGATTTGCTCGCGCAGGTCTCGCGGCTGGGGATCGATGTCGAGGGTGAGGTGGCGGTGTGGGGGAACGCGGTGCGATTGCTCGCTGCGTTCGATGCGATCGGGCGCGATGGTGCGGTCACGTTGTTGAAGATCGATGGCGTCAGGGAGAACGGTCTCGTCTACACGGCGCTCGTGTCGGGCGGCCGGCTTCAGAAGGACGCGGCCTTTCACAAGGACGGCGCGGATCTTCAGGGGCTGCTTCGTGAGGCGCTGGCG
The DNA here is from genome assembly GCA_031412555.1 of Archangium sp. Lineage (GTDB taxonomy): Bacteria > Myxococcota > Myxococcia > Myxococcales > Myxococcaceae > Archangium_A. Next base: position 2,563 of record JANODF010000420.1, on the reverse strand, counting down.
TTTTATGTGTCGAATACGAAGCTGCCGCCTTTGAAGGCTCGCATCGCTCGCGTCACGCCTCGGCACTTCGTTGCGAACCCTGATGCGGTGTTCACCACGGTTGAGATTCAGCCTGACGGAGCGGGTGCGTTTCGTTTGTTCTATCTCGATGAGGCGGGCCACGTGATTGCGGAGAAACGGCACGCGAGTGTCGAGAGCGCCCAGCGTGAGGTGCGATTTGAGTTTGAGATCACCGAGGACGATTGGGTCTTGGAGGATGAGCCACCGCCCTCACCCTGACCCTCTCCCAAAGGGAGAGGGGATTACCTGCAGTTGCGTAGCGACGGCTCGTCGTCCGGGCAGCCTGCCAGCGTTAGGCCCCAGGTGATCAGATCGGCCTCTGAGGCGGGGTAGCCGAAGTACACCGGTGACTTGAGACCCTTCAGCGCTCCGGCGAGGTGGCTGCGTTCGCCCAGGGTCACTTGCGCCGCCTCGATGACCGGCTCCTGCGTCGCCTTTGCCAGCACCCCGCGAGCCGACTTCGTTCGCGCAGCCCCATCGGGTGCATGGGCCGCGAAGGAGAACAGCTCGAGCACCTTCGCGCGCGCACGGGTAGGGAACAGGCCCTTCGGGTTCAGGTACCAGACGGCCAACGACTCCAGCAGCTCGGGCTCGAGCACGGTCTTCTCTTCGACGAGCGTGTTCAGCAGCACCTCAGTGTTGGTGTTCTCGATCGCGAGCTTCACCATCGCGGCGCGGTGAACCGGCTCGGTGGTGCGCAGGTGCGGGTGCGCCAGGCTCCCCAGCTCTGAAGCGAGCAGCCCGTCGAGTTCCTTTCTGTCGACCGGAGAGCCGAGCCACAGCGCCACCAGCGCCCGCCGCGGGCCCGCGGAACATTTCGCCTGCGCGGCCCGGAGCGCATCGGTGGGGTGAACGGAGATGAGCGGGGCGATCTCCTCCACCAGATCCTTCGGCGTCTTCGCATCACAGGCCACCGCGACGACCTGAAGCAGCATCTCGTCTTGCGCCGCCTCGGTCAGACACCCCACCAGGCGCAGCTTCGTCCACGGCCCGGGGTTCTTCTGCGCCTCGACGATCAGCGGCTCGAAGTCGGGGTTGCCGCAGCCGATCCGCAACACCTCGGCCTTGGTCTCATCACCTTCATCGGGCGCAGCGAGCCGCTCCTTCGCGAAGGCGGAGCCCTCGTCTTCCAGCAGCCGCCTCGCTTCATCGATCGCCAGCGCGCGCCGATGGGGATCGGTCACCTTCGAGAGATGCTTTCGCTCCTCCCCGATGAAGTCGTGCTGTGAGCTGAGCGGCATCACCACCCGCTCCACGCCGCCATCCTCCAGCGCCACCAATCGCGCCGAGTCGACGTAGACCTTCTTTCCCAATTCCTTCAGCTCGATGTTCCGCGTCTCTCGCATCTCGCCGTCGATCAGGTGCTGTGCGTGGATGAGCGCCCCACCGGTCTCGTACGAGCCGACCAGGATGACCGTGCCGTTCTTCGCGATCACCACCTCGTCCCAACGGGCAGGGAACAGGCTGCCGTAGAGCGCCAGGGGCAGAACCAGAATGCACAAGGGGGAGTGACCGCAGGCCCCGATGCTCCCGTTGCCGGCCTGCGTCTGGCGCGTCACCGTGACCGTCGTCTCGAAGTTCTCCAGCTTCCTGGCGTCGTCGAGTGTCAGCGGAACCTGCGCGTAAGACTCCTTCGCGAGGGGGTTGCAGCAGCACCCTTCGAGCGCGAACACCAACAACAGCCCCACACCTTGACGCATGCCGTCACACTAGCTGAGGACACTTGAGGTGTGCCGGTCGAGCCGGTAGAGCCAACGGCATGTCAGGTCAGGCTTGGTTCCAGAAGAAGCCGAAGATCGCAGCCCCCGGTCCCGCTGAAGCCTCGGCGAACTCTTCCCGCATGGAGGGCATCTGGGAGAAGTGCGACGAGTGCGGCGACATCATGCTCGCCGAAGAGCTCACCAAGGCGCTCAACGTGTGCCCCAGCTGCGGCCACCACATGGCGCTGCCCGCCCGCGTGCGCATCAACAGCCTCTGCGATCCCGACTCGTTCGAGGAGTTCGACGCCGACCTCGAGTCGATGGACCCACTGCAGTTCTCCGACTCCAAGAAGTACAAGGATCGGATCAAGTCGACCATGAAGGCGCTGGGCGAGAAGGACGCGTTCATCGCCGGCGTGGGCACCTTCGAGGGCCGCCGGGTCAGCCTGGGCTGCTTCAACTTCGACTACATGGGCGGCTCGATGGGCAGCGTGGTGGGTGAGAAGGTCACCCGCGTCTTCGAGCGTGCGATCGAGCTCAAGTGCCCCGCGATCGTGTTCTCCGCTTCAGGCGGCGCGCGCATGCAGGAAGGCATTCTCTCCCTGATGCAGATGGCCAAGACCTGCGCGGCGCTCAACGCCTTCCGCGAGATTCGCCAGCCGTACATCTCGGTGCTGTTGCACCCCACCACCGGTGGCGTGGCTGCTTCGTTCTCGTTCTTGGGCGACGTCATCCTCGCCGAGCCCCGGGCACTGATCGGCTTCGCAGGCGCTCGCGTGATCGAGCAGACCAGTCGCCAGAAG
>JANODF010000419.1:0-4605 GCA_031412555.1 Archangium sp. | reverse complement strand
CGCCCTCGAGGTGGTCGACAAGTCGGCGCGCGCGGGCACCTTCGCGATGTTGCCCCCCAGCGGTGAACGGAAGGTGCCCGAGGGCACGCGCGTTCGGCTGGGCAGCACGGTCTTCCGCGTCACTTCGAGATGATTGCTTGCGTGGGGCCCGTGGGCTGTGCAACACGCCCCGCCCTGAAGCTGTAACTCTCGGAAGGAGGTGACAAATGACCACAGTCAAACTGAAGGACGGCGAGTCCATCGAAGGTGCCCTCAAGCGTTTCAAGAAGGCCACCGAGAAAGCCGGCATCCTTTCCGAGATCCGTAAGCGCGAGCACTACGAGAAGCCCTCCGTGAAGAAGAAGAAGAAGGCGATCGCGGCGAAGAAGCGCGCGGTGAAGAAGAATCGCCGGTCTTACTGACCGCCCAAGGCCGTCAGGAGTACACGGAGGTTGGCATCAACTGCCAACCTCCGTTTTTCGTTTCAAGCCCTGTGAAAGGAATCAAGCCATGGCCACCCTGCGAGAGCGACTCGACGCCGACCTGAAAGACGCGATGCGAGCGAAGGATGAGATGAAGCTCACCACCATTCGCGCGATCAAGAGTGCCGTGAAGTACAAAGAAGTCGAAGCGGCCAACAAGGTGCTCGACGAGCCCGCGATCATCCAGGTGATCGTCACGCAGGTGAAGCAGCGCCGCGATGCCGCCGCCGAGTACAAGGCCGCGAACCGCGCCGATCTCGCCGAGAAGGAAGAGAAGGAGATCGCCATTCTCCAGATCTACCTGCCCACCCAGCTGAGCGCCGAGCAGCTCACCGCCGAGATCGCCAAGGCGATCGCCGAAGCGGGCGCCAAGTCGGTGAAGGATCTGGGCAACGTGATGAAGATCGTCACGCCCCGCCTCAAAGGGCAGGCCGAAGGCAAGGCCATCAGCGACGAAGTGAAGGCGCAGCTCGGTAAGCTGGGCTGAACTTCCTGTGATCCCCGACTCCAAAATTCAGGAGGTGCGTGAGCGCGTCGACATGATCGCGCTGGTGCAACGCCACGGGGTCGATCTGAAGAAGTCGGGCCGCAGCTACAAAGGCCTGTGTCCGTTTCACGGCGAGAAATCGCCTTCGTTCTACGTGTGGCCCGAAGAGAAGCGCTTCAAGTGCTTCGGCTGCCAGGCCGGCGGCGATGCGATCAGCTTCGTGCAGCGGTTGATGGGCAAGACCTTCCTCGACACCGTTCGGGATCTCGCCAAAGAGCTCGGCGTCGACATCGAAGCGGCCGTCGACCCGGGCATGCAGGAGAAGCAGCAGGTCAAAGACGCCACCGACTTCGCGGCCACCCACTTCGCCGAACGCCTGTGGGACCCGGTCGTCGGCCGTCACGCGCGCGATTACCTGCACAGCCGCGGGCTCACCGATGATCTGATCAAGTCGTTCGGCCTCGGCTGGGCGCCGCTCGCGTGGACGGAGCTGGCGGATCAACTGAGAGAACGCGGCCTGCTGGCCTTCGGTGAGAAAGCCGGGCTGTGTTCGCCGCGCACCAAGGGCGACGGCTACTACGACATGTTCCGCGGCCGGGTGATCATCCCCATCCGCTCGCCTGAAGGCCGCACCATCGCGTTCGGTGGGCGACTGCTGGAAGGCGACGACGGGCCGAAGTACCTCAACTCCAAAGAGAACCGGCTCTACAACAAGTCCGACATCCTCTACGCCACCGACCAGGCGCGCGACGAGATCCGCAAGAAGAAGTCGGCGGTGCTCTGCGAGGGCTACTTCGATGCCATCGGCATGCACCAGGCGGGCGTGAAGAACGCGCTGGCCCTGTGCTCGACCGCGCTCACGCCCGGTCACCTGGCACTGCTGGGCCGGCTCGAGGCGAAGGAGCTGGTGCTGCTGCTCGATGGCGACGACGCCGGCCGCAACGCGGTGGAGCGGCTGGCCGGTGCGCTGTTCGCGGGTGGGGTGAACTGCCGGGTAGCCGTGCTCCCTCAAGGTGAAGACCCCGACACCTTTGCCCGCAAAGCCGGGGCCGAAGCGGTGCAAGACCTGGTGCGCGAGGCCCCGTCGTTGAGCGCCCACCTGTTCATGACCCTGCTGCCGGCCGGCCCCAACGCCGAATTCGAAGAAAAAATGGCTGCCCTCGACCGCTTCCGGCCGATCGCCGCCCAGGTGCCGGTGGGGCTGACCCGCAGCGCGCTGTTCGGGGCGATGGCCAAACACTTCGCCCTGCCCGCCTCCGAGCTGGAAACGGCGCTGAGGAACAAGGCCCCGGTGGTCAAAGCGGTGCCCAAGCCGGCCGCGCCCCGGGTGCCCGATGGGCCGCCCCCTGATCAGCTCGAGGCGAGCTGGATGGCGATGATCCTCAAAGACCGCAAGCTGCTGGCGCGCGATGAACACCGGGTGCGCGATGAGCTCAAACACATGGGATTACGGCACCTTGTGGCGGCCCTGCAGTCGGGTGGCAACCTGGAAGACGCCCTCTACGAGACGGGGGAGGCCACCAAAAACGCGCTGAACAAGAGCCGGGACATGTTGCCCGCCGACGAGAGCTCGCTGGAACAGGCCTTCGTCTCGGTGTGTAAAAGACTCAAGTTGCGGGCCATCGACGACCGGCTCGGTTACATCGCCCGCGAAACGGCGAACACCCTCGGGGGAACCTCGGAACTCACCCAGGACTCCCGTGACCTCCTGACCGAACGGGGCGAATTGCTCGCCCTGAAAAGGCAGCTGTCACAAAAGTGAAGTCTCACCGGTTCATTGTATGAAGCCCTGCAGTTGAGCTAAGGGCGGCCGGTTCACCAGTACCGCAGCGTTCGTTCCTCCTGTCGGAGACCACCTTTCATGGCCACGAAGCACGCGTCGACCAACTCCAAGAGTTCCAAGAAGGATCTGGAGAAGAAGAAAAAGGCTGAGGACAAGGCCAAGGACAAGGAGAAGAAGCGCAAGAGCGAAGCCCGCTCCATCGCTGCTGCTCACGCGGTGCAGTCCGCCGACGCGACTGCGCTGGCCAAGGAGAAGCTCAAGAAGCGCGGCAAGGGCTCGACCGAGGTCTCCGACGACGAAGTCGAAGAGAAGGCCATCGAGATGATGGGAGGCGCCGAAGTCGACGCCGACGCCCAGAAAGACGATGACCAGGAAGATCCGGTTCACGAGCGCAAGGAGGTCCAGGACCTTCTTGCCGCCGGTAAGCAGAAAGGCTTCGTCACCTTCGACGAGGTGAACGACGCGCTGCCCGGTGACGCGGTCTCGCCCGAGCAGATCGACGACGTGATGTCGATGTTCGGCGACAACGACGTCGAAGTGGTCGACGCGCAGAAGCAGTCGGAGGGCACCGTCGAGGTCAAGCCCACGGTGGCCGCCGAAGAAGACGCCGCCGAAGAAGAAGAGGATGACGACGACGACGAGGAGGAGAAGCCCGCCGCCGCCGCCTCTGCCGTTCCCGGCCGCCCTGCCGCCAAGTCTGCCGACGACGCCGGTACCAAGTCGAACGACCCCGTTCGCCTCTACCTGCGCAAGATGGGCTCCGTCTCGCTCCTGACCCGTGAAGGCGAAGTCGAAATCGCCAAGCGCATCGAGGATGGCGAGAAAGACGTGATGCGCGCGTTGCTCGACTGCAAGGTCGCGGTCAACGAGATGCTCGACATCGGGCCCCGCCTGAAGACCGGCAAGCTCCGCGTGCGCGAAGTGTTCAAGGACGCGCCCGAAGAGCCGCAGCGCGAGGAAGAGGAAGAGAGCGAGTTCGAGCCCGAGGCTGAAGTCGACGCCGAAGGTGCGAAGGAGATCCAGCTCAACGCGGCTGAGACCAACCGCATCGAGAACCTCTGCAAGCAGCTCGACAAGCTCAAGAAGCTCTACAAGGACGTCGAGGACACCTTCGAGGACCTGAACGGCCGCAAGAAGCTGTCTGAGGTGAAGAAGAAGGAGCTCAAGCAGGAAGACAAAGAGCTCCGCGAAAAGATGATGGAGCAGGTCGAGGAGATGCGCCTGTCGAAGAAGGCCGTCGACCGCATCGCCGAGCACGTCAAGGGCATGATCGACGCGGTCGATCGCGCTGAAGAAGAGCTGCGTGACCTGCAGCGCCAGTACGGCATTCCGCTCAACGACCTGAAGGTCGCGCTCAAAGAAGCAGTGGGCAACCCGCCCGCGGCCAAGAAGCTGCAGCGCCGGCTGAACATCACCGAAGAGCACATGGAGTCGCTCGACCGTGACGTGCGCACCTCACTGCGCCGGATCAAGAAGGTCGAAGAAGACGCGGGCATGGAGATCGCCCTGCTGCGCGAGAAGTTCGCGGCCATTCAGGTCGGTGAGCGCCGGGCCGAACGCGCGAAGAGCGAGTTGGTCGAAGCGAACCTCCGCCTCGTGGTGTCGATCGCCAAGAAGTACACGAACCGCGGCCTGCAGTTCCTCGACCTCATCCAGGAAGGGAACATCGGCCTGATGAAGGCCGTGGATAAGTTCGAGTACAAACGTGGCTACAAGTTCTCCACGTACGCCACGTGGTGGATCCGTCAGGCCATCACCCGCGCCATCGCCGATCAGGCCCGCACCATTCGCATTCCGGTGCACATGATCGAGACGATCAACAAGCTCATCCGCACCTCGCGGTACCTCGTTCAGGAGATCGGCCGCGAGCCGAC
>JANODF010000418.1:0-6660 GCA_031412555.1 Archangium sp. | reverse complement strand
TGCTCCGGTGAGCGGTGTCGGTGTGGAGGTGGGCGTGCGCGGTTACGGGGTCATTCTCAGCCTGGTCTTGGTGGCTGCGAGCTCGAGAGCCGCTGCACCGCATATACCCGCACTCAATCACGACGGCTCTGACTATTCGCGGCAGGCGCGTGAAGACCGCCGTGGGCACCGTGCGCGGCACGCCGCAGTACATGGCGCCCGAGCAGCTGCTCGATCAGCCCCTCGACGCACGCACCGATCTCTACGGCCTGGGCGTGGTGATGTGGGAGTTGCTCGCGGGCCGCTATTTCGCCGCGGTCGGCATTCAAGATGTCGAAGCACGCCTCAACCGGGGTGAGCCCGCGCCGCGCGTGCGCACGGTGGTGCCCGAGGTGCCGGTCGAGCTCGACGAGATCATCGCGCTGTGTCTCGCCACCGACCCCGAGGCTCGGTTCGCCTCCGCGCGTGAGCTGGGCCGGGCGCTGGAGCGCTGCGGCGTCGAACTCTTCGATGAAGGCCGGCTCAGCGAGTTCCTGGCGGAGCGCCTGCCGCAGACGCGCAGCATCGTGCGGCGGCTGGTCGCGCTCGCCGAACAACCCGACGCGAGCACCGAAGCGGTCAAGGCCGAGCTGCAGGCGCTGCGCAAGGCAGACATCCGCGCGCCGGCTCAGGCACCCGCGCCGCCCGCGCCCAGCTCGTATCCCCACCTGCCGTCGGTGATCGTCGCGCCCGATTCAGCTGCCCCGGCTCCGCCGCGGCTCGCGGAAGCGAACGGCTTCGTGGTGTTCATCGGGGCCTGCTTCGTGGCGCTGCTGGTGGGGATGGGCTTTCAGTATTTCCGGGAGCCGGACCTCGAGCGCTCGCCTGCGGTCAGCAATCCCGACGTGATGCAGCGCGCGCGGAAGGCGCTCCTCGCAGGTGACCCGCTCGAGGCACGGGCGATCGCGGTGCAGTGCATCGGGCCCCAGGGGAAGTGCGCCGGCCTCGACACGCTGCAGCGCGAGATCGACGTGGCGCTCGCACAGAGCCGGTGTGGCACCGACGCGCAGGCGAAGGCGCTCGTGGCAGAGTCGAAAGACCTCGATCCAGAGGCCGCCGGGGCGCGGCTGCGTCAGTGCGTCGCGGGGAAGCGGCTGCACCCGATCGCGGGCGCTGCACTTCAACGGCTCGAGCTCTCGAAACCGTAGCGGGGCTCTCGGGAGAGGGAGGTGGGTGAAGGGGTTGCTGAGGCGCTCCTCGCGAGCGGGCCCTCCGCACGACGCAAAGTGCGGCTGTCTGATGCAGGTGACGCCCGGTGCGCCTCTTCAAGCTGTAACAACCCTGTAGTGACGCGTGACTACAGGGTTGTGACAGCTGGGAGAGTCGTCCCGACCGGACCTCGTCATCTGAAGACCGTTTCGTTTTCGTTTTCGTCAGTTCGTCGTCAGCCAGGTCTTCGCGTACGCAGCCGCTGACGTGCCGGCCTGCTCTTCGAGCACCCGCTGCATCAAGGTCACCGCGTCGTCCTTACGATTGAGTCGCTCTGCCAGCAGCCGCGCCAACATCACCCGGGCACGGCCGAGGGGCTCGGGCGATGCGGTGCGTTCAGCCGCCTTGCGGAACGCGAGCTCTGCCGATTCGTAGTCGATGTGTGAAGACGCGGTCTGCCCCAGCCAGACCAGCTCCTCGAAGCTCAACTGCTCTGCCGCGGAAAGACCGGTGGAGCGGAACCCGTCGAGCGCCACTTCGGCGTTGCCCGTCGAGATCGCCTGCCGAATCGAGACGGCCGACTGCTCGGAGAAGCTGGGCAGCAACGCCACGTCGAGCGGCGCCACCTCGGGCGGCGCTTCGGAGTGTGGATCGAGTTCGATCGCCGCGAACCTGTCGTGCGTGCGCGCCGGCTGCGCCTCGGGCACCGGCTCAGGCTCGAGCTCGATCGACGAAGGCAGATGACGGGGCAGGGTGCTCTCTTTGATGGGTGGTTCACCCCGCGGCTGGGTCTCACCGAGCATGCGCTCCCACAGGTCGACCTCTTCGCCCCAACCGAACACCGGCCCGTGCAGCATCAACACCAGGCCCGCCACCCGCGCCGCCACGAAGGGGCCGAACACCAGGATCATCTGGGTGAGCACGCCGCCGAGCACCGGCACCACCACGTACTCGTTGACCAGCAGCGCCAGCGGCCCGCAGAACAACATCGTCACGGTGACCGCGATCATCCCGCCCACGTACACGCCGAAATCTTTCCCGATGCGCGCGGTGGCGCCCAACACGCGCAGCGGGTTGAGCATGTGCACGACGCTCGTGCCGGCGGCGGCCGCGATGTACGCGGTGGGGCTCCACAGAATGGTGACGATCGCTGCGACCCACAGCAACCAGTCCTGGTGCAGCCAGCCCGCGAGGAAGGTGCCCGCCCACGCCGGGAACATCACCAGCATGAAGCGCACGATGGGCATGGCGATCGACTGCAGCGGATCCTGAAAGTCCGTCAGCTCGATGTGATCGCCGCCGCGCGCCGTCGAGCGGGTCAACCCGAAGAAGCTCGCCAGGGCCACGCCCCAACCCACCACCGCCCCGATGGCGCCCAGAAACGAGAGTACCCAGAGGAACATCGAGATGCCCAACCACGCCGGCAGCCCCTCGCCCTTGAAGGGAAAGGTGAAGGCGCCAGGCAACCGCTGCGCCAGGCTGGCCGTCGCGCTCTTTCGTCGCAGCAGCGGCTCGGCCATCTCACCGCACAGCGCGCAGGTTTCGATCACGACGGGCGAGATCACCTTCCACGCCGCGCAGTCGGGGCACAACGGCTGGTGACAGACCGTACATTCCCAACCGGCCGGCGCGCCGTGACGCTGGCAGCGCTGCACCACGTCGGGGTTCTTCATGGAACACCGCTCATCCCGACGCACACCGTTCGCATCGAGCGCAGTCGAGATGCCACCTGACCCCTTGACTCCGCTCGGGGGGAACGGTGTGGGCTGTTCCTGAGGAGCAGTGCTTCATCGCGTGGTCTTGATGTCCGGGTTCTTGCCGCCGCTGCCACCCGTCGGGGGCTTCACCACCGCGACTTTCTTCTTCATCGCGAGCGAAAGCGTGGGCCCGGTCATGTCGGTGAGCGTCGCTTCAGCCGGCTCGTACCCTTCGGCGGTCAGCCGCACGGCGACGGGCAACTTCACCTTTTCCACGTGGGCATCGAAGGGCGTCTGACCCACGTTGGCGCCCGCCAGCTCGATGTGCGCCCCACTGGGCTCGGAGACGATGTGCACCACCAACGGCTTGGGTTGCGGGTGGGCCTCGACGGGGACTGCCACCACGGGCGGAGGCACCACCTCGACCACCGGCTTCACGTCGGGCCGGGTGCCCAGATAGACGCCTGCGCTGATGCCCAGCAGCAGCACCACCGCGCCCACCACTTTGGGCAACGGCGACGACTTCGAAGGCGGGGGCAACAGCTGCGTGCCGTGCACCTGGGTGGCATTGCCCGCAGGCAACTTGTTGCGATCGACCACCGTCGCGCCGCTCGCCGCGCTGGCCGGTTTGGACAACCCGCCCACGTCGAGATCGGTCAGGCCCGAGTCTTCTTCGAAGAAGCGCGGGTCGGCCTCCTTCGCGATGCGCTCGGCGTACAGGTCCTGCATGAAGGCGGCGAGGCTCGACGACGAGGTGGGGATCGCGTTCTGCAGCGCGAAGTCCTCCAGCGCGTTTCGCAGCTCGGCAGCGTCCTGGTAGCGCTCGGAAGGCTCCTTCGAGAGCGCCTTGAGGGTGATGGGGTCGAGACCCGCGGGCACCGACGGCTCCACGCTGGAGGGCGCGGGCACCTGGCAGGCGCGCACCAGGCGCTGCGTGGCGAGATCGTTCTCACCCTTGAACAGGCGGCGTCCGGTCAGCTGCTCCCACAACACGATGCCCAGCGCGAACACGTCGCTGCGGCAGTCGAGCTCTTCGCCCTGCGCCTGCTCGGGCGACATGTACGGGAACTTGCCCTTCAAGATGCCGGTGGCGGTGTGTTGCGCGCGGCCGGCTGCCTTGGCCACGCCGAAGTCGATCAACTTCACCGAACCATCGAAGCCGATGAGCACGTTCTGGGGGCTCACGTCGCGGTGCACCAGGCCCAGCGGCACGCCCTTGGCGTCGCGCGCCTTGTGGGCGAAGTCGAGGCCGGCCGCGGCGTCGGCGATGATCTTCAAGATGACCCCGATGGGGATGCCTTTGCCCACCGCGGCGGCGCGTTTCTCGATGCGGCGCACGTCTTCACCGGCGACGTACTCCATCTCGATGTAGTGAACGCCGGCCTCCACCCCGAACTCGTTGATCCGCGCGATGTTCGGGTGGTCGAGGCGCATGGTGATCTTCGCTTCGTCGCGGAACATGGTGAAGAACTCTTCGTCTTCCACCAGGTGCGGCAAGATGCGTTTGAGCACCACCAGCTTCTCGAAGTCGTCCTGGCCCTTCTTGGCGAGCAGGACCTGGCCCATCCCTCCGGATGCGATCTTCTTCAGCAGCTGGTAGCGCCCGAAGGGGATGCCCATGAGTACGAGCCATGACTCTACCCGGGCCGGGTTACAGGCGGAGTGATCTCTTCACCCAAACTGGGGGGAGGAACAGGCTGTTCGGGTCCCCTGGTGGACCCTCATTTCCTGACCAAAACTGACGTTACCGCCTCGTAACCCACTGCCTGGGCGGTTGATTCGCCAGCGTTCACTCCACATTCTGCCATCCCATGCTCAACATCTTGCTGGTCGACGACGAGCCCTCGATTCTCCTGTCGGTTGATGAAGCGCTGCGCGCCGAGGGGTACCAGGTCACCACCGCCCTGGACGGCCTCTCTGCGCAAGCCGCCCTCACCGGAAAAGTCTTCGATGTGGTGATCAGCGACGTGCGCCTGCCGCGCGTCGATGGTTTCACGCTCTTCAAGAAGGTGCGCCACGAGTCGCCGCGCACCAGCTTCATCTTGATGACCGCCTACGCCACGGTGCCCGACGCCGTCGTCGCGCTGAAGCTGGGCGCCGTCGACTACCTGCCCAAGCCTTTCGATCTCGAAGTGCTGCTCAAGCTGCTCGAGCGCATCACCAAGGAGCGTTCGCTCAGCCAGCACTTCGTCAACCAGCGCCTCGCGCCGCAGCCCGGTGATGAGCTGCTCGGCACCTCGCCCCCGATGGAGCGGCTGCGTTCACTCATCGAGCAGTACGCGGCCAGCGACGAGCCGGTCTCCATCGTCGGTGAGCGCGGCACCGGCAAGCGCCTGGTCGCGTTGGCCGTGCACCAGAGCAGCGCGCGGGCCTCGCGCCCCTTCGTGGCGTTGAGCTGCGCGGGTTTCCCCTCCACCCCTGAAGCGGTCGAGCTGCTGGGCGCCGAAGAGTCGCACGCGGCCGAAGGCGGCACGCTGTACCTCACCGAGCTCGCCGAGCTGCCCATGTTCGCGCAGGTGCGCCTGCTGCGTTCGCTCAAGGAGCGTGAGGCGGGCCGCAGCAAACAGCCCGACGTGCGCATCATCACCTCGAGCCTGGTTTCGCTGCGCGAGCTGGTGGCCGGTGGTCATCTGCTCGAAGGGCTGGGCGAGCGCCTGCGCGTGCTCGAGCTGCCCGTGCCTGCGCTGCGCACCCGCGGCGACGACCTCATGCTGCTGCTGGAGCAATTGCTTCGCCGTGCCGCCGCGCCTTCATCGCCCCCGGAGCTCTCCGTGGCTGCGCTGGCAGCGCTCTCGGCCTACCCGTTCCACGGCAACGTGCGCGAGCTGGGTCACGCCCTGCGCCGCGCGCTGGTGGTCTCGGGTGGGCGCCGCGACGAGCTCTCTCACCTGCCTCCGGAGATCGCCGGCCAGCAGGCCCCTCAGAGCGAGACCGAGCCCCTCAACGACTCGCGTTCGTTGCCGGAGGCCGTGCGGGCCTTCGAGCGTGAATACCTGAAGCGCGTGTTGCAGAAGTCGGAGGGCCACCGCGCGCGCGCCGCGCAGCTGCTGGGCATCTCGCGCAAGAATCTCTGGGAGAAGCTCAAGGGCTACGGCATCTCAGACGCCGACCTGACGGGTACACCCGCACCTGCAGTGACTGAACGAGAGGAGCGTTGAATGGTTGCCGAAGCACGTGATGAAGGCGGCATCGACCGCGAAGACCTGCTCACCGTGCTCTCGGCCGTCAAACACGGTGACTTCAGCATCCGGATGAAGGTGCGCGGCACCAAGGCGAACAAGCAGGTCGCCGCCGCGCTCAACGACATCATCTTCCTCAACGACCAGACGGCCACCGAGTTCGATCGGGTGGCCACGGCGGTGAGCAAAGAAGGCCGGGTCGAGGTGCGCGCGAAGTTGAGCCGCGCCCCCGGCAGCTGGGCGGCGAAAATCAACTCCGTCAACACCCTGGTGGGCGCGCTCGCTCAGCAGAGTGATGAAATGGGCCGCGTCATCGGCGCGGTGGCCAAGGGCGATCTGAGCAAGAAGCTCTCGTTGACCGTGGGCGACAACGCGCTCAAGGGCGACTTCCTGCGCACGGCGCGGCTGGTCAACGGCATGGTCGATCAGCTCAGCTCGTTCGCCTCTGAAGTGACGCGCGTCGCTCGTGAAGTCGGTACGGAAGGAAAGCTGGGCGGTCAGGCCGTGGTGAAGGGCGTGGGCGGCACCTGGAAGGATCTCACGGACAACGTGAACTCCATGGCGTCGAACCTCACCACTCAGGTGCGCAACATCGCCGAGGTGACCACCGCCGTCGC
>JANODF010000417.1:0-5550 GCA_031412555.1 Archangium sp. | reverse complement strand
GAAGAACCCGCTGTCGCCCCGCAGCATTCTGTCGGCCAACGCGGCGCTCCCGCTCAACCGACGCAACCTGCGCGCCACCATCGAAATGGCGCGGCTCTCGACCTCGGAGCCCGAGTGGGTGGGCGTCAACGCAACCACCTTCCCGGCGACGGGGCTCGGCAACGGCAACGCGATGTCGCAAACCGTTCGACTGCAGGCGAAGGTCACCCCCTCGCTGCGCGAGCGCATGCTGTCGATCAAGGGTGCTTCAGCCGCCCAGCGCGCCGACGGCTTCATGCGCGCCTTCGACGAAGACAGCACCGTGTTCCGAGTGCGCGTCTGCATGGACTTCGACGAGGTCACCCACGCGCTGGGCACCTCGAACGTCACCGCACAAGGCCTCGACAACCAGGGCGTCACCGCGCAGCGCGACGGGGTCACCTATGGGCTCAAGTTCATCAAGCGCTGCGCCGAGAGCGCGCCGGTGTTGCTCAAGCGCGAGCTCTTCGTGTACCCGACCACGCCCGTAGCGGCCGTCGAGACGCCCGCCAACTCGGCGTCGAGCCCGCGGCAGGGTGACTCTTCGGCCGGCAGCACCAACGACATGGGAAACCAGAGCGGCTGCACTGAGGCCGGCGGGCGGCAGAACTGCACCGGCCAGTCGCGCAACGCGATGACCACCGGTGGCCAGTTCTCGATCTCAGCCATCGACACCGCGTCGAACGACGAGTCGACCCAAGACGAGACGACCAAGACGACGAAGATGAGCACCAACATGACGCTCTTCGGCTTCAAGATCTTCGACCTGTCGAGCGGCAGCACCGCCGAGCCCCAATCAGCCGGCGCGTGGAGCGTCGAGTTGAACCTCACCCCCAACCTCGACAACATCGCCGACGCCTGGAAGCGCCGCCGCACCGCGGGCGTGAAAACCACCTCGGACAAGAAGAAGATGAAGCCCAAGGCCAAGAAGGGCATCTTGAGCCGGTTCGAGCGAGATGGCCTCGCGATGAAGCTGAGCAAGGAGTTCCCCTTCACGCTCGGGCCCTTCCCCTTCGTGCTCGAGGTGGGCTTCTCGGTGGGCTTCGGGTTCGGCGCGACGTTGAAGCTGGCGGGCGACTACCAGAGCGTCACCAGCATGGTGAACCCCAAGTACCCGTGCCTCAAGACGGGTGCCGGTGAGTGTTTCCTGGCCTACACGGACAACAAGTCGTTCGAAGAGGCGCTCAACGAATGTCGCTTCAAGGGCGGCACGCTGGCTGAGGTGCGCACCGCGGCCGACCTCACGGCGGCGAAGGCGGCCATCACCACCGCAGGCGGCTCGGGCACGCGCTACTGGCTCGGCGGTCAGCTGGCCTACCAATACGAAGACCCACGCTGTGACGTGACGCGCGCGCCTGCCTGCGCGGGCACGTCGCGCACCCGGTACGCGTGGCTGGCCGGCAACGTGCCCTTCGCCAACCAGCAGCGGCTCGAGCCCCGGCTGCTCGACCCCAACTCGCTCCTGGGCAACCACGGGTTCGGCGCCAACCTGGGGCCCGTGGAGAGCCGCGCGCCCAACCGCGCTGGCGTGCTGCTGCGACCTGCCACCAGCAACCTCGAGACCGACGTCATCACGGCGACCGCGCCGTACGTCTGCCAGTTCGACCCTGCCAGCAGCTACGTCGAGGCGTCGATCGGCGTGGGCATCAACGTCGAGTTCTCGATGGGCTTCTTCGCGAAGATCTGCACGCCCAGCACGGACATCGGCTTCTGCCTCGGCGCGACGCTCAACCTCATCACCGCGGGCGTCAACGTCAGCGCCGACCGCTCGCGCATTCTGGTGTTCAACAACAACCGCATCAAGGTGAGCCTGCTCGGTCAGTCGACCATTCAGGGCACGTGGGAGGTGGCCTTCATGTCGGGCTCGTTCGACGCCGAGCTCAACTTCCTCTTCTGGAGCACCTCCTGGCAGATCGCCTCGTACGGCGGCCTCTTCAGCATCGAAGGCGAGCTCTTCCCTGAAATCGTCAGCCCCTACGCGAGGACCTTCTAAGTGAACGCCCGCTCAGTCGTCATCGGAGTCACCTCAACCCTCGTCGTCGCAGCCGCTGGCGTGCTCTGGTGGCAGCGGCCGGCCACAGCGCCCGCACCTGCCCTCGCAGCGCCGTCGCAAGCGATGCCCCCGGCGCACGCCACGCCGACGCCGTCGGGGGCAACGTGTCGCTTCACCACCGGCGCGACCTTCGCGTTCGCGTACCGCAGCGAAACGCACTACCGCATCTCCACCCAGCTGCCGGGAGCGCAAGAACCGATGATGCAGAGCGGCGAGGCCGAGCTGCAGGGCCGCCTGAGCTTCGAGGTGCTGTCGACCACGGCCAACACGGCCACCTTGCTGGGCCGCCTCGACGGGCTCAACGCGAGCGCGCTGAAGCAAGCGGGTGAGCCCCTGGGCAACGCCTTCCTCGCTCGCGTCGACGAGCGCTGCGAAGTGAAAGGCTTCGCGCGCCTCAGCGCCACGCCGCAGCTCGCCGCGCGCGCGCAGCAGGTGGCGCTGCAGGATCTCTCGTTCTCGGTGGGCGACGGTACGCCCGCGACCGAGGCGCACTTCTTCACCACGCTGGGCACGCTGCGCGCGCTGGTGACGGGCGGCGGCGACGGCGAGGGGCACTGGCTGCGCAAGCCGCTCAACTACGTCACCCGCTGGTCGCCGCGCATGGAAGGCGTGGCGCTGGTCGACGGCCTCGTCGACGTGCACCGCGACGGCGCGCAGTGGCTCGCGCGGCTCAAAGGCGTCGAAGAGCTCTCCGGAGGCGCGGTCGACTTCTCGAAGACCGAGTGGACCGCTCAGGCCACCCCCTTCGAAGCGGCGGCGCTGGCCACCGCTTCGCGCACCGAGGCCGACTACGCGTGGGGCAACACGCTCATCGAGGTGGAAGCCGCGCGTGAGAATTGGGGCGGGCAGACCGACGACCACGCACGCCGGGTGGCGCTCGCGCGCGACGTCACCTTCGACCAGGCCATGAATCGTTTCGGCGCGCTGGTGGCTGCGGGCGCCAACATCAACGAGCAGTGGCGCGACGTCGCCGCGTTCCTCGACGCGCACCCCGAGAAGATCGAAGACTTCGTCGACACCATCACCGATGGGGACTTTCCTGCGGGCGCCAAGGCCCCTGCGTTCCTCGCGCTCGGCCAGACGCAGTCGCCCGTGGCGCGGCAGGCGCTGCTGGGCATCTACCGTGAAGTCGAAGAGCAGCCAGCCGACCGCATTCGCAGCAGCCTCGCGCTGGTGACCCGCGCTGACGTCGGCGCCCCGTTGGCGAAAGAGCTGCGCGCCGCGGCGGTGCGTGCCCCTTCGTCGGCCGAAGAAGCGGGCGTGGCGCGACAAGGCGTGCTGCACCTCGGCATGCTGTCGGGTACGCGGCCCGGCCAGCGCGACGTGCAGGAAGAAGCGATGGGCCTGGTGCAGCAGCTGTCGGCGAGCGCAAAGACGCCCGAAGACTATTCAGTGCTGTGCGGCACCGTGGGCAACATGGCCGAGCTCTCGCTGCTCCCGACCGTGCAGGCCTGGTCGCGCCTGCCTGACGCCGAGCTGCGCCGGCAGGTACCGCAAGCGCTGCGACGGTACCGGGTCGACCGCGTGCACGACTTCATCGTGGAGTGGCTGGGCCGAGAGACCGACGCGGGCGTGAAGCGCGAGCTCTTCAACGTCATTCACCACATGTACGTCGACGCCAACCAGCCCGTCGACGCGCCCATCGTGGAGGCCGCGCTGCGCCACCTGCGAGAGGCGCCGATGGTGCTGACGCGCCAGTCGCTCTACCACCTGCTCGCGCCGCACGTGGGCGAGCCCACGGTGTACGCCGTGCTGAAGCAGCAGCTGCGCTACGAGTTGGAAGAGAAGAGCGGTCTGTACTCGTTGGTGGCCCAGGACCTCCCCGCGTCGAGCGTCTTCGAGGTGTTGTCCACCATCGAGGGGCTGCGTGGCCAGTTTGGCGGCGGTCTCAGGCCGGTCGACACTGCGCCCGTCGGGCTGCCCAGCGCCACCCCGCTGCCCGACCTTCCGCCGCCCGCGGGCATGGACTCAGCGATGCGAGGTGCCCCGTGAAGCGGGTGCTGTGGCTGGCGCTGGTGGCGTTGTCGACCTGCTCGCCCATGCCGAAACCCGAGCCTGAACCGGAGCCCGACGAGCCCTACGACGGGCCCACCACCAACAACACCATTCCGGTGCGCGACCCTGATGACCTCGACGCCGACGCTGGTGACGTGGTCGTCGATGCCGGTGAAGTGATCGTCGACGTGACGTGCTGCGAAACGCGCTTCAGCATTTCAGACGAAGAACCTGCTGACGCAACGGGTGAGCTCGTCGGTGCGCTCCCTGTGTTGATGGCCGGCGTGCCGTTGACGCGGAGCGACGCCGGGTGGGCCGCTGCGGTCTGCGTACCGATCAACGCCTCGGCGCGTTACGGCTACCGCTTCACCTGGGACGCCGGCACCATCGACGCAGGCTCGTTCGAGCTCGAAGACGGCGGCATGGAAGGCCGAGAGGTGAGCGTCATCGGGAGCATCGAACGCGCCAGCGACCGCGAGCCCCAGGTGAGCGACTCGGTCGGCACGATGAACTACTACCGCAGCGTGGCGAGCTGCGCAGAGCACGACGGCGGTGTGCCCTGATTCGCACCTGAAGCACGCGCCGCGACGCAGCGCTTGCGCGGCGGGGGCTCCAACTGCAATTCGTGGTGGGGGCCGCCGGTACGTTTCTGATTGGCCCCCTGTAGTTCAAGGGGCCTGACGCCCAACGATAAGTCCAACCGGACGGTACGCGGGAAGCTATAGCTTTCCGCGTGAACGAGCAGACCACGCACGGCGAAGCAGCGCGCTCCGATGTTGCCACGAGCATGCGCAACGCCCTGACGCTCGGAGGCTCGCTCATCTTGACCCTGGGCATCGGGTTCGGCGTGCGCATCGCGCTGCGCCGCTACCTGGGCCCGACGGTGATTGGCCCGGTGAACTTCGCCGACGCGTACACCACCACCGCGTTCGTCTTCTTGAGCCTGGGCATCGATCTCTACGTGCGGAAGATCGTGCCCGTCACGCTGGAGGGCGCCAACGAGTTCCTCGGCACCGTCTTCGCCATCCGCGCGGTGATGGCGACGGTCGTCTTCGTGCTGATGAACCTGGTGCTGTCGTGGATGGGGCAGCCCATCGAGGTGCGGGTGCTGGTCTGGGCCTACGCGGCCGCCCAGATCTGCATGAGCTACAACCAGACCCTGGTGGCGCTGCTGCAGTCGGCGCGCACCATCGACGGGCTGTCTGCGCTCAACGTGGTGGCCAAGTTGATGTGGGCCGCGGGCTTCATCGTCACCATGGTCTTCGAGCTGCCGCTGGTGGGCATTCCGCTCTCGGTGCTGATCGCCGAGTTCATGAAGCTGGTGGTCGGGTACGGGCTGGCCCGCAAGCACGTGAAGCTGCGGATGACGATCGACTGGAAGAAGGTCGCGCCGGTGCTGCGCAGCGCCTTCCCGTTCTACGTGAACGCCGTCGCGCTGGTGATCGTGAACCGCTTCGACGTCAGCGTGCTGCGCATGCGCAGCA
>JANODF010000416.1:0-3738 GCA_031412555.1 Archangium sp. | reverse complement strand
GCCGCCCAAGGGCAGCCGCGCGGCCTACAGCCAGCGGCAGGTGACGGTGAAGGTGACCCGAGCCCCGGGCAGCACCGTGAACGTGGCCAAGCTGACGCCTGCGAGCTTCACGCTCGATGACCGGCTGATCGCCAAGGGCCTGGTCACCCGGCCCGGTGGCAAGGACCCCGCGCAGGGCGTGTTCGTTCGCGCCACGCTTCAGGCAGAGACCCGCACCACGCTGGAAGACCTCAAGGCCCTGCCGATCGAACCTGCAGAGAGCGTCACCGCGGAAGACGGCAGCTTCGAGTTGCCGCTCGACCCGGGCATCTGGCGCTTCGAGTTCACCCCGGGCGAGAAGCTCCCCATCTCGAGCCGGCTGGTGACCATCAAGACGGTCATCGACGACAGGACGGGCCTCAAGATCCCCACGCAGACGATGACGCCGGTCGAGCTGTCTTTCGGCCGCACGGTGTCGGGCACGGTGACCGGTTCAGTGGTGAGCGTCACGGGCATGGTTCAGCAGCCGGTGCCGTACTCGCAGCTGCGGTTCTTCCGGGTGACCACGGTCGAAGGGCGCCCTGCTTCGATTCTGCTGGGCACGTCGATCGCGGATGACCGCGGCAGGTACGAGGTCGTGTTGCCCGCCGTGCAGCCGCAGAGCAACAAGTCGAGCCCGTGAAACTGTTTCCCTCTCCCTTTGGGAGAGGGTTGGGGTGAGGGCTCAACGAGCCTCAGCGCCCCAACGCAAACCAAGGGCGAATCGTGAGGCCCTCACCCTGACCCTCTCCCAAAGGGAGAGGGGACCTCGGCTCCTACGGCTGATCCAGCTGCTTCTTGAAGTCATCCACGCTCGGCCCGACCGACCCGCTGAACTGGGTCGACGCCGTGGTGTAGAGATCGAGCACCTTGTCGAGCGAGTCGAAGGCCTTCTTCACCCGCTCCCTGTTCTCCAACCCGCACTGGGCCTCCATGGTGCGCTTTCGCTGCAGCCACTCGACCCGGTACTGCAGGAACTTCTGATCCGAGCTGGTCACGTCAGGCAGATCGCCCTGCGCCTTGCGCTGTGCTTCCAGCTCATCGAAGAGCGTGCGTGCCCCCGTCAGACACTCGGCTTCAGGCTTCGTCTCGCTCACCTTCGGCCGTTCGGGCGTCATGCGCAACACCGAGCGATACACGCTGAAGATGATCAGACTCGAGAAGACGATGGTGACCACCAGGTACACGCCCAGCGACACCGCACGATACGGCCGATACTTCGGATCACGCGGGTCGTTGGCCGGGGCACTCATCTGGGACCAGGGCCCGGAGCGACCGGAGCAGGTGCAGCAGGAGCAGGCGCGGCGGCCGGCTGAGGCACGGTGCGCTGCAACCGCGCGACGAACTGGTTGCGGAAGTCGCTCGAAGGATACGAGTTGTACGCTTCCTTCGCGGTGGCGATGGCCTGCTCGCGGGCGCCGGTCATGTCGTAACACTGCATCAACATCAGCATCGCGAAGTCACGCAGCTTGGCCCTCTTGTCGCCGTCCGCGAAACGCGTGAGGTGCTTGATGGCATCCTCGAACTTGCGCGACTGGAAGTACGCGTTGCCCAGGTAGAACGAGGCCTCGAGCGCGTCCTCTTCGACGGGATCCATCGAGAGGAAGCGGCCGAGTTGCGAGATGGTCTCGGGCCAGTCTTGCCGGCGGAAGGCGGTCTTGCCCTTCTCCAGCACGGCGCCCCCGACTTCCTTGCGCAGCGCGACCGCGCGGTCCTGCAGCACCAGCTTGGCGAAGGCGGTCAGTTTGGTCTGATCGATCTTCTGCAGCGCGTCGATGCCCTTGAGCCGCTCTTCACCGGGCAGCGTGGTCATCTGGCGGTACACCTGCAGCGCCGACTGCTCGGCAGCCAGCTGGCCCGTGGCGTCGGCCTTCAGCTTGTCGATGGTCGAGGTGAGCTCACCCACCTGCTTCTCCAGGCGCTCGCGCTCGGCGTTCGCACCGGCAGCGCGGGTATTCGAGATCACCACCACGCCCGCCACGCAGAGCGCTGCGAACACCACGTAAGCGGCGCCCGTGCTGAACCAGGTGCGGCTCTGAAACGCGTCCTGCTGGCTGGAGACGAGCTTCAACTCGGCGTGCAACGTCTTGAGCGCGTTGTCCGTCTTGATGGTCATGTTCCGCGACTCGACGACTTCGCGGCGGATCTCTTCGAGCAGCTTGGCTGCGTCAGCAGTGGTTTCGGCCATGACGATCGCTGTTATCAGAACCCGGGCACGTCGAGATCACGCTTCGGGGCAGACGGGAAATAGAGAACGAACATCGCGCTGAAGAGGAAACCGCCCACGTTAATGCCTGAGATCGGGGGCACGGTGGCGCGGGCGAGCATGTAGCGGGCATCGAGGGCGATTCCGTAACGCGGCGAGAATCGGTAGGTCGCGCCCACTGAAGCTGAGAGAGCGAGCAGGACCTTTTCGTAGTTTGGCAGCGACTTCGAGCTGACGTTCGAGAGCAGCGGCCCCGCCTGGAGAGACAGGTAGGGCGCGAAGCCCTTGAAGAACACGTCGGTCCCCGTGAGCCGCCCGCCGAGCTGGGCCCCGTACATCGCGGAGGTGTACTCCTCGGTGCCGCCGTCGATCAGCGCCAGCTTGAAGGTCTCGAAGCTGCCCAGCAGATCGATCGACAGCTCGATCACGCTCGAGACGCCCAACCCGAAACTCGCGGTCGCCTGGGGGCCTCCGTTGATGCCTTCGACGAAAGGCGTGCCCGCCTGGTTCGCCTTGTAGATGAAGTGCCAGTTGGGCACCCAGCGGTAGCCGCCGCCCAACGAGATGCGGCCGAGCCCATCGATGCCTTCACCCAACGCGGCGCTGCTGAGCAGCACGACCGCCAACAGCGCCTGTCGCATCACCAGGTCTTCCAGCCGTCGATGCGGGTACGCGGGGCCGACGGAATGCGCGGGGGCACCGGCGCGGTGCGAACCTGGCGCTGCGGCTGCGGAGTGGACGGCGGCTCGACGGGCGTCGTCACCATCGGGCGCGCGGAGACTTTCTCCTCCAGCATCTTCACGTACATCTTGAGCTCAGCCAGCGATTGCTCCCGCTCCATCAACTTGCGGAAGAGCTCGACCCGGCGCTCCTTCTCATCCATCAGCTCGGAGTGAAGCTGCATCAGTGACGCCATGGCCTTCTCGGCGTAGCTGGCGGGAACGAGCTGAGCAGCGGCCTGGGTGGTGATCGATTCCATCATCGGGTTCTCCGTGCGCTGGGGCTGCTACAGGGTTGCAGCGAACCGTAGCGGCGCGGATCGGACCCGCAAGTTTTCGGCCAGCGCTGTCAACAAACCGAGGAGCCCCCTCTCCCCGCGGGGGAGAGGGTTGGGGAGAGGGCGGTCGCCTTTCGCCTTTCACGGACGAGCGCTGCTGCGGGGAAGCCCTCACCCCGACCCTCTCCCCCTCGGGGAGAGGGAGCGCCGTCGATGCCGTCAGTGCCGTCGGTGCCGGTCAGCCCAGGTCGAGCAGCGGCACGTCGCTCACCACGACCTTCGAACGCTGGGCCGGCACGGAGAAGTCGGCGTCGTCCAACTGCCGCAACAACGCCTTCACTTCATCGTTGGTGACCGAGCGCAGCGGCTCTGACCCCACCGCGTGCGCCCGTAGCGGTCGCGCATCTTGAGCGGTTCGGCTTCGAGCCGGAACGCCTGGGAGGTGGTCTGCGAGCCGAGGAGCGAGAACGCGGTGTCGTAGTGCGAATCGAACCCGGCGGCCCAGGCCGGCGCGCGG
>JANODF010000415.1:0-6942 GCA_031412555.1 Archangium sp. | reverse complement strand
GTGGCGATCCGGCCCGATCGAAGCGCCGTAGGCGTCGTTGTAGAGGCTGGTGCCGTCGACGCCCCACCAGATGCACATCGGGTGGCCCGTGTTCAAGATGAGCCGCACCATCCCGCGCAGCGACTGCGGCCAGCGCGCTGGAGGGCCCAGCGAGGATTTGGACCAGTCGAAGGCGCGCATCAACGCTCCCATCTCTCCGCCGCCCTTCAGGAACTCTGGGACCTGTGTGTCGTTCATGGTGCCCCGTCCGCTCGGAAGGATCCTGACAGTTACTGCCCCCGACCCCATTTCCCAATGGAAGACCTGCGGAGTGACTCAGCCGTCGAGATTGCCGCTGCCCGCAGCGTCGTAGAGCTTCTTGATGGGGCCCAGAATCACCCCCACCATCCCCATCACGATCTTCACCAACAACAGCCCCGCCACCAGCGCCGTCACGATGAGGATGAGGATGCGGGTGGCCCGCAACGAGGACTCCTGCAGCTCGCGGCTCAGGCGTTCCAGCGCTTCATCGAGCGTGCCGGTGGTCTCGGCGATGGAGAGCGTGCCCAACGAGGTGCGATCGAGCAGGCCCAGCTCGCGCACCGCGTCGGTCAACGTCGAGCCGCCCCGCAGCTTCGCCTCCACCCGGGGAAGTTCGGCCAACAGAGAGGGGCTCGAGGTGGCCTTGATGGCCAGGGTGATGGCGCGCATCGCTTCCATGCCCGAGGCGTTGGCGAGGCCCAGGCCCAACACCAGGCGCGAAGCGGCCAACTGCCGCAGGGGCGCGCTGACGAACGGAATGCGCCGCTTGAGCCGATCCCACGCGGTCTCTTGATTCACGGCCGCAATGAGAAACGGAGCGCCCAGCACCGCCGTGAGCAACAGCAGCGTGGTGCTCAGGGTGTCGAAGAGCCCGCTCAGATAGAGCGTGCCGATCGGCGCGTTGGCGCTCGACACCTGCTGCGCCACGCCCAGCAGCGGGCCCACGAAGATGAACGCGCCCCCGAGGTACATCGGCCAGAGCGCCCCGAGGATCGCCTGCCAGCGTTGCGTCTGCACTTTCTCCAGGTGGCTCACCACGCCCGCGCAGACGGTCTCCAATCGCCCCGCTTCTTCGGCGAAGGCGATCAGCTCGACGTTGGCGTCGTCGAACAACGCGCTGTGTTTGCGCATCGCCTGGCCCAGGGTGTCGCCCCCCCGCACGTCGCGCGCGACGGCCGCCAGCCCCCGGGCCATCGCCGCGTCGGGTGCGAACTCACCGAGCTGCGTGAAGGCGGTGGGCAACGGAATGCCCGCGCGGATGAGCGCGTGCAGCTGCGAATAGAAGGTCACCAGCCGGCGGTGCCGCACGAAGGCGATCACCGGGTGCCGCAGCCACGCGCGGGAAAGGCGTTCACTCAAGCTCACGCGCGAGGCCCCTCTGCCTTTTTCGCGGCCGGCTTCACGCCCGCCGCCAGCATCAACCCGAGGAGAAACCCGGCCAACGGCGCGCCGAAGCCCCACAAACGGTCACTGGCCGTGCCCACGCCGCGCAGCTCGAGCAGCTTCACGTGGGGATCGAGCGGGTGAATGTTCTCGAGCGCCTCCTTCACCTCGGAGTCCAGGCCCTCCCACAACACGTCGCGCACGGTGCCCTCGAACTGGAGCGGCTCATCGGGGTGCTCCGCGGCGTCGAAGACCTCGTTGTGAAACGTCTGGGCGACGAGCTGGGTCGGCGCCTCTTCGTTGCCGGGATTGACCATGGGCATGAAGAAGGAGACCCTGGGACTGGTCTGCGAGTTCTTCTTGGTCAGGGTGTACCGCAGGCCGCGATCGGCCATCACCTTCGCGGTGACGGTGACGTTTCTCGAGGGCAATCGGCCTTCGCCGATCTGCGCCACGGTGGCTTCGACCGCGGGCCCATCGAGCGCGTGCACGAGGTGCGGGGCCGCGATCAAGGCGCCCAGCAAGGCGAGGCCCGGCGGTAACAACAGGAAGGCGCGGAGCTTCTCGTTCACGCAGGCGATGACCTCAGGTCTGCGTCACCCGCGCAATGGGAATGAGCCGGGTCTATCTTCGCGGGCCATGAGCCCCAAGAAGCTGCCTCCGGCGCCCCCGTCAGTCGAAGACGCAGGCGGCGCCCCCCGCTTTGGAACGTTTCAGGGCGCCCTCGATGTGGTCGACCTCTCGCGGCTGAGGGGCAGCTACCAGCCCAACCGGCTCGACCGGCTGCGCATGCACAAGAAGTGGCTCTACGGTTTCATCGCCACCCGCGAGATCGCCGCGCTCTGGGCGGTGGTCGACCTCGGCTACACCAGCAACGCCTTCGCGCTCGCGCTCGACTTCTCCTCGGGGCGGGTGCTCGCCGACGTGGGCGTGCTGGGGCTGCCGCCGCCGTTGGTGCAGGTCAACGATCATCCCGGTGCGGGCATGGAGGTCTCCTTCCGCCGGCCTGACGCGAAGCTCAAGGCGTGGCGTACCTTCGGCGACGAGCGGTTTCACGGTCACGTGCGGCTGGGTGTCAACGTGCCGTTCATGAAGCCGAAGCTCGAGCTCTCGTGGGATCTGCTGGCCGCGGGCGCTGCGCCTCCGCTCACGGTGATCGCGCCCGTCGACAAGGGCGTGGTGAACGTGACGCAGAAGTGGGCGGGCCTGCTCTCGTTCGGCTCGTTGGAAGCCGACGGGCGCCGCTACTCACTCGATGGAGGCGTGGGCGGGCTCGACTACACCCACGGCTATCTGGCGCGTGAGACGGCCTGGCGCTGGGCGTTCGTGTGCGGCCGGCTCGATGACGGCACGCCCATCGGCATCAACCTGGTGGAGGGCTTCAACGAATCACGTGACGACGTGAATGAGAACGCGTTGTGGCTGGGCACCGAGCTCATTCCGCTGGGGCGCGCGCGTTTCAAGTGGAACCCCACCGCGATCCTCGACCCGTGGCACGTGCGCACGGAGGATGGGGCGATCGACCTGCACTTCAAGCCGTGGGCTGCACACACCGACATTCGGGATTTGAAGCTGGTGAAGAGCAGCTTCAAGCAGCCGGTGGGGTTGTGGTCGGGCGAGGTGAAGGTCGGCGATCGGGTCTACGTGGTGAAAGACGCGCCCGGTGTCGCAGAGGATCAGTCCGTCCTCTGGTGAACCACTAACAAGACAACAAACACAAACACAAACATCACTCTCACCATCACGAACAAACTCCCTCTCCCCGAGGGGGAGAGGGTCGGGGAGAGGGCGGTCGCGACATCAGCTGCGGCGACGGCGCAGCAGCACCACGCCAAGCAAGCTGATCAGCGCCGAGCTCTCGAGCGCATTGCACCCGCACCCGGTGCCATTGCCCGCGCCGCCGCCGGTACCCGCATCAGCCGTCCCCGAGCCGCCGCCGGTGGCCGTGGTTCCGCCGCCCGTTGCCGTGCTCCCTCCGCCGGTCGCCGAACCGCCGCCCGTCGCCGAACCGCCGCCCATCGCCGAACCACCACCCATCGCGGTCGTTCCTCCGCCGGTCGCCGTGCCTCCGCCAGAGCCGCCATCGACTTCTTCAACCGGGTTCATTCCGCACGCGCCCAGCAGCGCGGACAGGGAGATCAGGGTGAGGGTTCGGGACATGGGCCGTGACCTAGCACTGCCCGTCCTTCCGGGGCGAGGCCCCCGCGCGTCGCCGGCGCAGGAAGAGCAGGACCCCGAACGCCAACAACGGCTCCAGCGTGGTGCAGCCGCAGGAGCTGGGCTTCGGGGTGATGGTGATGGCGATGAACGCGGGCTCGCTGGCGGTGTCCGCGTCGAGGGCGATCACCTGGAACGAGATGAGCTCGGGCACCTTCACCTCGGGCGCGACGAAGGTGGTCTGGGCGGCGTTGGCCTCGCCCAGCGTGACCGTCGCGTCACCTTGCTGCTGCCAGAGGTAGGTGAGTGGGTCTCCATCGGCATCGGTGCCGGTCGCCTCGAGGGTGGCCGTCTGACCCGAGACCACCGTGGTGGATCCGCCTGCCATCACCTCGGGCCTTCGGTTCACGTTGCGCACGGTGACCGTCATGTCGTCGGTGTCCATGCCGCCACGGCCGTCGTCGACCGTGACGCGGAAACCCAGCGTCTCGCCCGCCACGCCCACTTCGGGTGAGGTGAAGGTGTCGTCGAGCAGCTCGACCGAGGTACCCGAGGTCTGCGACCAGGTGACGGTGAGCGCGTCGAGATCGCGATCGCTCACGGTGCCAGGCAGCAGCGTCACCGGGGCGCGCTCGTTCACGGTGATGCTGGTGGTGCCGGAGACGATGGGCAGGTGGTTGGTGCAGATGTTCCGGTGCGGCACGGCGTCGACGAACGGCTCGGTGGTGAGCCCGTTGGCCTGCACGTCGTCGATGCTCCAGCCCGAGGTGCCGCTCGCGTCATCGGTGCCGATGCGCCAGCGCAGCCACACGGTGCGGTTCGTGTACTGCGTGCCGAAGTCGACGGTGACGGTCTGCACGGAAGACTGCGAGCCGCCGAACGCCTGCTGGCCTGCGAGCGGGTTGGTGGTCGTCGCGTCGAGGGTGATGGGATAGCTGGGCGTGAGCGCCGAGCCGGGCACGGCGCTGAAGTTCACGCCGTCGGTCGAGACCTCCAGCCGGCCGCCGTCGAAGTGCTGGAAGGTGACGCTGGTCTCGAACAGGTACGTCTGCGTGAAGGTGACCGTGAACGGTCCCGCGCCGACCGCGAGCGGAGGCGAGGTGGCGGTGCTCTCACCCGAACCATCCATGCCGCGGCCGGTGAGCACGTGCGAGACCGGGCTGACGGAGCGCACGAACCAGAGCTGCTCCCAGGGGAAGTTGCCGTCGCCGTCGAAGGTCCACCCCGGCGCGTCATTCTCGAAGGTCTCCTTCATCGAAGGCAGGAGATCCGCGTTGAGCCGCACCGTGGCGCTCGCCTCGAAGCGGCCTTGCAGCAGCGAGATGTCGGGATCCTGAACCACCAGCGAGACCACCGAAGACTGGAAGCCGGCCGTCACGCCGAGCGAAGTCGGCACGGTCACCGTGGCCACCGTGAAGGGTTCGGTCGCGGGCACCATCACCGGCGAGGGTGAGACCTGCAGGGAAGGGTTGCTGCTGTTGAGCCGCAACGTGGAACGGCTCAACCGCCGCGTGCCCACGTTCATCAACTTCACGGTGAGGGTGCCGGTCTCGTTCGAGTCGAGCTGACCATCGGAGTCGCAGTCTTCGTCGGTGTCATCGAGCGCGACGGACACCAGCCGGTAGTTGCCGCCGGGGCCGGTGAAGTCTTCGGCCAGCGGGGTGTTGGTGATGGAGCGGCGATCCGACGACTGCGCCAGCACGCCGAGGCCACGTTGGGCGAACGCGTCCTGGAAGAGAGGGAAGTCGACGGTGGGGCTCTCCGCCGCCACCACCGCCAGCAGCGCGTCACGCGCTTCGATGAAGGTGGGCAGCAGGGGCGTCGCCTTGAGGGCCGCGAGGAGATAGCGGCCCATGGTCAGGCGCGCGGCTTCGGTGGTCACGCCGGGTTTGCGCAGCAGCTTGACCTGCGCGTCCCACAAGATGCTCGCCCACACTTCACCGGCGTTGTGCACCTGCGCGTTGTCGGGGCCTCCGCCGAAGTCGCGCGCAGCGGTCGCCGGCAACGGCACGTTGGTGCCCACGTGCTTGAAGGTGAGCGGGTTCTTCGTGCGATCGGTGGAGTACGGATAGCGGCGGACTCCGAAGTAGTGCGCGGGTCGGGGCGCGCCGTCCCAGTTGGGGCCGCCCACGCTCCAGCCTCCGATGGCGAAGGTGCCTTGCCAGAGATCGTTGCCGGTGCGCCCGGTCTCTGCGTCGCGGATGGAAAGCCACAACGAAACGAAGTCGCTCCAGCCTTCACCCATCGCGCGGGAGGGGCTGTTGAGCAGGCCGAGCGAGTCACCGATCAGCCGGCTGGTGAGGAAGTGGCTGTATTCGTGCGCGACCACGGTGGTGTCGAGCGCCACGTCACGCTCGCGCGCGCCCGCGGGACGTTCGAGGTGCGCGCTCAGGCTCGCTCCACCCGCGGCCAGCTCGCGCAGCTGCGTGCCGGCGTCGGCTTCGACACAGACGGCGACCAGCGACGGTTCGGTGAAGGAGAAGCAGCCCGTGGCATTGATGATCAACGCCGCCACGCCTGCATCTTTCGCGGCGTCGAAGCGTCGCCCGATGCTGCAGCCATCCATCGGTGCGTCGAGGATCACCACGCCGCCGGTGTACGAGGCCGGGTTGGTCCACGGGTCGCAGCCGCCGAAGCCGCCGTCGAGATCGGTGACGGTCTGCACCGGGCCGGTCACGTCCCAGGTTCGCGAGCGGGTGACGGCGGGCGGTGCTCCGAGGAAGGTGCCGCCATCGGCCAACGCAGTGGTGGTGATGGTGAGCGTGCTGGGGCGCGGCTCATCGAAGATGAAGAGCTGCAGGCGGCCGGGCTCTCCATCGGCGCGCGTGCGGAAGGTGGCGTTGTTGCGCGCGGCGAAGTCGTGCACCTCGACTTTCACCGCGTCACCGCCCAGGCCACCGCGGTTGAAGTTGTCCTGCTGGCCGTTGCGCGCGGTCTCGTTGAAGCCGAGATCGTAGAGCGCGTCGTGCAGCCAGTTGGTGACGAAGAAGGCGTGGGTCGCGGAAGCCGAACGTTGCGAAGGAGCGAAGCCCGAGGGCTGCGAGAGGTCGTACGTGTAATCGAAGGTCGCGCTGGCGCTCGGCACCACGAGCAGATCGCTTCCTCCATCGAGTCCATCGGGCGCAGCGATGTCGGCGTACGCGTGCACGTTGTTGCCGGAGAGCTCGGTCGCGCCTGCGGGCAGCCAGGGGTCGTTCGACATCAGGCCTGCGTTGTCGAGGGTGACCAGCACGGGGCTGGCGTCGAGCGGATTGAAGGTGTCGGGGAGCGCAGTGGGGTGGGGCTACGCAGCGTCACCCGCGGGCGAGTCTAGTGGGCGGTACGGGGCGACCGGATCAGCCCTGTCCCGGTACGTGTGCGCGGCGCTCGACTCGAGATCCG
>JANODF010000414.1:0-1584 GCA_031412555.1 Archangium sp. | reverse complement strand
ACACCGGCAAGGTGGCCTTCATGGCCTCCCCCGTAGCGTCGATCGAAGACCTGCTCGCCGGCCTCGCCTTCGCGCGCGGCGGGCTCAAGGTGAAGTAGGTCTATGTCTCGGGCCGCCCCAACGGCGAAGCCGATCACTTCCTGCTCACCGCCGACAAGAACCCCAACCGGAGGGGCCTCGAGGTCATCGCGAAGGCCTACGGCCTCGAGCTCAAGCCGTTCACCGAGCTCACCAAGGCGATCGACACGGGCACCGTGAAGGCGCTCTTCGGCCTGGGTCACGAAGTGCCCGAAGAAGATGAAGTGTTCGCGGCCCGCGCGCAGAAGCTCGAGCTGTTCGTCGTCTCGGCCACCAACGAATCGAAGGTCGTCGAAGCGGCGCACGTGGTGCTCGCGGCCTCCGTGCACGTGGAAGACGAAGGCACGTTCATGCAGGGCGACGGCATCATTCAGCGCTTCCGCCGCGCGTACCCGCCCAAGGGCGACTCGCAGCCGCACTGGAAGTGGGCCGTCGATCTCGCCCGTCAGCTCGGTCTGGAGATGAAGGCCACCTCGTCGCGCGAGATCTTCAAGCAGCTCGCGCCGCAGGTGCCTGAGCTGGCCAGCTTCGAGTGGGACAAGAAGGCTCCGATGAACCAGAAGCGCCCGGGCATCAGCACCATGGCGGCCTCGGCGGATGGCCGTCCGCCGGGTTGGCGTGAGCAGGGCGTTCCCAACCTCCGCGGTCTCTCGCTTCCCCCGGGTACCTGACCATGCGTCTTGGCGTCGTCTTCGTTTCTCTGGGTCTGATCTTCGGCGGCTTCTTCGCCCTCATGGGTGGCGCGTACGCCATCGGCGGCGTGGTGGAGGATTTTGGCCGCACCCACGGCGTCAGCGGGTTGGCCTCGCTGACGAACATCCTCATCCTGATGCTGATGATCGTGATGGTGTTCGCCACCTTGCTCACGCTCGCTGAGCGCAAGTGGTCGGCCTTCATGCAGGATCGCGTGGGCCCCAACCGCGCCCGCTTCCCCGGCCTGCCCAATGCCTCACTGGCCGGCATCCCGCACATCGTCACCGACGTCTTCAAGATGCTCACCAAGGAGGCCTTCCGGCCCAAGAACGCCAGCAAGGTGCTCTTCGCGCTGGGGCCGATGTTGGCCTTCGCTCCGGTGTTCGCGCTCTTTGCGGTGGTGCCCGCGGGCCCGACCCTGAAGATCTTCGATCACCCGGTGATGATGGTCTCGACCAACCTCGACTTCGGGTTGCTCTACCTCTTCGCCATCGCTTCGCTCGCCGTGTACGGCACGTCGTTGGCCGGCTGGGCGTCGAACAACAAGTTCGCGCTGCTCGGTGGCGTTCGCGCCAGCTCGCAGATGATCAGCTACGAGGTCGCGCTCGGCCTGTCGCTGGTGGGCATGATGATCGCGTTCTCCACGGTGAAGCTCGCCGGGCCCGACGGCATGTCGGAGATGCAGATGCAGTACCTCTGGTCGACCCGCGTCGGCTCCTTCGACCTGGGCCTGCCGGCGTGGGGCATCTTCATTCAGCCCCTCGGCTTCCTGCTCTTCTTCGCCGCCGCCTTCGCCGAGACCAAACGCGCGCC